>JAEYAG010000233.1 GCA_023451265.1 Actinomycetes bacterium | reverse complement strand
GGCTGCGGCCGCTGTCCCGCAGCGCCCGCAGCGGCAAGTGGATCCGCTCCGAGGTGTCGTGGGACGCGCTGCGCCGCGCGCCGCTGCTCTTTCGCCGCGACCAGTTCCGCTGGTTCACCACCCTCTTCGGCATCGTCCACGACACCCGCGTCCTGGGCGGATACCGCGACGACTCCGAGTGGGTGACCCTCGATACCGTCGAGTCGAGCCTGCTGTGGACGCACCTCGCTGCGGCGGACGCGCTCGGCATCCCGCTCGTCGCCGTCTCCCGAGACCAGAGCGTCGCCCTTGCCCCCGCCGCCGACGTCGAGGTCGTGATCGGACGGACGGATGCCGGCGGGCTCAACGTCGCCGCATCGGTCGCGATCGGTGACGAGGTCGCCGACCCGGGCACCGTCCGCCCCGTCGGGCACTCCGGCGTCTATCGGTTCGACGTGCAGCCCGGAGGCATCGCGCTCACCCTCGCCCCGGCGCCCCTCGGCGACACCGTGCACGACCTCCTCGCCGCGGGCCGCCCCGTCCCCGTCCCCGCCGCCGAGACGGCGGACTTCTTCGCCCAGGCGTACCCGCGGCTGGCACGCGAAGGCACCGTCGTGGCCGGCGCGGGCGTCGTGCTGCCGGCGCCGGAGCAGACGACGCTCGTCGCGACGGTGCGCTTCCTCCCCGAAGACACGATCCGCGTCGACCTGCGCTGGCAGCGGCCGGGCCTCGGCCGCGCGGCATTCGACACCATCGCGGACGATCCCCACGAGGCCGACGTGCGACGGGCCGTCGAGCGCGTGTTCACCGATCGCGGGCTCGCCGTCGCGGCGGCGGCGACGGTCACCGGCGTCGATGCGGCCGAGTTCGCCGTGCACGTGCTCCCGGCCCTCGAGGAGCTCGACGGCGTGCGGGTGGAAACCAGCGGGCGTCGGCGGGTCTACCGCGAACTCGGCGGCGACCCCCGCATCACGGTGAAGACCGTGGAGACGACGGATGCCGACTGGTTCGACCTCGGCATCCTCGTGGAGATCGGCGGGCACCGCATCCCGTTCACGCCGCTGTTCCGCGCCCTCGCACTGCGCAAGAAGAAGCTGCTGCTCTCCGACGGCCACTACTTCTCCCTCGCGCACCCTGCCCTCGACCGCCTGCGCGAGCTCATCGACGAAGCCGCCGACCTGCCGGAGTGGGAGTCGGGCCCGCGGATCAGCCGCTACCAGCTGCCGCTGTGGGAGGACTTCGAAGACCTCGCCGACGAGTCCCAGCCCGCGGTGGCGTGGCGGGCCGCGGCGGAGGGGCTCCGGGATGAGGCGCCGGTCACCGCGGCGGTGCCGACGGGGCTGCACGCCGAGCTGCGCCCCTACCAGCGCGAGGGCTTCGAGCGCCTCGCGCTGTGGTGGCGGCACCGGCTGGGCGGCGTTCTCGCCGACGACATGGGCCTCGGCAAGACGCTGCAGGTGCTCGCCCTCATCGCGCACATCCGCGAGGGCGGCGAGCGCCGCCCGGTGCTCGTCGTGGCGCCGACGTCGGTGCTCGCGACGTGGCGCGCCGAGGCGGCGCGGTTCACGCCGGGACTGAAGGTGCACCTCGTCGAGGAGACCGCGGCCACGTCGCCGCGGAAGACCGGGACGGGACGCCTCGCGAACCCGGACGCGGGCGAGCCGCCGTGGTCCGGCGCCGACGTCGTCGTGACCTCCTACACGCTGCTGCGCCTCGACGCGGACCTCTACGCCGCGGGCGACTTCGCCTGCGTCGTGCTCGACGAGGCGCAGTTCGCGAAGAACCCCCGCACGCGCGTGCACCGGGCGATCCAGGAGCTGCGCGCCGACATGGTGGTCGCGGTCACCGGCACCCCGCTGGAGAACTCGCTCACCGAACTGTGGGCGCTGCTGGCCCTGGCCTGCCCCGGGCTGTTCCCCTCGCCGCGCCGGTTCCGCGAGGAGTATGTCAAGCCGATCGAGCAGGGCAAGGTGCCCGAGAACGAAGAGGGCGGCCCCTACCGGGAGCGCCGTCTGGAACGCCTGCGCAGCAGGGTGCGCCCGTTCGTCCTGCGGCGCACGAAGGAGCTCGTCGCGCCCGAGCTCCCGCCGCGGCAGGAGCAGGTGCTGACGATCGAGCTCGGCCCGGCGCACCGCGCCGTGTACGACGCCGTCCTGCAGCGGGAGCGCCGCAAGGTGCTGGGGCTGCTCGACGACCTCGACCGCAACCGCTTCATCGTGTTCCGGTCGCTGACACTCCTGCGCCGGCTCGCCCTGGCGCCTGCGCTCGTGGATGCGGGCGACCCCGGCATCCGCTCGGCCAAGCTCGACGCGCTGCGAGAGCAGCTGGGGGAGCTCATCGCCGAAGGCCATCGTGCGCTCGTGTTCAGCCAGTTCACGTCGTACCTCGACCTCGTCCGCGCCGACTTCGACGCCCACGGCATCCGGTACGCGTACCTCGACGGGTCGACCCGGCGTCGCAGCGACGTCGTCGCCGGATTCCGGGGCGGCGACGTGCCGGTGTTCCTCATCAGCCTGAAGGCCGGCGGCTTCGGCCTCACGCTCACCGAAGCCGACTACGTCTTCCTCATGGATCCGTGGTGGAACCCGGCCGCGGAGGCGCAGGCGGTCGACCGCACCCACCGCATCGGTCAGACGCGCCCCGTGAACGTGTACCGGCTGATCTCCGGCGGCACGATCGAGGAGAAGGTGGTCGCCCTGCAGCAGCGCAAGGCGCGGCTGTTCCAGTCGGTGATGGGCGAGGACGACCTGCTCGCGCAGTCACTCACCGCAGCCGACATCCGCGACCTGCTCGAGCCGTGAACGGCACGCGCCCAGCGGGGCGCCAGGATCGCGGGGCGACCGCCGCGTAGACTCGACAGCTGTTCGACACAGGAGGTTCCATGCGGATCACGGGTCTCGGCCACGCCGGCATGTTCATCGAGACGACCGGCGGCAGCATCCTCTGCGACCCCGTGATCGGGCCGAGCTTCTTCGGGTCGTGGTTCCCCTTCCCCGACAACCGGGGCCTGGACTGGGAGCGGTTCGGCAAGGCCGACTTCCTCTACATCTCGCACCGCCACCGCGACCACTTCGACCCGCGGCTGCTGGAGCGCTATGTGCCGAAGGACATCGCTGTCCTGCTGCCGGAGTACCCGACGGACGATCTCGAGGTCGACATCCGCGCGCTCGGCTACGACAACATCGTCTACACGCAGGCGGGGGTCCCGCTGGAGTACCCGGGCGGCCTGAAGATCATGGTGACGCCGCTGCGCGCGCCCAGCGACGGCCCCATCGGAGACTCGTCGCTCAGCGTCGACGACGGCACCGCCAGCATCCTGAACCAGAACGACTCGCACCCGCTGGATCTCGAGAGGCTGATGAGCTTCAGCAAGCCCGACGCGTACTTCACGCAGGTCTCGGGAGCCATCTGGTGGCCGATGGTCTACGACCTGCCGCAGGACTCCAAGCAGCACTTCGCCCAGCTCAAGCGCGACGCGCAGAACAAGCGCGCGATGTACTACATCGAGAAGGTGGATGCCGAGCACGTGTTCCCCATGGCGGGGCCGCCGATGTTCCTGCGCGAGGACCTCTTCCGCTTCAACGGCCTGGGGCTCGAGAACGACTCGATCTTCACCGATCAGCGCCAGTTCCTCGCGCACATGCGGGCCGAGCGTCCGGACCAGAAGGGGCACGAGTTCGTTCCCGGCACGCAGGTGGACCTCACCGACGGCGCGATCGAGGTCACGCAGACGTTGTACTCGCAGGACGAGATCGACTGGGTGTTCGACGACAAGTGGGACTACCTCGCCGAGCAGCGGGACAGCCGTCAGGACGAGGTCATCGCCGAGATCGCGACGCGCGCCGAGGTCATCGCGCCCGACGAGATGCTCGCCGCGATCAAGGAGTGGTGGGAGCCGCTGCTGCGCCGTGCGCGCACGATCCGCACCGGCGTCGGCGGCAATGTGCGCTTCCGCATCGGAGAGCTCGACATGGTCGTGGACTTCCCGAAGGCGAAGGTGCGCGAGTACGCGGGGGAGGACTGCATCTACTGGTACACGATCCCCGCCGATCTCGTCTCGACGAACATCCGCGACCACGAGATCGACTGGTCGAACTCGATCTTCCTGTCGATGCAGTTCGAGGTGGGCCGTTCGGGCAAGTTCAACGAGTTCCTGACGACGTTCCTGAAGTGCCTGTCCCGCGACCGCATCGAGTACGTCGAGAACTGGTACGCCGAGCAGTCCGATCAGACCGAGGATGCCGAGATCGACGGCTGGATGCTGCAGCGCCGCTGCCCGCACCTGCGCGCCGATCTCACCAAGACCGGCAAGATCGAGGACGGCGTGCTGACCTGCGCCCTGCACGACTGGAAGTGGGACCTCGCCAGCGGCAAGTGCCTCACCACGCCGGGGCACCCGATCCGCGCCGAGCGCATCGTCGAAACCACCCCCGCCGGCTGACCGCGGGCCCGCGCCGCCGGACCCACCGGTCGCCCCGCGAGGGAGCGCCAGCGACCGAGACGAAACGCCGCACCCTTCCGGAGACAGCTTGCGACGTTTCGTCTCGCTCGTTCCTCGCTCGCTCAACGACCGGGGGGGCGGTCCTCTCCACGGTCGCCCCGCGAGGGAGCGCCAGCGACCGAGACGAAACGCCGCAACCCTCCCAGGAACAGCTTGCGACGTTTCGTCTCGCTCGTTCCTCGCTCGCTCAACGACCGGCGCGGAGGCGTATCGAGACCAGCCACCTGCACCGGTCGGGTAGGGTGGGAGGCGGAACCACAGCAACCTTTAACACCGTCCTGTGAGGCGGAGAAGGGAGCGGCGGATGAGCACCGGTACCACGCGCACCGTGATGCACGACGCTGATATCGCACGCGCTCTGACTCGGATCTCCCACGAGATCCTCGAGTCCAACAAGGGCCCCCGGGACCTCGTCCTCCTCGGCATCCCCACGCGCGGCGTCACTCTCGCGAACCGCATCGGCGGGCTGCTCGCCGACATCGCCGGCGTCGGCGTCCCCGTCGGAGCGCTCGACGTCACGATGTACCGCGACGACCTGCACCGCAACCCCACACGCACGCCGCAGCCGACGCAGATCCCCGCCGGCGGGATCGACGGCAGGACGGTCGTGCTCGTGGACGACGTGCTGTTCTCGGGGCGTTCGATCCGCGCCGCCCTCGACGCCCTGAACGACATCGGCCGCCCGGCCGCGGTGCGCCTGGCGATCCTCGTCGACCGCGGTCACCGCGAGCTGCCGATCCGCCCCGACTTCGTCGGCAAGAACCTGCCGAGCGCCCGCAGCGAGCGCGTCAACGTGCACCTCGCCGAGGTGGACGGCATCGAAGAGGTGACGATCGAGTCATGAGGCACCTCCTCGACACCCAGACGCTCTCCCGCGACGATGCCCTCCGCATCCTCGACGTCGCCGAGGAGATGCGCGACACGCAGTCCCGCGAGGTGCGCAAGCTCCCGACCCTGCGCGGCAAGACGATCGTGAACCTCTTCTTCGAGGACTCCACCCGCACCCGCATCTCGTTCGAGGCGGCCGCCAAGCGCCTCTCCGCCGACGTCATCAACTTCTCCGCGAAAGGCTCCTCCGTCAGCAAGGGGGAGTCGCTGCAGGACACCGCGCAGACGCTGCAGGCGATGGGGGCGGATGCCGTGGTCATCCGCCACGGCGCCTCCGGCGCCCCGCACACCCTCGCATCGAGCGGCTGGATCACCGCCGGTGTCGTCAACGCCGGCGACGGGACGCACGAGCACCCGACGCAGGCCCTGCTGGACGCGTTCACGATCCGCAAGCGTCGGTTCGGCGACGACAGCCGTGGGCGGGACCTCAGCGGCATCCGCGTCACGATCGTCGGCGACGTGCTGCACTCGCGCGTGGCGCGGTCGAACGTGTGGCTGCTGCGCACGCTCGGCGCCGAGGTGACGCTCGTCGCCCCGCCGACGCTCATCCCGCAGGACGTCAGCGGCTGGCCGGTGCGGATCGAGTACGACCTCGACGCGGCGATCGCCGCCGCCCCCGACGCCGTCATGATGCTCCGCATCCAGCTGGAGCGCATGAACGCCGCGTATTTCCCCACTGAACGGGAGTATTCGCGGCGCTGGGGCCTCGACGCGGCGCGGCTGGCCGCCCTGCCGGAAGGTAGCATTGTCATGCACCCCGGTCCCATGAACCGAGGGCTGGAGATCTCCGCCGACGCCGCCGATTCCCCGCGCTCGACCGTGCTCGAACAGGTCGCGAACGGCGTCTCGGTCCGCATGGCGGCGCTGTACCTGCTGCTGGCGGGACAAGAGGAGGACGCCCAATGACCCATTCGACAGGCTCAGGGACCACCCTTCGACAGGCTCAGGGACCGGCACAAGGAACTGCGTATCTGATCCGCGGCGCGAAGCTCAACGGCACGGATGCCGCGGACCTCATCGTCGAAGACGGCATCATCGCCGAGGTCGGCACCGGCCTCAGCCGCGCCGGTGCGCGCATCGTGGATGCCGACGGCCTCATCGCCCTGCCCGGCCTCGTCGACCTGCACACGCACCTGCGCGAGCCCGGGTACGAAGCCTCCGAGACGATCCTCACCGGGTCGCGCGCGGCCGCGGCCGGCGGCTACACGACCGTCTTCGCCATGCCCAACACCTCGCCGGTCGCCGATACCGCTGGCGTCGTGGAGCAGGAGCTCGCCCTCGGCGAGGCCGCCGGCTACGTGCACGTGCAGCCGATCGGCGCCGTCACCGTCGGGCAGAAGGGGGAGCGCCTCGCCGAACTCGGCGCCATGGCCTCGTCGCGCGCTCGCGTCCGCGTCTTCAGCGACGACGGCTTCTGCGTCTTCGACCCGCTCATCATGCGCCGGGCGCTGGAGTACGTGAAGGCGTTCGACGGCGTCGTCGCCCAGCACGCACAGGACCCGCGGCTGACCGAGGGCGCCCAGATGAACGAGGGCACCGTCTCGGCGGAGCTGGGCCTCGCCGGCTGGCCGGCCGTCGCGGAGGAGTCGATCATCGCCCGCGACGTGCTGCTCGCCGAGCACGTCGGCTCGCGCCTGCACGTGTGCCACCTGTCCACGGCAGGCTCGGTCGACATCATCCGCTGGGCCAAGAAGCGCGGCGTCGACGTCACGGCCGAGGTCACGCCGCACCACCTGCTGCTGACCGAAGAGCTTGTCCGCGGCTACGACGCGCGCTTCAAGGTGAACCCGCCGCTGCGCCGTGACGAGGACGTGCAGGCGGTGCGCGAAGGCCTCGCCGACGGCACGATCGATATCGTCGCGACCGACCACGCGCCGCACCCCGACGAGAGCAAGTCGTGCGAGTGGCAGGCCGCCGCCAACGGCATGGTCGGGCTCGAGTCGGCCCTGCGCGTCGTGCACCAGGCCATGGTCGAGACCGGGATGCTGACGTGGGACGACGTCGCACGCGTGATGTCGGCCACACCGGCTCGCATCGGCCGGCTCAGCGGCGCCGGCACGCCGCTCGAGGCGGGCGCCCCGGCATCCTTCACCCTGTACGACCCCGCCCCGGTGCGCACCTTCGCCCGTGGCGACCTCCACGGCCGCAGCGTGAACTCGCCCTACCTCGGGCGCGAACTCCCCGGCGAGGTGCGCTGGACGCTCTTCCGGGGCGCGGCGACCGTCGAAGACGCCGTCGTGGCGCCCGAGATGACGGCGGGGGTGCGCGCATGACCCGCGAGGGCGCCATGATCGTCATGATCGCCGTCGCGATCGTGCTGCTCGCGCTCGGCGTCATCGCCTGGCGACGACGCGCCCGCCGCGACGCCGGCCTCGCCGCGCCGTTCGGCGAGGCGCCGGCCGCCGCCGTGGAGCGTGAACGCGCCTCCGGGCTGTACGTGGCCACGACCCGCCACGGCGAGCCGCTCGAGCGACTCGCGATCCGGGGCCTCGGCTTCCGCTCCCGCGTCGACATCACCATCACCGACCTCGGCGTCGCGCTGGACCTCACCGGCCAGCCCCGGCTGTTCCTCGAGACCGCCCGCATCGCCGAGGTGGAGCTCGCGACCGTCGCGATCGACCGCGTCGTCGAGCCCGGCGGCCTCGTCCGCCTGACCTGGCGCGCCGGCGACACACTCGTCGACAGCTACCTCCGCCCGCAGGACGGCTCCGCCCGCGCGCTCGCGGCGGCGATCGCCGCCATCCTGCCCGCCTCGACTTCCACTACCCCGACGGGAACCGACGCATGACCTCCTTCACCACCGACCCCGCCGTCCTCGTCCTCGAAGACGGCTCCCGCCACCCCGGCCGCGCCTACGGCGCGCGCGGCACGACGCTCGGCGAAGTCGTCTTCGCGACCGGCATGACCGGTTACCAGGAGACCCTCACCGACCCGTCCTACGCGGGCCAGATCGTGCTGCAGACCGCGCCGCACATCGGCAACACCGGCATGAACAGCGAAGACGTCGAATCGCGCCGCATCTGGGTCGCCGGGTACATCGTCCGCGACCCCTCGCGCGTCGTGTCGAACTGGCGCTCCGAGGAGTCGCTCGACGACGCCCTCACCCGCGACGGCATCGTCGGCATCTCCGGCATCGACACGCGCGCCGTCACGCGCGTGCTGCGCTCGGCCGGCTCGATGCGCGGGGGAGTGTTCTCCGGCGAAGCCGCGACGCTGGATGCCGAGGAGCAGCTGCGCCAGGTGCGCGAGGCGCCGCGGATGGCCGGACAGAACCTGTCCGCCGCGGTGTCGGTCGCGAGCGTCGAGGTCACGCCGGCGCGCGGCGAGCGCCTCGGCGCCCTCGCGGTACTCGACCTCGGCGTCAAGCAGGCGACGATCGAGAACCTCGCCGACCGCGGCTTCGACGTGCACGTGCTGCCACAGAGCGCGACGATCGAGGAGGTCCTCGCGATCGACCCCGTCGCGGTGTTCTACTCCAACGGACCCGGCGACCCCGCGGCATCCGACGACCACGTCACGCTGCTGCGGGGTGTGCTCGACCGAGGTCTGCCGTTCTTCGGCATCTGCTTCGGCAACCAGCTGCTCGGCCGTGCCCTCGGGTTCGGCACCTACAAGCTGCCGTTCGGCCACCGCGGCATCAACCAGCCGGTGCTCGACAAGCAGACCGGGCGCGTGGAGATCACGGCGCACAATCACGGCTTCGCCGTCGACGCGCCGCTCGAGGGTGAAGTGGACTCGCCGAACGGCTACGGCCGCGTCGAGGTGAGCCACATCGGGCTCAACGACAACGTCGTGGAGGGCCTGCGCGCCCTCGACATCCCCGCGTTCAGCGTGCAGTACCACCCCGAGGCGGCCGCCGGCCCGCACGACGCCAACTATCTCTTCGACCGGTTCCGCGACCTGGTCGTCAGTCACCGGTCGTTGAGCGAGGAGCGAAGCGACGAGACGAAACGGGCCGACGGACCTGGCGACGTTTCGTCTCGCTCCGCTCGCTCAACGACCGAACACATCAAGAAGGACAAGAACTGATGCCCAAGCGCGACGACATCAAGAGCGTCCTCGTCATCGGCTCCGGCCCGATCGTCATCGGCCAGGCGTGCGAGTTCGACTACTCCGGCACGCAGGCCTGCCGGGTCCTCCGCGAGGAGGGCGTCCGCGTCATCCTCGTGAACTCCAACCCGGCGACGATCATGACCGACCCCGACTTCGCCGACGCGACCTACATCGAGCCGATCACCCCTGAGGTCATCGAGACGATCATCGCGAAGGAGAAGCCCGACGCGATCCTCCCGACCCTGGGCGGGCAGACGGCCCTCAACGCCGCCATGGCGCTGCACGAGCAGGGGATCCTCGACAAGTACGGCGTCGAGCTCATCGGCGCGAAGGTCGACGCCATCCGCAAGGGCGAAGATCGCCAGATCTTCAAGCAGCTGGTGCTGGATGCCGGGGCGGATGTCGCCCGCAGCGTCATCTGCCACACGATGGACGATCTCCTCGCCGGCGCCGCCGAGCTCGGCTACCCGCTGGTCGTGCGCCCCTCCTTCACGATGGGCGGCCTCGGCTCGGGCTTCGCCTATGACGAGGAGGACCTCCGCCGCATCGGCGGGGCCGGGCTGCGCGACTCCCCGACGACCGAAGTGCTCCTGGAGGAGTCGATCCTCGGCTGGAAGGAGTACGAGCTCGAGCTCATGCGCGACACGTCCGACAACACGGTCGTCGTCTGCTCGATCGAGAACGTCGACCCCGTCGGCGTGCACACCGGTGACTCCATCACGGTGGCGCCCGCGCTCACCCTCACCGACCGCGAGTACCAGAAGCTGCGCGACATCGGCATCGACATCATCCGCGCCGTCGGCGTGGACACCGGCGGCTGCAACATCCAGTTCGCCGTCGACCCCGCGACCGGGCGCATCATCGTCATCGAGATGAACCCGCGCGTCTCGCGCTCGTCGGCGCTGGCGTCGAAGGCGACCGGCTTCCCGATCGCGAAGCTCGCCGCGAAGCTCGCGATCGGCTACCGCCTCGACGAGGTGCCCAACGACATCACGCAGGCGACGCCGGCGAGCTTCGAGCCGACGCTCGACTACGTCGTCGTCAAGGTGCCGCGGTTCAACTTCGAGAAGTTCCCGAACGCCGACACGACACTCACGACCACCATGAAGTCGGTCGGCGAGGCGATGGCGATCGGCCGCAACTACGCCACGGCGCTGCAGAAGGCGCTGCGCTCGCTCGAGAAGCGCGGATCGAGCTTCCACTGGGGCCCCGAGTCGCGGTCGGTGGAGGAACTGCTCGAGATCGCGAAGACGCCCACCGACGGCCGCATCGTCGTGCTGCAGCAGGCGATGCGCAAGGGCGCGACGGTCGCGCAGGCCTTCGAGGCCACGAAGATCGACCCCTGGTTCCTCGACCAGATCGCCCTCATCAACGAGGTCGCCGAGTTCGTCCGGCAGGCGCCGGAGCTGGATGCCGCAACGCTCCGCCTCGCGAAGGAGCACGGCTTCAGCGACGCGCAGCTCGCCGAGCTCCGCGGCGACTCCGAGAGCGAGATCCGCGGCATCCGCCACGGCCTCGGCATCCGTCCCGTCTACAAGACGGTCGACACGTGCGCGGGGGAGTTCCCGGCGCTCACGCCGTACCACTACTCCAGCTACGACTACGAGACCGAGGTGACGCCGTCGGAGCGCACGAAGGTCGTCATCATCGGGTCGGGCCCGAACCGCATCGGGCAGGGCGTGGAGTTCGACTACTCGTGCGTGCACGCCTCGTTCGCGCTGAGCGATGCCGGGTTCGAGACCGTCATGGTCAACTGCAACCCCGAGACGGTCTCGACCGATTACGACACGAGCGACCGGCTGTACTTCGAGCCGCTGACCCTCGAGGATGTGCTGGAGGTGCTGCATGCGGAGGCGCAGTCGGGCACGATCCTCGGAGTCGTCTGCCAGCTGGGCGGCCAGACGCCGCTCGGTCTCGCGAAGGGGATCGAGGAGGCCGGCTACGCGATTCTCGGCACCTCGCCCGCCGCGATCGACATCGCCGAAGAGCGGGAGCTGTTCTCGCAGCTGCTCGACCGGGCGGGCCTCGTCGCTCCCCGCCACGACACCGCCGTCGACGAGGCGGGCGCCGTGGCGATCGCCGAGGAGATCGGCTACCCCGTGCTCGTGCGTCCGAGCTTCGTGCTCGGTGGCCGCGGCATGGAGATCGTCTACGACACCGAGAGCCTGCGCGACTACTTCGTGCGCACCGCCGGCGAGGTCGTGATCGAGGAGGGCAAGCCGCTGCTGGTCGACCGCTTCCTCGACGACGCCATGGAGCTCGACGTCGACGCCCTGTACGACGGGCACGAGCTGTACATCGGCGGCGTCATGGAGCACCTCGAAGAGGCCGGCATCCACTCCGGCGACTCCTCCTGCACCCTGCCGCCGGTCTCGCTCGGCCGCACCGAGATCGACCGCGTGCGCACCGCGACCCTCGCGATCGCCGAGGGTGTCGGCGTCCGCGGGCTGCTGAACGTGCAGTTCGCCGTCTCGGCGGGCGTCCTCTACGTCATCGAGGCGAACCCCCGGGCGAGCCGCACGGTGCCGTTCGTGTCCAAGGCCCTCGGCATCCCGCTCGCGAAGGCGGCGAGCCGCATCATGGCGGGCGCGACCGTCGCGGAGCTGAAGGCCGAGGGGATGCTGCCGGAGCAGGACGGCTCGCGCGTGCCGCTGGACGCGCCGGTCGCCGTCAAAGAGGCCGTGCTGCCGTTCAAGCGGTTCCGCACCGCCGACGGGCACACCGTCGACTCGGTTCTCGGCCCCGAGATGCGCTCGACCGGCGAGGTCATGGGCATCGACCGCGACTTCCCGACCGCGTTCGCGAAGAGCCAGTCCGCCGCGTACGGCGGCATGCCGACCTCCGGCACGGTGTTCCTCTCGGTGTCCGACGACGACAAGCGCGCGGTCATCCTGCCCGCCCACCGCCTGCAGGAGCTGGGCTTCCGGCTCGTCGCGACCGAGGGCACCGCCGAGATCCTCGCGCGCAACGGCATCCGCGTCGATGTCGTGAACAAGTACTCCGCGACGCAGGAGACGGGGGAGCGCAACGTCGTCGACCTCATCAACGCCGGCGAGATCGACATCGTCGTGAACACGCCGTCGGGCGGCATCGCCCGGGCGGACGGCTACGAGATCCGTGCGGCTGCGGTCGCCGCCGACAAGGCCCTGTTCACAACGATGGCCGTCCTCGGCGCCGCCGTCAGCGCCCTGCCGGTGCTGCGGTCCGGCTTCGAGGTGCGGAGCCTGCAGGAGTACGCGCAGGATCGCGCCGAGCGGAAGGCGATGGCATGACCTCGTTCGGTCAGCGACTGCGCGGCGCGCTCGACGCGCACGGGCCGCTGTGCGTCGGGATCGACCCGCACGAGGCGCTGCTGCGGTCGTGGGGACTGGAGGTGTCGGCGGCGGGAGCGCGTGAGTTCGGCCTCCGCACCGTCGAAGCCGCCGCCGAGCGGGTCGGCGTCGTGAAGCCCCAGGTCGCGTTCTTCGAACGGTTCGGCGCCGCCGGCTTCGCCGCGCTCGAAGAGACCATGGCGGCGGCGCGGGCGGCGGGGCTGATCGTCATCGCCGACGCCAAGCGCGGCGACATCGGCACCACGATGGACGGCTACGCCGCGGCCTGGCTCGTTCCGGGGGCGCCGCTGGAGGCGGATGCCGTGACCCTCAGCCCCTACCTCGGTGCCGACTCGCTGCACGTCGCCTTCTCGACCGCGATCTCGCACGACAAGGGCGTGTTCGTCCTCGCCGCGACGAGCAACCCCGAGGCGGCGCCCGTGCAGCGCGCCCGCGTGGACGAGGAGGAGACCGTCGCAGAACGCGTCGCGCACGACGTCGCGGCGCGCAACATCGGCGCGCCCGGATCGCTCGGACCCATCGGCCTCGTCGTCGGGGCGACCACCGACCGTCGCTCCTTCGGGCTCACCGACGTCGTGCTGGCGGGCACCCCGATCCTCGCCCCCGGCTTCGGGGTGCAGGGAGCCGAGCCGGGGGACCTCGACCGGCTCTTCGGCTACGTCGCCTCGCAGGTCGTCGCCAGCGAGAGCCGCAGCATCCTCTCCGCCGGTCCCGACCGCCTCGCCGAGCGCATCCGCGAGCGCGCGGGGCTGTACCGTGGAGAATCCGATGGCTGATTCCCGCACCCCACCCGAGGTCGACCGCGTCGCCGCATCCCGCCGCGCCGTCGCCGCCCGCCGCGAGCGCGCGGCGCTCAAGCACGACGTCGCGATGCGCGTCATCACCCCGCAGGAGCTACTGCAGCGCGCCCTGGACGATCCCGCTTCGCCCGCCGGCGCGATGCGTGTGCCCGACTTCCTGACCGCGCTGCCGGCGATCGGAGAGGGCAAGCGCGACCGCATCCTCGCCGACCTCGAGATCTCGCCGGTCAAGCGCCTCGGCGGCCTCGGCGTGCGTCAGCGGGTCGCGCTGCAGCGCTGGCTCGACGGCCGGTTCCCGCCGCTGCAGCCCCGCGCGGGCCGCAGCCGGCTCATCGTGCTGGCCGGCCCCACCGCCGTCGGCAAGGGGACCGTCGCCGCGCACATCAAGGAGCACCACCCCGAGATCCTGCTGTCGGTGTCGGCGACCACGCGCAAGCCCCGCCCCGGCGAGGTCAACGGCGAGCACTACTTCTTCGTGGACGACGCGGCCTTCGACGAGCTCATCCGCAGCGGTGCGCTGCTCGAGCACGCCACGGTGCACAACGCCTACCGGTACGGCACCCCCCGCGCGCCGATCGAGCAGGCCCTCGCCGACGGGCGCACCGTGCTGCTGGAGATCGACCTGCAGGGCGCGCGTCAGGTGCGCGCCGCCGCCCCCGACGCCACGCTCGTCTTCCTCACGCCGCCGAGCTGGGACGAGCTTGTCCAGCGCCTCGTCGGCCGGGGGACCGAAGACGACGAGGAGCGCACGCGCCGGCTGAAGACCGCGAAGGTCGAGCTGGCCGCGCAGGGCGAGTTCGACTACCGCGTCGTGAACGACGACGTCGCCCGCGCGGCGGCCGAGATCGCGCGGCTCGCCGGCTGATAGAATGGTCGGATGCGCTCGGCACCGCCGACGCCTCCGACTTCACCACCGCCATCCGATCCAGGAGGTTTCCCATGGCCGGACGTGACCAGGGCATCATCGACCCGCCCATCGACGCGCTGCTCGACAAGGTCGACTCCAAGTACCAGCTCGTCATCTACGCGGCCAAGCGTGCGCGGCAGATCAACGACTACTACTCCGACCTGCACGAGGGCAACCTGTTCGACAACGTCGGGCCGCTCGTCGACTCGTCCGTCGAGGACAAGCCGCTGACGATCGCGCTGCACGAGATCCACGAGGACAAGCTGCGGCTGCGCCCCGTCGAGTGATCACCGCGTGATCGCATGACGCCGTGTGGCGTCGCCATGCCCGCGTGACCCGCGATGTCGGGGACCGCGGGCATGATTGTGTGAGCCCGTTCCGTCAGGAGAATCGATGAGCCAGCTGCGCCTGTTCACATCCGAGTCCGTCACCGAGGGACACCCCGACAAGATCTGCGACCAGATCTCCGACTCGATCCTCGACGCGATCATCGCCGCCGACCCCGACGGGCGCGTCGCGGTGGAGACCCTCGTCACCACCGGTCTCGTGCACGTCGCCGGCGAGGTCTCCACAAGCGCCTACGTCGAGATCCCCGCGATCGTCCGCGAGGTCGTGAACCGCATCGGCTACACCTCCAGCGACACCGGGTTCGACGGCGACTCGTGCGGGGTGAGCGTGTCGATCGGCGCGCAGTCCTCCGACATCGCCGCCGGCGTCGACAAGGCGTTCGAGCGCCGTGAGGACGGCTCCGAAGACCCGCATGATCTGCAGGGCGCCGGCGACCAGGGCATCATGTTCGGCTACGCGACCAACGAGACGCCCGAGCTCATGCCGATGGCCATCTGGACCGCGCACCGCATCGCGGAGCGCCTGAGCGAGGTGCGCCGCGACGGCAGCCTGCCGTTCCTCCGACCCGACGGCAAGACCCAGGTCACCCTCGGCTACGAGGGCTCGGTCCCGAAGACCGTCGAGTCGGTCGTGCTGTCGACCCAGCACCACCCCGACATCTCGCAGAAGGCGCTGCGCGCCGCCGTGCGGGCCGAGGTCATCGACCCGGTGCTCGAGCGCACGGGTCTTCAGCTTCCTGACGTCAGCTACTACATCAACCCGGCCGGCCCGTTCGTGATCGGCGGCCCCAAGGGCGACGCCGGGCTCACCGGCCGCAAGATCATCATCGACACCTACGGCGGCGCGTCCCGTCACGGCGGCGGTGCCTTCAGCGGCAAGGATCCGTCGAAGGTCGACCGCTCCGCTGCCTACGCGATGCGGTGGGTGGCCAAGAACGCCGTCGCCGCCGGTCTCGCCGACCGCCTCGAGGTGCAGGTGGCGTACGCCATCGGCAAGGCGAAGCCGGTCGGCCTGTACGTGGAGTCCTTCGGCACCGGTCATGTCGCCGACGAGGTCATCACGGCGGCGATCCGCGACGTGTTCGACCTGCGCCCCAAGGCGATCATCGAGCAGCTCGATCTGCTGCGGCCCATCTACGCCGCCACCGCCGCGTACGGTCACTTCGGCCGCGAACTGCCCGACTTCACCTGGGAGCGCACGGACCGCGTCGAGGAGCTGCGCGCCGCCGCCGGGCTGTGAGGCCGGCACAGGCGGGAGCGACGGAGTCAGCGTGACCAACGTCGCCCGCGTGCTCATCGACTCGCCGCTGCCGCAGCTGGACCGGCTGTTCGACTACGCCATTCCGGAGCGGCTCGCCGCCGAGGCGATCCCCGGTGTGCGCGTGCGGGTGCCGCTGCGCTCGGCGGGCCGCGTCGTCGACGGGTACCTCGTCGAACTCGGCACCTCCGACCCCGATGGCCGGCCGCTGTCCGAACTGGATGCCGTGGTCTCGCCGACACCGGTGCTCACCCCCGCCCTCTACGCGCTGGCGCGGCGCGCGGCCGACCGCGCCGCCGGGTCGGCGAGCGACATCCTCCGTCTCGTCATCCCCAAGCGCATGGTCCGGGCGGAGAAGGCGTGGCTGGCCGCGCCCACCCCCGAGCCACCGCAGGTGAACCCGGATGCCGCGGCGTGGGCCGACGGCATCCTCGCCCCCTATCCGGGGCTCGCCGACGCCGTCGCCGCCGCGGAACGGCTCGCCCTCGATGCCCCGCCCCGCCCCAGCACGGCGCAGCCCGTCGGCGCGTGGGCCGAGCTGCTGGCGGCGATCGCCGTCCGCACCCTCGCGCAGGGGCGGAGCGCGATCGTGGTGCTGCCGGATCAGCGCGACCAGGACCAGGTGCTCGCCGTGCTCGCCCGCGACGCGCTCGCGCTCGAGGCAGACGCCGTCGTCCGCGACGACGCACGGCGGTCCGGCCCGGAGCGGTACGCGACGTATCTGCGACTGCTGTCCCCGGCGCCCACGATCGTCGTCGGCAACCGCTCCACGGTCTACGCCCCCGCGCACGACGTCGGCTGCGTCATGATCTGGGACGACGGCGATGCGCTCTTGGCCGAGCCGCTGAGCCCCGGCGTGCACGCCCGCGACGCGGCACTCATCCGGCAGGAGCTCGAGGGGTCCGCGCTCGTGCTCGCCGGGCACACCCGGACCACCGATGTCGAGCGCCTCGTGCAGCTCGGCTGGGTGCGCGACCTGCCGGCGGCGCGCCGAGCGAGCCCCGCCGTCGTCCTCTCCGCCACGCGCGAGGGGGAGTCCCGCGGCGCACGCGTCCCCTCCAGTGCCTTCGCGGCCGCGCGCGACGCGCTCGCGCACGGCCCCGTGCTCGTCCAGGTCGCCCGCCCGGGGTACGCGCCCGTGCTCGTCTGCGCGGAGTGCCGCAC
>JAEYAG010000228.1 GCA_023451265.1 Actinomycetes bacterium | reverse complement strand
GTCCCAGCCGGCGACGACCGCGGTCGCGCCCGCTTCCTCGGCCGCGGCGACCGCGGCGCGCGCCGCCTCGGGAAGCTCACCCGCCTGCGCGACGGCGAAGGCGCCCCGGCCGGCGAAGACGTCGTGGCCCTCGACCGTGCCGGTGACACCGCGCCCGGCATGTCCCGCGAACGCGGTGACCTCCGCGGGCGCGGTCGCGAGGTCTGCCACGGCGCGCGCGAGGGGATGTTCGGACGCCCGCTCGAGGGAGCCGACGAGGTGACCGATGCGCGCGGCATCCGCGTCGCCGATCGAGACGACGGAGGTGACGGTCATGCGCCCCTCGGTGACGGTGCCCGTCTTGTCGAGCACGACGGTGTCGATCCGGTCGGCGGCTTCGAGCGCTTCGGGGCCGGTGATGAGCACGCCCAGCTGGGCGCCGCGGCCCGTGCCGACGAGGATCGCGATGGGGGTCGCGAGCCCCAGGGCACAGGGGCAGGCGATGATCAGGACCGCGACGGCGGCGGTGAAGCCGGCGGCGATGGAATCGCCGCTGAACCCGCCGACGATCATCCACGCCAGCAGCGTGAGCACCGACAGGACGATGACGATCGGGACGAACACGCCGGAGATGCGGTCGGCGAGGCGCTGCACGCGGCTCTTGCCGGCCTGCGCGTCCTCCACGAGCCGCGCCAGATGCGCGAGCCGGGTGTCGTCGCCGACCGACGTCGCGCGGACCATCAGGCGCCCGTCGGCGGCGATGGTGCCACCGGTGACGGTGGCGCCGGCATCCACCTCGACGGGAACGGACTCGCCGGTGATCATGCTCTCGTCGACCGACGCACGGCCGGAGACAACGCGGCCGTCGGTGGCGATCTTCTCCCCGGGCCGCACGACGAACACGTCGCCGACGCGCAGCTGCTCGATCGGCACGCGTGCGCCGGATTCGAGCTCGACGTCGCGCGCGGACAGCTCCATGAGGGCGCGCACGGCCGCGCCGGCGCGACGCTTGGAGCGCTGCTCGATGACGCGCCCCAGCAGCAGGAAGACCGTGACGGCGGCCGCCACCTCGAAGTAGACCAGCGACGACGGGTCGTGCACGGGCTCGAACAGGCCCGCCGCGTGCGTCATGCCGATGCGGCCGGCGCTGCCGAACAGCAGCGCCCACAGGCTCCAGAGGTACGCCGCGCCGGTGCCGAGCGTGATGAGGGTGTCCATCGTCATCGCGCCGTGCCGCGCGTTCGCGAATGTCGCGCGGTGGAACGGCCAGCCGCCCCACACCACGACCGGGGTGGCAAGGACGAGCGAGACCCACTGCCAGCCCGCGAACTGCCAGGCCGGGACCATCCCGAGCGCCACGACCGGCAGCGCCAGCACCGCGCTGACGATCAGCCGTGTGCGCAGCGTCGTCGCGCCGGGGCGATCTTCGACGTCGTGCACGTGGCCGCCGGATGCTGCCTCGTGAGCGGTGTGATCGGCGTGGGCGTGCTGTGGGTGCGGCCCGTCATGTCCGGTGGCAGCGGCGCGGGTGCGCACGTGCGCGTCGTACCCGGCTTCGCGCACGGCGGCGACCAGGGCGTCGGCATCGAGCGCGGCCGGATAGTCCACACGCGCCGATTCCGTGGCGAGGTTGACCGCTGCCGTCACGCCGTCCAGCCGCTGCAGCCGCTTCTCGACGCGGGCGACGCAGCTCGCGCAGGTCATCCCTTCGATATCGAGGACGGCCTGTGCGCGCTTCTCTCCGGTCGGGGCGCTCACTGGTCTGCGACGAGGACGTAGCCGGCCTCGTCGACGGCGGCGGCGACCGCGGCATCGGACGGCGCGTCGGTGGCCGCGACGGTGAGGATGCCGGCGCTCACATCGACGGCGACGTCGGTGACGCCGGGAACCTCACGGACTTCGCGCGAGACGGCTCCGGCGCAGTGCGCGCACGTCATCCCCTGGACGGTGTAGGTGCGGGTAGTCATGGTGAAACTCCTCTCGACGCCGCCCGGAGGGGGCGACATCCTCGACAACCAGGATACCCCCCTGGGGTATTCCCGTCAGTCGCTGGCGAGGCCGAGCTGCCAGTGCTGCAGCAGTCCCGGGTCGTCGGTGACGATGCCGTCCACGCCCAGGGTGGTCGCGGCATCCCACTGACGATCGGAGTTCAGCGTGTAGGCGACGACCCGCAGGCCGGCCGCGTGCAGGTCGTCGACGGCGTCGGGGTGCGCCTTCAGCGCGGAGCGGTCGACCACGATGCCCCGCGCTCCCACGCCGAGTGCCGCGTCGACCACGTCGGCGGGCAGGGACTTCAGGATGAGGAGGCGCGAGATGACGCGGGAGTGCGTCTGCACGTACGCCAGCGTGCGCGCGTCGAAGCTCGCGACGGCGACCTGACGCTCCAGCCCGCGCGCCGCGACCTCGTCGACGAGGGTCGCGGCGGCCTCCGGCGTCCACACGCCCTTGAGGTCGAGGATCGCCTTGCCGTCCAGCTGCGCGAGCACGTCGAGGAACTCCGTCGCGGTCGGCACCGGCGTGCCGGCGAACGCCGCCGAGTACGAGGCCCCGGCATCCAGCCGCCGCACGTCCGCGAGCGTCAGCGCGGCGAGCGGGCCGGTGCCGTCGGTCGTGCGGTTCACGGTGCGGTCGTGCATGAGCACCGGCACTCCGTCGGCGGTGAGGGCGAGGTCGACCTCGACGTAGTCGAAGCCGCTGACCAGGGCCGCACGCACGGCGGGCAGCGTGTTCTCCGGCGCCATCGCCGAGCCGCCGCGGTGCGCGGCGATGAAGGCGGCCTCGCCCGGGGTGCGCTCGGCACCCATCAGCTCGACGGCGCTGACACGTGCGGGCGACACGCCGGCGAGGGCGATCACGATGCTGGCGGCGGCGAGCGCGCAGACGATCAGGAGGGCGGGGAGCCGGTCGGCGGGCCGCTCAGGGGTCATCGGGGTGATCCTTCGTGCCGGGTGACGTCGTCGTCACCGCCACCCTAGCGTGACCGTTACCCTTCTGTGATCTTTTCGACGCGTACGCTGGAGCCATGGCCACCATCACCGAGCGCGACCTCGCCGCCACCATCGACCACGCGATCCTCAAGCCCGAGCTGACCCGCGCCGACGTCGACGCCGAACTCGACATCGCCGCCGAGTGGCGCGTCTTCAGCGTGTGCGTGCGTCCGAGCGACATCGCCCACGCCGTCGCGCGCCTGGACGGCACCGGCGTCGCCGTCGGCACGGTCATCGGCTTCCCGCACGGCACCACCTCGACCGCCGCGAAGGTCGCCGAGGTGCGTCAGGCGCTCGCCGACGGCGCGAGCGAGTTCGACATGGTCGTCAACATCGGCGCGCTGCGCTCGGGCTTCGATGACGTCGTCACCGCCGACATCGCGGCGGTCGTGGCCGCGGCATCCGGTCGCGTCACGAAGGTGATCCTGGAGACCTCGCTCCTGGACGACGAGCAGATCGCCCGCGGCAGCCGTCTCACCGAGGCCGGCGGCGCCGACTTCGTCAAGACCTCCACCGGCTTCGCCGGCGGCGGTGCCACCGTGCCGCACGTCGAGCTCATGCGGGCCAGTGTCGGCTCCACCGTGCAGGTCAAGGCGTCCGGCGGCGTGCGCAGCTACGCCGACGCGCTCGCGATGCTCGCGGCCGGCGCGACGCGCCTGGGCACCAGCGGCAGCGCCGTCATCCTCGGCGAGGCGCGGCGGGTGGATGCCGGCGGCGAAGCCGTCGGCGCCGTGGACGCCTCCTCGTACTGACGCGGATCAGGTCAGCGCGGCGCGCACCCGTGCGACGTCGTCGGTCATCTGAGCGATGAGCGCCTCGATGCCCTCGAAGGCGACCATGCCGCGGATGCGGTGCGTGAACTGGATCTGCACACGGTGGCCGTACAGGTCGAGCGTCGTCTCGTCGAGCACGTACGCCTCGACCTGACGCAGCGGGACGTCGTCGAAGGTGGGGTTCGTGCCCACCGAGATGGCGGCGGGGTACCGCGTCGTCACGCTCGAGGCGTCGTCGGGGCCGCCCAGGTCGACGAGCCAGCCGGCGTAGATGCCGTCGGCGGGGATGAAGCCCTCGGCGTCGGCGCTGAGGTTCGCCGTCGGAAAGCCCAGCTCGCGTCCGCGCTTGAGGCCGTGCACGACCTCGCCGGTCACGGTGTGCGCACGCCCGAGCAGCCGCGCGGCGCCCTCCACGTCGCCCGCGGCGAGCAGGTCGCGCACCCACGACGACGACACGCGCCGTCCGCCGCCCTGCACGTCGCCGACGACGTCCACGTCGAAGCCGTACTCCTCGCCGAGCCGCTGCAGGAGCACAGGGTCGCCGACCCCACCCCGGCCGAAGCGGAAGTCGTCGCCCACCATGACGGTGACCACGCCGAGGCGGACGAGCACGTGCTCGACGAACACCCGCGGCTCGAGCGCCGCCAGTTCGGCGTCGAAGCGCAGGACAAGGGTGGCGTCCACCCCGGCCTCGGCCAGCAGGCCGAGCTTCTGGTCGACGCTGGAGAGCGGTTCGGGGCAGAGCTCGGGTCGCAGCAGGCTCAGCGGGTTGCGGTCGAAGGTGACGGCCACCACCTGGGCGCCCGCGTCGGTCGCGGTGACGCGGGCACGGTCGATCACCGCCCGGTGCCCGGAGTGCACACCGTCGAACTTGCCGATCGCGACGACGCTCGGTCCGAAGCCGGCGGGCACCTCTGCGGGGTCGTGGAAGACGATCACCAGCTGGACCTCCCCGTCGCCAGCGCCCCGGCATCCGTCGCCTCGTCGGTCGTGCGCCCGGAGCTGCGCAGCCACCACAGACCCACGAAGGGCAGCACGAGCGGCACCCAGAAGTAGCCGAAGCCGAAGCCCGACCACACCGTCGCGTCGTGGAGGAACAGCTCCGGGTGCGTCAGGCTCAGGGTGCCCACGACGAGCACGCCGACCAGCTCGAAGCCGATCGCGATCCACGCGATGACGTACCAGACCCGGGAGTCCGACCGCACCAGCGCGACCGTCGCGAGAATGTACACCGCGGCGGCGACCGCCGACAGCGTGTACGCGAGGGGTGCGGCGGCGAAGTCCTGCACGATCTGGACGAACGAGCGCCCGGTCGCGGCGAGCGCCATGATCGCGTAGACGACCACGAGGACACGTCCGATGCCGGTCATTCGGGTGCGGGGCTGTGACGACATGACTCGTCAATGATAGGCGCCGCGAGGGTCGTTTCAGGCCGCCTGAACGGTCCAGATGACCTGCATGCGCCACACCATGACGGCCACCGAGAGGGCGGCGACGCCCATGATGACGGTGCTCCACCGGCTGCGTTCGATGAGGGCCCAGAAGACGGATGCCGGGGGGATGAGCACCGCCGAGACGAGGTACACCCAGTACTCCAGCGCGCTGCCCACCGGCGGATTTCCCGCCAACGGCGCGACGATCGCGATGACCACCTGCGCGATCAGCAGCACGAGGATGAGGGCCATGCCGCCGACCGTCACGTCGCTCGGCCGGCGACCGGCGAGGCCGAGGATCAGGGCCACGGCTCCGACGGCGATCGCGACGACGAGCTGGACGATCGTGAACCACAGGATCATGCGTCCTCCGCCATGTTCATCGCGCTCTTGAGGTCGGCGCCGCGTCGCTCGACGATGCCGACGAGCCGGCCGTCCGGGTCGATCGCTGCGGGGGTCGGTGTCGCGAGCCCGGAAACACGCCCGGCGGCGCCGGCGAGGCGCTTGCCGTGCCGCAGGTCGCGCGCCTCGTCGGCGGTCACGGCGAGGGCGCCGAGCACCGCGGCGGCGACATCGGCCGGGGACCGGAGCGGCGCTTCCGGTGCGATCTCGGCGACCGCGTCGGCCACCGCGAACGGGCCGATGCGGGTGCGGCGCAGAGCGGTGAGGTGACCGCCGACGCCGAGGGCGGCACCGAGGTCGCGGGCGAGCGCGCGGATGTACGTGCCGCTGGAGCAGTCCACGACGACGTCCAGGTCGATGACGCCGTCGCCCGCCCCGGTCCCTGAGCGTGTCGAAGGGCGGACCTCGAACCTGCTGACCGTCACGGTGCGGGCCTTCAGCTGCACGTCCTCCCCCGCACGCGCCAGGTCGTACGCGCGTTTGCCGCCGACCTTGATCGCCGAGACGGTGCTGGGGACCTGCGAGATCTCCCCCGTCAGCGCGGCGACGCCGTCCCGGATGCGCGCGTCGGTCACGGCGGCGAGCGCCGCGGCATCCGCCCGCGCCGTCACCTCGCCGTCCGCGTCGTCGGAGTCGGTCGCGACCCCCAGGCGGATCGTCGCCTCGTAGGTTTTGTCGAGGCCCACGATGAAGGTGAGCAGGCGTGTCGCGGGGCCGACGCCGAGAATGAGCAGGCCCGTCGCCATCGGGTCGAGGGTGCCGGCGTGGCCGATCTTGCGGGTGTTCAGCGCGTGTCGCGCGCGGGCGACGACGTCGTGGCTCGTGATGCCCTGCGGCTTGTCCACGAGCAGGATACCGCTGGGCGGGGCGGCGGGGGCGGCGGGCATTCCTCCAGCCTAAGCGCCGCACGTAGGCTGGACGGATGCCCGACCTCGCGACGCCGCTCATCGCGTGGTACCGCGAGAACGCCCGCGATCTGCCGTGGCGGCGGCCGGGCTTCGGCGCCTGGGGAACGCTCGTCAGCGAGTTCATGCTGCAGCAGACGCCCGTGAGCCGGGTCATCCCGCACCTGGAGGCGTGGCTGGCCCGCTGGCCCACACCGACCGCGCTCGCCGCCGATGCCCCGGCGGCTGCGGTGACGCAGTGGGCGAACCTCGGGTACCCGCGGCGGGCGCTGTGGCTGCACCGCGCGGCGGTGGAGATCCGCGACCGGCACGACGGCGTCGTCCCCCGCGAGGTGGACGCGCTGCTCGCGCTGACCGGGATCGGCGACTACACCGCGCGGGCGGTGGCTGCGTTCGCGTACGGCGACCGGCATCCGGTCGTCGACACCAACACGCGGCGGGTACTCGCCCGGGCCGTCGACGGCCGCTCCCAGCCCGGTCCGCCGTCGAAGGGCGACCTCGCCGCGATGGCGGCGATCCTCCCCGCCGACCCCGCCGAAGCGGCGATCGTCAACGCCGCGGCGATGGAGCTCGGCGCGATGGTCTGCACGGCGCGCGCGGCGCGCTGCGACGCCTGCCCGATCGCCGATCGGTGCGCGTGGCGCGCCGCCGGCTACCCCGACACGGGAGACACCCGCCGCCGCCAGGCGCGCTACGAGGGCAGCGACCGGCAGGCGCGC
>JAEYAG010000108.1 GCA_023451265.1 Actinomycetes bacterium | reverse complement strand
CGCAGCTCTGAACACGCGTGCGGCAACTGTCCCCCTGGCGCAGAAGTCGAGCCAGCTCATTCAATCCGCCGGTCCTCCACCGAGTGCACGTTGGGGTCCCGCTTCCGCGCGCCGCCCGCAAAGGGATCCCGTCATGGACGTGGGTGAAACAGTCTGCGTCGACCTGTCGACCCGTCAACCCGCAGCTAGCCGTCGAGGTCGGTTGACGGTTCGGTCTTGGGCGTGAGTGGTGAGACTCGTGTTGCCGACCTGGCGTCGGTCATCTCGAGCCCCGCACTCGTCAGAACACCCTTGATCGCCACGGTCGCGGCCCCGGGTGAGGCGACAGTTCGCACCTCCAAGGTGATCGCGTCGCCCGACGTCGCGCCCGCGCCCGCGTAGATCACCGTGCCGCCCGGATCATGCACTGTCACTCGAATGCCGCCCGCGCCGTCGGGGCGGGTGAATACGAGAAGACCCACCGAGCACGTGACATGGAAGGGATCGAGCACGCCGACGATCGCCAGAAGTGACGGGCCCTGGAGCAACGTGCTCGGGCCGGCGAGGAGCACGTTGGAATCCAGCGCGAGCAGCATGTCGACGCCCGCACAGGTCATGGTCTTCGTCGCTGCTTGCGTCAGTGCGAGGAGATAGGTCTGTGGGGTGAACATGCCTGAGAGGATCGCGAAGTCCGGGTCGGTCGCCGGGGAGATCTCGATGACGCGGGCATCTTCCCCCGGGGCGAGGTCGAGGATTCGATCTGGCGTGGGGTCGGCGAGTTCATATCCGGTGAGGCCTGCGCGGCAAGCGATGACGGACTGCGCGAACGCCGCCTGCGGCTGAGCATCGGGAACGGTCGCCAGGGCCGCAGTTGCGAGCGCCGGCAGCGCCGCACTGCGCCCGACTTGCTGAAGCGTCAGCCACGCCGCACGAGCGACGACCTCGTCTTGAGCGACCGCCGCTGCGAGCGCGAGCGGTATCGCTGCCTCATCGGCGGGCACAATCGCATCGAGCGCCGCAGCTGCTCGCCCCGGGTCGCCGGCGGCAAGAACGGCCGCTGCGGGGGCGAGAGCTTCGACCGGAACCACCTGCGCGAGTATCTCGATCGCCCGCACGCAGTCGGCGCGGCCAGGGTCCGCGGCCCGCGCCCGCAAGTCATCGAGGTCATCGAGGTCGAAAGCCAAGAGGGCCGCCGGGATTCCCTCTTTCGCTGCGACCAGCCTGTCGATCCGTTCGGTCACGGGTCTCCTCCTCAGGGCCTGATCGAGCAGTGTGCGAGCATCGCGGATGCCTGTGCGGGAGAAATCCCCACATTCGCCTCGGAGGAGCATCCCCCTCCGCGGATGAAGTTCGTCGTCAACGCGGGGTCCGAGCAGCTCGCATGCGACAGTCCGAGGTAGTGACCGACTTCGTGGGCGAAGGTGTTGCCGCGGAACGCGGCGTTCGCCCCAATGAGGGAAACGGCGACCCCGGTCGCCCCCTTCGTGCTCTTGTCGCAGGGTCCTCCGATAGGCGACCAGCCGACCCCGGTACCGGACATCGTCCGCACCACGAACATGTCGATGGTTCCGACCGGCCCGGCTTGCACCCGGTGTGTGAGCGCGACGACGTCGGCAAAGCCTGTGATGTGCACGAATCGGCCCGCTTCGGCGACGCTCATCCTGAAGAGTTCGATGCGCAGGTGCAGGCCGATGCCGAGGAAGATCTGCCGCATCACCCCGATGGCATCCGCGGTGTTCTGACGATCGGCCGCGGTGAACCGCTCAGCCCCGACCAAGATGCGATTGATCGTCAGCTCAGGCATCGCAGACCGACCCCGACGAAGACAATCCAGGAGCCGTTGAGACCGCAACCATACCTGACCCTCTCGGAGAGCGTTGCACCGATGGATTCCCGAGTCAGACGCTATCCACGCGCACTTCGCGTGTAAAGACATCGCCGGCGAACGCGCCAGGAGCCGTCCGCGATGCGAACATCTACGTCGATCACGGACTGACCGGCGCGAATCGTGCCAGGCCCGGGGTCCGCGAAGCACTCGCCGCCGTCCGTCAAGGAGACACCCTCGTCGTGACCAAACTCGACCGGCTGGCACGGTCGGTGAAGGCGCGCGCGACATTGCCGACGAGCTGACGGCGAAAGGCGTCGCGCTGAGCCTCGTCGGCAACAGGTACGACCCAACCGACCCGGTGGGACGGTTGTTGTTCGATGTGCTCGCGATGGTCGCGGAGTTCGAGCGTGACCCGATCAGCATGAGAACGAAGGAGGGGATGGCGGTCGCGAAGGCGAAAGGCAGATTGAAGGGCAAGCAGCCGACGCTGTCGCTGACGCAGCGCAGGCTGCTGTTCGAGGTCCAGGACCGGGGTGAGTACACGCAGGCGGAGGTCGCGGAGCTCTTCAGCGTCTCCCGTGCCACCGTTTATCGGGAGCTCCAGAGGCGCCGCTCGGCATTCCTTGCCACCCGTCAAGCGCACATCTTCTGAAGCAACGGCTCCGCCGCGTCGACGGCGAGCCTCCCCTGGCTACCCGAGACGATGCTCAGCGACGGTGGTAGGCGTCGCGGCGATGTTCGATGGTGACGATCTCGATGAGCAGTCGTTCGTCCTCGATTCGGTACAGCACCCGGTACTCGCCCCGGCGAGCCGAATACAGCGGCGCGAGCGGCTCACGCAAAGGCTTCCCGACCCTCCGGGGGTTTCGAGCCAACGGGCCGATGATGAACTCGAACGCCGCCGCCGCCACGGCCTCTGGGAGCGTGATCTCCAGCGCGCGCCTGGCCGATCGGGTGAAGACGACCTCGTACGCGGCGCTCACCCGGCGAGCCGACCGCGCGCCACCATCGCCGCGCGAACCTCATCGGCAGACGACACGTCGCCCGAATCGAGTTCGGCGATCGCCGTCCGCAGCGCTGCGACCTCGTCTGGGTTGCTCAGGATGTCGACCGTCTCCACGAGCGCGTCGTAGTCCTCAGCGCTCATCAACACCGCGACGCGTGCGCCGTTGCGGGTGATCTCGAAACGCTCATGCGTGGTAACCGCTGATTCAACGTGCTTGCTCAGCGATGCGCGCGCGTCTGCCAGAGAGAGTACGGTCATGTACAGAATTCTAGCGCGAGAGGCGCAAGATGGCGCCGCTCTGCTTCATCCCCTACCGTGCAGCGCGCACATGCCGATCCGCAGCGTCCTGCGATGATTACCGCGTGAGCCTGCAGCACCACCTGAGCGTGATGCTCGGCGATTGGTTTGCTGTGGAGGGAATGGACGCCAGCGGCTTCGTCATAAGGCCGACCGCGGGTGCTCCCGTTCGGATCCTCGCAACGGAGGCAAGCCTCAGCGATTACGCCGCTAGAAACGCAGCCGATGGACTGATGGCGCTCGGCGACGTGGGAGACGACAGCTCCGGCGTCCTGGCAGCGCTGGCTCTTCTATCGGTGCACGTCATGGAGACGATCGAGACTCAAGATGACGACGCCGTGACGCTTCTCTCCGTGGCGAACGGTGCGCTGTCAGTGCAGCGCGCCCACAGCAGGGTCGCTGAGTAGGACTCGCCGCGCGCATTCACGCGTCCCGCTCAAGAGCGACGCACGTAAGGGTACGGTCGCGAACGGCGGCCGAGAAGTGGCGCCGCGGCACTCGTGATCGGCGGCAGCGAACTTGCGAATATGAGCCACAAGACCACGGATCGGCCGTCAGCGATGTCCAGGCGGTTCGCTGTAGCGGGCGGAGCCTTCATGGTCGTGGATGTTGTCGCGATCGCCACCGCTGCGTTCAGTGCGTGGAGTCACGCGTCGATGTCGGGAGAGCTGCCCCCGTACGGTCCCGCACCGGCCGAGCAGTCTCTGTGGGCAGCAGGGTCGATGGCGCTGTGGATCTCGTTCGCCGCCCGGATCGCTGCGAAGAGCCCCTCGCCACCACCCGTGTCCGCCGCCCCGGTTAGCCTGGGAGGGTGACTGATCGGGGAGTGCGCGACGCGGTGTTCGACGACCCGTACAGCGACGTCCCGTGGGATGTCGACGAGCTGACTCCGCCCGACGAGTTCGACGCACCTCCACCGCCGGATCCTGCTTTCGACGGGTATGGCGGGGCGCTCGCACGCGCGACTCGCAGCGCCTCACCGGACGCGGCGGCTCCCTCGTATCGCCCGACCGCTCCCTCCCCGGCATCCGCTCCCCGCGCGAGCGCACCCGTGACCCCGCGCACCGAGCACACCGGCAAAGACCCGCGGGCCGTGCTCAAGGAGGTCTTCGGATACGACGACTTCCGCGGCGACCAGGCGGACATCGTCGCCCACGTCATTGCCGGCGGCGACGCCGTCGTGCTCATGCCCACGGGCGGCGGCAAGTCGATCACCTACCAGGTGCCCGCACTCGTCCGACCGGGCACCGGCCTCGTCATCAGCCCGCTCATCGCCCTCATGCACGATCAGGTCGACGCCCTCATCGCCAACGGCGTGCGCGCGGCCTACCTCAACTCCACCCAGAGCCCGACCGAGCGCGCGGGCGTCGAGCGCGCCTTCCTCTCCGGCGAGCTCGACCTGCTCTACGTCGCCCCCGAACGCCTGAGCGGCGCGGCGACCACGCAGCTGCTGCAGCGCGGGCGGCTGAGCGTCATCGCGATCGACGAAGCCCACTGTGTCAGCCAGTGGGGCCACGACTTCCGCCCCGACTACCTGGCGCTCGGCGACCTCGCCGAGCGCTTCCCCGACGTCCCGCGCATGGCGCTCACCGCGACCGCCACCCGCGCCACTCATCAGGAGCTCACCGAGCGGCTGCGCCTGCCCGCCGCCCGCCACTTCGTCGCGAGCTTCGACCGTCCCAACATCCAGTACCGCATCGTGCCCAAGCTCGACCCTCGTCGCCAGCTGCTCGACTTCGTGCGCGCGCAGCCGGCCGCCAGTGCGGGCATCGTCTACGCGCTCAGCCGCAAGTCGGTCGAGCAGACCGCCGAGTACCTCCGCACGCAAGGCGTCGACGCGCTGCCCTACCACGCGGGGTTGGATGCCGGCATCCGCGCCCGCAATCAGAGTCGGTTCCTGCGCGAAGACGGCGTCGTCATGGTCGCCACGATCGCGTTCGGCATGGGCATCGACAAGCCCGACGTCCGCTTCGTCGCGCACATCGACCTGCCGAAGTCCGTCGAGGGGTACTACCAGGAGACTGGCCGCGCCGGCCGCGACGGCGAGTCGGCGGTGGCGTGGATGGCCTACGGCCTCGGCGACGTCGTGCAGCAGCGCCGCCTCATCGACCAGTCACCCGGCGATCGTGCCTACAAGATGCGGCTGGGCCAGCACCTCGACGCGATGCTCGCGCTCTGCGAGACCGTGTCGTGCCGCCGGCAGAACCTGCTGAACTACTTCGGCCAGGAATCAGGCCCCTGCGGCAACTGCGACACCTGCCTCGACACCCCCGACACGTGGGACGGCCTCGTTCCCGCGCAGAAACTGCTGTCGACGATCGTGCGCCTGCAGCGCGAGCGCGGACAGGCATTCGGCGCAGGGCACCTCATCGACATCCTCCGCGGCGCGTCGACCGACCGCATCCGCCAACAGGGACACGACAAGGTCGCCACCTACGGGCTCGGCGCCGACCTCAGCGACCAGGACTGGCGCAGCGTCATCCGCCAGCTGCTCGCCCGCGGCGTCATCGCCGCGCAGGGCGAATACGGCGTGCTCGCCGTCGGCGAGGAGGGCGCGGCGGTGCTCCGCGGCGAGGCCGCCGTGCCCCTCCGGCGCGACGTCCTCGGCCGAGGCGGCACGACACGTGCGAAGACCTCGCGGCGCGCTCAGGGAGCGACGGATGCCGTGGCCGACGCCGACCGCGATCTGTTCGAGGCGCTGCGGGCGTGGCGTGCCGGCGTCGCCAAGGAGCAGGGGGTTCCCGCGTATATCGTCTTCGGCGACGCGACGCTGCGCGCGCTGGCCGAGCGACGACCGGCATCCGTCACCGACCTCGAGGGCATCACCGGCATCGGCGCGAAGAAGCGCGACGCCTACGGCGACGCCGTGCTGCAGGTCGTCGCCGCCCACTGAGCGGTGCGGCCGTCTGGCCGGCGAGCACCACCCCTCCCTCCTCATCGGACTCGTCCGCGACGGCCTCGTCTCCGAGGAGCGCCTCGACGTGTCGGCGCGGCGTCTGCTGCGCGAGAAGTTCGCGCTGGGCCTGTTCGAGAACCCCTACGTCGATGAGGCGGCGGCCGCGTCGATCGTCGGCGCGCCCGAGCATCGCGCCGCCGGCCTCGACGCGCAGCGGGCGTCAATCGCTGTGCTCTCTAACGCCGGCGCGCTGCCGTTCGCGCGCGGTGCGAAGCTCTACGTCGAGGGCATCGACGCCGAGGTCGCCGCAGCGTACGGCCGGGTCGTCGCGACCCCGGCGGAGGCCGACCTCGCCCTCCTGCGGATCGCGGCGCCGTACGAGCAGCGCTCATCGATGTTCGAGAACTTCTTCCACGCCGGGTCGCTGGAGTTCCCGGACGAGACCCTCGCCCACATCCGCGAGATCGCGGCATCCGTGCCGACCGTCGTCGACGTGTTCCTCGACTGGCCCGCGATCCTCGGCCCGATCGTCGAGGTGGCCGCGAGCGTCACTGGCAACTGGGGCGCACACCCGACAGCGCTCCTCGATGTCCTGAGCGGCGCGGCGCCGGCGCGGGGGAAGCTGCCGTTCGACATCCCGAGCTCGATGGCCGCCGTCGAGGCGTCGCGCCCCGACGTGCCGTTCGACACCGCCGACCCGCTGTTCCGGTTCGGCCACGGCCTCTCGCTGTAGCCGGTCAGGGCGGCGCCCGGTCGCGAACAGCGCGGCGCCCTGTCGCGAAAGCAGGCTGAATCGACTCCCGCGGGTCCCTGGCGGCCCCCTGGGTGCGATTTCGCCTGCTTTCGCGACGCGATCGCGCCGAGCCCCGCCCGCGATGACACTGAGTGTCACAAACCGTGGGTGTGGGTCTCACACAGGAGGGACGGCGTGGCGTGCGCGGTCGTTGTGGACGCTGCGCAACGGGTTTGCGGAGACGTTGTGGCACTCCTACCGTCGACAGTGACTCTCCCTGTCCGCTGTCGAAAGGCCCGCCATGACCGACGCCGCCGTCCGTCCCAAGAAGCCCGCCACCAGCAAGCGCACTCCCGCCGGTGGCGCACCCACCGCCGCGCACTCCGCCGACGAGGCGCACGAAGCCCGCATCCACCTCGACACCGTCACCGACCTGCTGCTCGGGACATGGGGCGAGACCCGCCGCGAGGCCCGCGAGATGATCAAGGACCCCGCGTTCTGGCGCATCGAGGGTCAGCCCATGCCGGAACACCGTGACCGCGTGCTCGGCCAGCTGCGACTGCTCGTCGAGCGGGGCGGCTCGCGCCGCGCGTTCCCGAAGGAGTACGGCGGCCTGGAGAACAACGGCGCCAATCTCGCCGGGTTCATGGAACTCGTGCTCGCCGATCCGAGCCTGCAGATCAAGTCTGGCGTGCAGTGGGGACTGTTCGGCTCCGCGATCCACCAGCTCGGGACGAAGAAGCACCACGACGCGTGGCTGCGCGACGTGATCGACCTCGAGCTGCCGGGCGCGTTCGCGATGACGGAGACCGGGCACGGCTCGGATGTCGCGGCCATCGGCACCACCGCGACCTACGACCCCGCCACCGAGGAGTTCGTCATCCACACGCCGTTCCGCGGTGCCTGGAAGGACTACCTCGGAAACGCCGCACTCCACGGCAAGGCCGCGACCGTCTTCGCGCAGCTCATCACCGGCGGCGTCAACTACGGCGTGCACTGCTTCTTCGTGCCGATCCGCGATGACGAGGGGAACTTCCTCCCGGGTGTCGGCGGTGAGGACGACGGCGTCAAGGGCGGCCTCAACGGCATCGACAACGGCCGCCTGCACTTCGACCACGTCCGCGTCCCGCGGTTCAACCTGCTCAACCGCTACGGCGACGTCGCCGCCGACGGCGCATACTCGTCCGAGATCTCGAGCCCGGGGCGCCGGTTCTTCACGATGCTCGGCGCGCTCGTCCAGGGCCGCGTGTCGCTGGACGGCGCGGCGACCACCGGCACGGCGCTCGCCCTCCACATCGCCGTCACCTACGCGAACCAGCGTCGCCAGT
>JAEYAG010000148.1 GCA_023451265.1 Actinomycetes bacterium | reverse complement strand
ATCGCCGGATACGGGATGCCGTCGGGGTCGGCGAGCGCCCGGGCGTACAGCGCGTCGCGCACCGCGCCGGCGGGGACCGCCCCGGGCTCCGTGCCGCGGGTCGCCGCGGTGAGCGCGTCGGCTTCGTCGGCTGTGACGGTGAGCACCGCCCGCTCCGCCGAGGCCGGGTCGAGAAGAGCCTCGGCGGCGTCGAACGCGTCGCTCCAGGTGACCGACGGCGACACCCCGCGGGCGACGAGCAAGGCCACCAGCGACGCGTCGTCGCGCTGCAGCAGATCGTGCGCGAGTGATCGGGCGTCGGTGGCGGTCACGTCAGCGCCCCTTGCCGACCCGGGCCTTTCGCACGAAGGTCATGACGAGCACCGCCATCAGCAGCACGAAGGCGATGATCGGCGCGATGTACACCGTCGTGCCGACGGCCGGCCACAGTCCCGCGTCGAAGTCGTCGTGCTGCATTCCGCTGGCCGATCCGATCATGATCGCGACGAAGCAGAGGACCGACAGCAGAAGCAGTCCCAGCGACATGAACGCGAGGATGCGGTCGATGCGACGGACGGGCACGTCGTCGACGGAACCGGTGTTACGAGAAGGCGAAGAGGGCATCGTGCTCAGACTACTACCGGCGCCCCGTCGTGCCGGTGACGGTGCCGTAGGCTGGGACCGGGGCATCCGCCCCACTGTCACTGCGCCCGCGGGCGCCGATGAGCGAGGTTTGCGATGCCCACCGGCAAGGTCAGGTTCTACGACGAAGAGAAGGGGTTCGGCTTCATCACCACCGATGACGGTCAGGACGTCTTCCTCCACGCGACGGCACTTCCCGCCGGTGTCGAGGGACTCAAGGCCGGCACGCGCCTGGACTTCGGTGTCGCCGACGGCAAGCGCGGTCTGCAGGCGCTCGCCGTGCGGGTGCTCGACGCTCCCGTGAGCCTCGCCAAGCGCAACCGGATGAAGCCCGACGACATGGCGATCGTCGTGGAGGACCTCGTCAAGCTGCTCGACAACGTCGGCGGCGACCTGCGTCGCGGGCACTACCCCAACGCGGGCCAGAGCAAGAAGGTCGCGGCGATCCTGCGCAAGGTGGCCGATGAGCTCGACGCCTGAGCCGGACCCGCGTCTGCTCGCCGCGCACGACCTCGCCCTCGCGGCGCTGCACGAGATCACCGCGCCGTCGACCGTGGGTCCCGCCGCGGGCTACACCCTCGAAGACGACGGCGTCGTCTCGCTACGCTTCGGCAACACCATGGAGGGCTATCCGGGCTGGTACTGGACGGTGAGCCTCGCGGTCACCGATGACGCCGACCCCACCGTGCTCGAGGTGGAACTGCTGCCCGGCGAGGGCGCGCTGCTGGCCCCGGAGTGGGTGCCGTGGGCGGTGCGCCTGGCCGAGTACCAGGCCGCCCAGGCGGCTCTCGCCGCCGAAGAGCGCGAGAACGCGGATGCCGAGGGCGATGACGACCTCGACGACGAGGAGGACGAGAGCGGCGAGGACGACGACGAGCTCGATGATCTCGATGACTTGGATGCGTCCGACTTCGACGACGACGGGTCGCCGATCCTGCACTCCGGCGACGTCGACGGCGTCGACATCGACGTGCTCGACGAGTCCGCCGCCGACGACGAGGACGACACCCCCGACGACGAGGACGACACCCCCGGTCGTTGAGCCGCGACTCTTCTGGGGACGGCCTGGGCGTTTCGTCTCGCTCGTTCCTCGCTCGCTCAACGACCGCTGGGTGGTCGTCCCTCCCCGGTCGCCCCGCGAGGGAGCGCCAGCGACCGAGACGAAACGTCGCAACCCTTCCGCGACCGGGTGGGGCGTTTCGTCTCGCTCGTTCCTCGCTCGCTTGACGACCGAGGCGGGGCGGGGGTCAGGGGCGCATCGCGTCGACCGTGTAGTCGATCGCCTTGATCAGCTGGCGCACGTCGTCCGGCTCGATGGAGACGAAGGTCGCGATGCGCAACTGGTTGCGGCCGAGCTTGCGGTAGGGCTCGGTGTCGACGATGCCGTTCGAGCGGAGGCTGGCGGCGACGGCCGCGGCATCCACCGTCTCATCGAAGTCGATCGTCACCACGACAGGGGAGCGGTCGGCGGGGTCGGCGACGAACGGCGTCACGAACGAGGCCTCCTCCGCCCACGCGTACAGTGCACCGGAGGACTCCTCCGTGCGCGCGGCCGCCCAGCCGAGGCCGCCGTTGTCGTTGATCCATTCCAGCTGCTTGTCGAGGAGGAACAGCGTCGCGACCGCGGGCGTGTTGAGGGTCTGGTTCAGGCGCGAGTTGTCGAGCGCGTTCTTCAGGCTGAGGAACTCGGGGATGTATCGGCCGGATGCCGCGACGCGCTCGATCCGCTCGATCGCGGCGGGGGAGACCGCCGCGAACCACAGGCCGCCGTCGGAGCCGAGGTTCTTCTGCGGTGCGAAGTAGTAGACGTCGGCCTCGGAGACGCGGAAGTTGATGCCGCCGGCGGCGCTCGTCGCGTCGATGACCGTCAGGGCGCCGTCGTCGCCGTGGACGCGCTCGACGGGAGCGGCGACGCCGGTCGAGGTCTCGTTGTGCGGCCAGGCGTAGACGTCGACCCCTTCCACCGCCTCGGGGGCGGTGCGGGTGCCGGGCTCGGCCTTGCGCACGTCGGGGGCCTGCAGCCACGGGGCGGCCGCCGCGGCGGCGAACTTGCCGCCGAACTCCCCGAACACGAGGTTCTGCGCGCGGGTCTCGATGAGCCCGAACGCGGCGGCATCCCAGAATGCCGTGGAGCCGCCGTTGCCGAGGATGATCTCGTAGCCCTCCGGCAGCCGCAGCAGGTCGGACAGCCCCGCGCGCACCTGCCCGACGAGCCCCTTGACCGGCGCCTGCCGGTGCGAGGTGCCGAGCAGCACGGCACCGGGGCCGGCGAGGGCGGCGACCTGCTCGGGGCGGATCTTGGACGGGCCGCAGCCGAAACGTCCGTCGGTGGGCAGGATCTCGCGAGGTAGCGTCACGTGGGCCATGGACTGATTCTAGGGTCGCCGCCGTCCGCGTCCGGACGTCGGGCCGTCACAAACGACTAGGCTGAACGAGACCGCCCTCGCCCGTTCGCCCCCGTGATTCAAGGCCAGCCATGACCGATCTGATCGACACCACCGAGATGTACCTGCGCACCATCCTCGAGCTGGAGGAGGAGGGCATCGTTCCCCTCCGCGCGCGCATCTCCGAGCGACTGGGTCACTCCGGGCCCACGGTCTCGCAGACGATCGGCCGCATGGAGCGCGATGGCCTCGTCATCGTCTCGGAGGACCGTTCGCTCGAGCTGACGACCCCCGGCCGCCAGAAGGCGATCGACGTCATGCGCAAGCACCGCCTCGCGGAGCGCCTGCTGAGCGATGTCATCGGACTGGACTGGGCGTACGTGCACGAAGAGGCCTGCCGCTGGGAGCACGTCATGAGCGAGCTCGTCGAGCGCCGCCTCATCGAGCTGCTCGGCCACCCCACCGAGTCGCCGTACGGCAACCCGATCCCGGGGCTCGACCAGCTGGGGGATGTGCCCGCGCACACCTTCAACGAGGGTGTCGTGGGCCTCGTGCGGCAGCTGAACGAGGTCGGCGGTCCCCTCACCGGCACCGTGCGGCGCCTCGCCGAGCCGGCCCAGGTCGACCCCGAGCTGCTGGAGCAGCTGCGCGATGCCGGCGTGCTTCCCGGGGCGCGCGGTCAGTACCGTTTCAGTGAGGGCTACGTGCTCGTGCAGATGGACGGTCAGAGCGAAGGGCTGGAGCTGCCCGTCGAGGTCGCATCGCACATCTTCTTGGTGGATGCCGCGCCCCAGACCTGAGCGTCGCCGGGCAGCCGAGCCTGGACATCGCCCGGTAAACGGCTGGGCGCACGTGCTCCTGCGTGACATATTCGTTACCTTCCGGTAGCCTCGAAAAGTCCAACGGCGAGAAGCCCGCCACGGATCTCCGCACGAATTGCCTCATCGGTTCGTCGTTCGCGCGGTGAAGCCCGTACATCTGTGCCCCGACACCGAGTGCCGACGAACCAGCATCCTTCCCCTGGGGGAGGGCGGCGGAGGCGCCGGAGGACCATTGGCTGAACAGTTCGATTCGCCGCAGGAGACACCCGAGTCCGAAGCGACGACCCCCGATCAGCGCCGTGCGCGACGCGTCCCGATCGCCCGACGTCTGACGACGTCGACCGCTCCCGCAGCATCCACCCCCGCGAAGACCACGCCCCGTCGCCTGCGCGGCGGCGCGCACCCGGTGCGCAGCTTCGTGACCGTCGCGGCCGTCGCCGGCCTCGTCGCCACCGTCGCGATCCCCGCTTTCGCCGCGACCGGCGGCAACACGGCCGAAGCCGCCGTCACGACCGTGCAGCAGGTCGCCGCCAAGAACGCGCAGTCGCTCGTCGTCGCCTCCGAGGCGACCCCGGCCGCCCTCGCCCGCGGTAGCTACTCCGCGACCACGCCCGAGGAGATCCAGGCCAAGAAGGACGAGGAAGCGGCCAAGGCCGCCGCCGCGGCCCGCATCGCCGCGGCCTCGGCCGCGTCGGCCGCGTCGGCCGCCTACAGCGGCGCCATCGCGCAGTCCATCGCGCCGGCGGGCTCCGTCGTGCGCCCGCTCACGTCGTTCACGAGCTTCGGCACCCCGTATGCCGGCCATAAGGGCACCGACTACATGGCACCCCTCGGCACGCCTCTCTACGCGATCGCCGACGGCGTCGTCGTGGAGTCGACCGAGAACGGTCCTGGCTGGGGCGTCTACGTGAAGATCGCCCACAACATCGGCGGCAACACGGTCACCTCGCTCTACGCGCACATGATGTACGGCAGCCGCCGCGTCACGGTCGGCCAGACCGTCTCGGCCGGTCAGCTCATCGGCCAGGTCAGCGACACCGGTCGCGCCTACGGCACGCACCTGCACCTGGAGATCTACGTCAACGGGTCGTGGGTCAACTCGGAGAGCTGGCTCGTCGCCAACGCCGGCTGATCGCTGACGTCCTGATCAACGTCGGCCGAGCGCCGGCGGCTGCTCACGCCCGAGACCACCGACGGCGGAACCGGCGCCCGGCGGGCGACACGCGGCATCCGTTCACCTGCTTTTCGCCTTCCCGCTCTCGCGCTGTATTAGCCTGAACCCGACGCTCGCAGAGCCGAGGGGGAGCCGATGGACGCAGCACCTCGCATTCGAACCGTGAATGCGCTCGGTCGCTATGTGCTTCGGCATCGTGTGCACGACTGCCGCGACATTCGTCGTGGCATGAAGGCGCTGTCTTATGACAGCGCCTTTTTTCGTGCCTGCGCCGCCTCGTCCGCGTGAGCTCGCACACACCGGAGCGCCGTTGAAGCCATCACGGCCGGTCGAGAGGAAGTCGCATGCGCACCCTGGTACTGAACGCGGGATATGAGCCGCTGGCCGTCGTCTCGTTCAAGCGGGCACTCGTGCTCGTGATGAACGAGAAGGCCACCGTGATCGAACGGATCGAGGAGAATCCCGTCTGGGGGATCGGCGGCTCGCGCGATCGACCGGCGGTGATCGTCCTGACCCGGTACGTGCGGGTGCCCGGCGCCCGGCGCGTTCCGGTGACCCGGCGCGGCGTGCTGCGGCGGGACGGGCACCGGTGTGCCTACTGCGGCAAGGCGGCGACGACCATCGACCATGTGCTGCCCCGCTCGCGCGGCGGCGCCGACTCGTGGGAGAACCTGGTCGCGTGCTGCCTGCGCTGCAACAACGTGAAGGGCGACCGCACGCCGCAGGAGATGAACTGGGAGCTGCGCTGGCTGCCGCAGCCGCCGCGCGGCACGCAGTGGACGGTGCGCGGCACCGAGCGCAGCGAGCCCGCCTGGGAGCCCTACCTCTCGCTCGCCGCCTGAGCCGCGCGCCGGGTCCGTGTCGGAACCCGTGATTATCTTCGACCTCGACGGATTGAGGTGTTAGAACAAATGTTCTAGCCTGTCGAGATGAGGTCGATCGTGGGGAACGTTGCTGTCGCGGATGCCGCGGGCACCGTCCGCGCCCTGCGCGCGCAGCTGGAGCGCATGGAGGGGCGGCGCCTCGACACCCCCGTGCTGCCGGTTCCCCCCGCGCTGGCGGCCCTGCTGCCCGGCGGCGGCCTGCGCCCCGGCGCCTCGTATTCGCTGGGGCGCTCGACGTCGCTGCTGTTCGCGCTGTTGGCGCGCCCCTCGCGCGAGGGCTCGTGGTGCGCCGCGATCGGCATGCCGCACCTGGGCGCTGAGGCGGCCCGCGCGGCGGGCGTCGACCTCGAGCGCCTCGTGCTGGTGCCCGAGCCGGGGGAGCGGTGGCTCACCGTGACCGCGACGGTGGCCGATGTGCTGCCGGTCGTGGCGGTGCGTCCGCCGGCGCGGGCGAAGGATGCCGACATCGCGAGGCTCGCGGCGCGCATGCGCGAACGCGAGGCGGTGCTGCTGGTGCAGGGACCGTGGCCGCAGACCGAGGCGATGATCGACGTCGGCGATCCGTCGTGGTCGGGTCTCGGCGACGGCTACGGGCTGCTGGAGGGGCGGGAGCTGACGGTGACCGTGACGAGCCGGCGGTTCCCGATGCCGCGGTCCGGGCGCGTGCTGCTCCCCGACGCGCAGGGCGGACTGGCCGCGGAGCAGGCCCCGGCATCCGTCCCCGCCTCGGCGCAGGAGAGCGCACCTCTCCGGGCGGTGGGGTGAGCGAGATGGGAACGAGCACGGGCGAGGCCGCCCCGCGAAGCCTCGTGGTGTGGGTGCCGGACTGGCCGATCGTGGCGCTCACCCGCGACGGCGACGATCCGCTCGATGCCGCCGAGCCGATCGCCGTCTTCCACAAGGGCGTCGTCGTGGCGTGCTCGGCCGCTGCCCGCGCCGAGGGGG
>JAEYAG010000104.1 GCA_023451265.1 Actinomycetes bacterium | reverse complement strand
GTCACGCACCAGCCCGGCGCGGGCCGGCGACAGCTCGTTGGCCTCCAGGCTCGCGCCGTGGGCGAGCGCCTCGGCGGCGAGCACGGCGGTCTTGCCGCCCGGCGCGGCGCAGAGGTCGAGCCACTTCTCCCCCGGACGCACCGGCACCGCGCGTGCGAGGGCGAGCGCTGCGAGCTGCGACCCCTCGTCCTGCACACGCACGAGGCCGCCGGATGCCGCGACGACGCTCGCGGGGTCGCCGCCGGCGGAGCGGAAGCCGATCGGCGAGTACGGCGTCGCCACCGCCTCCGCGGGCCGCTCGGCGAGCCCTGGCAGCGCGGCGAACGTGACGACCGGCGGTTCGTTGTCGGCGGCCAGCAGGGTCTCGAGCTCGTCGACGCGGCCCTCCGCGGCGAGGGCGCGGCGGAAGGCCCGGATCACCCACACCGGATGCGCGTACCGGACCGCCAGGCGTTCGTCGTCGGACCGCGCCGCGGCGGCGAGGCGCTCGTCCCACTCCTCGGGCGTCCGCTCCGACACGCGCCGCAGCACGGCGTTGGCGAAGCCCGCGGCGGATGTACCCGCGGCCTGGCGCACCTGGCGAACGGTCTCGTTGACGGCCGCGTGGGAGGGGGTGCGCATCGCGACCAGCTGGTGCACGCCGAGGCGCAGCGCGTCGAGCACCGGCGGGTCGATCGCCGAGACGGGCCGGCCCGCGGCATCCGCGATGATCGCGTCGTACGTGCCCTCGCGGCGGAGGGTGCCGTAGGTGAGCTCCGTCGCCAGACCCGCGTCGGCGGAGTTCAGGCCCGCGCGGGCAATGGTGCGCGGGAGCAGAAGGTTCGCGTACGCGTCGGAGTCGTGCACGGCGCGCAGCACGTCGTACGCGACCCAGCGCGCCGACCGCCCGGATGCCGGGACCGACCCGGTCACCGCGGTCACGACGCCCGCTCCGCGGGCGTTGCCGGCACCTCGACCTGCGGGTCGGTCGTGCGCAGGCCACGCCACCAATCCGCAGCGGCCATCGCGCCCTTGCCGGCCGGCTGCACGGTCTTCAGCAGCACGCTCGTGCCGTCCCCCGCACCCAGCACGACGTCGCGCCCGACGAGGGCGAGCGTTCCGGGCGTCAGGCCCGCATCGGGCCCGCGGAGCGCGGCGAGCACCTTGAGCCTGGCGCCGTCGAGCGTGACGTGGGCACCCGGCTCGGGTGTCGTGCCGCGGAACCGGTTCAGCACCTCGTCGGCAGGCCGCGACAGGTCCAGCGCGCCGTCGGCGATCGACAGCTTCGGAGCGAGCGTGGCCTCGCCCTGCTGCGGCACGGCGCGGGCGGTGCCACGGGCGATCTCGTCGACGACCCGGACGAGGAGATCCGCCCCGCGATCGGCCAGCTCGGCGAGGACATCCCCGGCGGTCGCGCCGCGCGGCACGTCGTAGCGCAGCTCGCCGAACACGTCGCCGGCATCGAGCGCGGGAACCAGCTGGAACACGCTGGCGCCGCTCACGCGATCGCCGGCGATGAGGGCGTGCTGCACCGGCGCGGCACCACGCCAGCGCGGCAGCAGCGAGAAGTGCAGGTTGATCCAGCCGTGGCGCGGCGTCGACAGCAGGGGCTCTCGCACGAGCCCGCCGTAGGCGACGATGACACCGAGGTCCGGTTCGAGCGCGGCCACGGCCGCCGTCGCGTCGTCGCCGAGCCGGTCGGCCTTCACGATCGGGACTCCGAGGTCCGCCGCGGCGGTCGCCACCGGCGAGGGGGTCAGGACGCGCTTGCGGCCGAGCGGGGCGTCGGTGCGGGTGACGACCCCGACGAGGTCGTGACCGCTGTGCGCGATCGCCGTCAGCGACGGCACCGCGGGGTCGGGGGTGCCGGCGAAGACGATGCGCATGGGTCTCCTCGTCAGGTCGGTGGAAGCGGGCGGCGCGGCGGTCACAGATCGAGTTCGGGCACGTCGAGCCGCACCCTGAGTGTAGTTCGCGGACTCGCCGCGCCCGGCCGCACCGGCCCTCGCCCCCGCCCGCGACGACCCCGCAGCGCCTCGGCCACCACGGCCGCACGCAGCTGCTCGGCGACCGCCCGGCCGTGGGCGTAGTCGAACCGCACGAGCGCCCGAACGAGGCCGCTGTCGGCCGCGGCGCTCGCCGCGCTTGCCCCGGTACGGGACGCCGGATCGATCGGCACCGGGCCCAGGAACGCCGATGCCGGCAGCGCCGGGATCTCGGCGCGCAGGCTCGACACGGCGGCATCCACCGCCTCGGGGGTGCCCTCCACGGCGGCCACCCGCACGACGGGCGGCATGGACAGCGGCGTGCGGTCGGTCAGCTCCGCACGGGCATAGGCGGGCTGCGTCCAGGTCGCGAGCGCCCGGGCGACGGGGCCGGCTACCCCGACGAGATGCACCGGCGCCCCGGGGGCAGCGAGAGCGGCGGCGTTGGACCACCACCGCAGGCACGACTCGCCGATACGCAGCTGCTCGGCCAGCAGCATCCGATCGCCGTCGAGCAGGATCACCGCCCGGTACCCGCCGGCGGCGTGCGGTTCGGCGCCGCGTGTGGCGACGACGAGCGCGGGGCGGTCGTCGACCTCCGTGAGGGGGTGGGTCCCGTCGGCAACGATCACCCGGGTGTTCGGGAACGCCCGCCCGAGTTCGTCGGCGGTGCGCTCGCTCCCCGACGACGCCATGCGCAGC
>JAEYAG010000200.1 GCA_023451265.1 Actinomycetes bacterium | reverse complement strand
AGTCTGAGCCGCGTACGGGCTCGCGGTGTGCTGCGCGGCGGCAGCCGCCGGCCGGGGTGCCGCGGGGCGCGCGACGACGGGGCGGGCGGGGCGCGCGAAGCGATGTGCGGGCACCTCGGGGCGGTGGCGGAAGTCCTCGCCGATGGTGGGGAACAGCGGCGCGAACACCGTCAGCAGGACGCCCGCGAGCATGAGAATGAACTCGACCCACACGACCCACGTCGACAGGAAGATGCCCGTGCCCGAGACGGAGACGAACGAGCTCCACAGCAGGCCCAGCCAGATGATGGCCGAGACCGAGAAGGCGACGGAGGCGAACTGGTCGATGCCGAGCGAGCCGACGCGGCGGATGCCCTGCGGGGACAGCCGGCGCAGACCCAGGAGGAACACCGCGATCGTCGGCGTGCCGATCGTCAGCAGCCAGTCGATGCCGGTCCACACCGACGGCCCGGTTCCGGCGCGGCCGTAGTCGTAGATCGGGAAGAACGAGAAGACGAACGCGAGCAGCCAGACGCCCGCGAGCGCGACCTCGCGAATGGAGAACGGCCCGACGCCGTACTGCGGCGGCGCCGACGCGTCGACGCCCTCCGGTCCGTCGGTGAGGGCCTCGAAGGCCTCGGCGAACGACGCGTAGGTCACGTCGTCATCGTGCCCGGATGCCGCGGCCTCACCCTCGCGGGACTCATCAGCCGCCGCGTCGGTGGCGGGAGCGATGACGGGCTCGGCCGCCGGTTCGGTCTCGGGTGTGTTCTTCTCGTCGGTCACGGTGCGCATCCTTCCGGAACGGGAAACTCCACAGCGATCCTACTCGCGGGTCGCCGGCCTCACCCGAGACATTGCGGACCGAGAAGCCCCTTGAGCTCGCCGTACAGGTCGACCGTGACGCCCACCTGGGCAGGCACCTCGAACACCTTCGCGACGCCGCCCTTGTGCAGCTTCAGCGTCACCTCGGTGGTGCCGGGGTGACGGCCGAACACCTCGACGAGCTGACCGATCGTCGATTCGGTGGCGCGGTGCTCGGGCATGAGCAGGACCAGCGGTCCCGCGGCATCCATCGACCCGAGGTCCGGCGAGAAGGCGGACTGGCCGTGCAGGTTCAGGCCGTCGTCGCGTCGCGACACGCGCCCCCGCACGACGAGGATCGAGTCGGCGACGAGCATCGACGAGAACTCGGTGTAGGTCTTGCCCATGAACATGACGGTCACCTCGCCGTCGAAGTCCTCGACCGTGATCATGCCGTAGGGATTGCCGCTCTGCTTCGCGACGCGGTGCTGCACGCTCGTGACCAGACCCGCGACGGTGACGATGTCGCCGTCGTTCACGTCATCCGAGGCGAGGAGGTCGTGGATCGAGGTCGACGCGTGCTTGGCGAGCGGGATCTCGAGCCCGGCCAGCGGATGGTCCGAGACGTAGAGGCCGAGCATCTCGCGCTCGAAGGCGAGCTTGTCCTTCTTCGTCCACTCCGGCCGGTCGGGAACCTTCTGCACCGCCTGCGGCTCGTCGTCGCCCCACAGGCTGTCGAAGTCGAAGCCGACCTCGCCGTTCGCCTCGCGTCGCTTGTCGAGCACCGCCTGCTCGGTGGCGTCCTCGTGGATCTCCATCAGCGCGCGGCGCGTGGAGCCGAGCGAGTCGAACGCGCCCGCCTTGATGAGCGATTCGATCGTGCGCTTGTTCGCCACCTGCGCGGGCACGCGCGTGAGGAAGTCGTGGAACCCGGTGTAGGGGCCGGACTCGCGGGCCGCGACGATCCCGTCGACGACGTTGGCGCCGACGTTGCGCACGGCGCCCAGGCCGAAACGGATGTCGTCGCCGACGGCGGCGAAGTAGCGGATCGACTCGCTGACGTCGGGCGGCAGCACCTTGATGCCCATGCGGCGGCACTCGTTGAGGTACACCGCCATCTTGTCCTTCGAGTCGCCGACGCTCGTGAGGAGCGCGGCCATGTACTCGGCGGGATAGTGGGCCTTCAGGTACGCCGTCCAGTACGACACCAAGCCGTAGGCGGCGGAGTGCGCCTTGTTGAAGGCGTAGTCCGAGAACGGCAGCAGGATGTCCCACAGCGCCTGGATCGCGCCCTCCCCGAAGCCGCGCTCCTTCATGCCGCCGGAGAAGCCCTCGTACTGCTTGTCCAGCTCGGACTTCTTCTTCTTGCCCATCGCGCGGCGCAGGATGTCGGCCTGACCGAGGGAGAACCCGGCGACCTTCTGCGCGATGGCCATGACCTGCTCCTGGTAGATGATCAGGCCGTAGGTCGTGTCGAGGATGTCGCGCAGCGGTTCTTCGAGTTCGGGATGGATCGGGGTGATCGGCTGCTGCCCGTTCTTGCGCAGCGCGTAGTTGGTGTGCGAGTTCGCGCCCATCGGACCGGGACGGTACAGCGCGATGACGGCGGAGATGTCCTCGAAGTTGTCGGGCTTCATGAGGCGCAGGAGCGCCCGCATCGGGCCGCCGTCGAGCTGGAAGACGCCCAGGGTGTCACCGCGGGTCAGCAGATCGTACGCGTCGCGATCGTCGAGGCTGAGGTGCTCGAGGTCGATCTCCTCGCCGCGGTTCATGCGGATGTTGTCGAGCGCGTCGGAGATGATCGTGAGGTTGCGCAGCCCCAGGAAGTCCATTTTGATGAGGCCGAGCGCCTCGCACGACGGGTAGTCGAACTGCGTGACGATCTGGCCGTCCTGCTCGCGGCGCATGATGGGGATGATGTCCAGCAGCGGCTCCGAGGACATGATGACCCCGGCCGCGTGCACGCCCCACTGGCGCTTCAGGCCCTCGAGCCCGAGCGCCCGGTCGAAGACCGTCTTCGCCTCGGGGTCGGTCTCGATGAGGCTGCGGAACTCGCTCGCCTCCTTGAACCGCGGATGCTCGGGGTTGAACATGCCGCCGAGCTCCATGTCCTTGCCCATGACGGGCGGCGGCATGGCCTTGGTGAGGCGCTCGCCCATGCTGAACGGGAAGCCGAGCACGCGCCCGGCATCCTTCAGCGCCTGCTTGGACTTGATGGTGCCGTACGTGACGATCTGCGCGACCCGCTCGGAGCCGTACTTCTGCGTCACGTAGTCGATGACCTCGCCACGGCGCCGGTCGTCGAAGTCGACGTCGAAGTCGGGCATGGAGACGCGGTCGGGGTTGAGGAAGCGCTCGAAGATGAGGCCGTGCTCGAGCGGGTCGAGGTCGGTGATCTTCATCGCGTAGGCGACCATGTATCCGGCGCCGGAGCCACGTCCGGGTCCGACGCGGATGCCGTTGTCCTTGGCCCAGTTGATGAAGTCGGCGACGACGAGGAAGTATCCCGGGAACCCCATCTGGAGGATGATCCCGGTCTCGTACTCCGCTTGCTTTCTGACCTTGTCGGGGATGCCGGCGGGGTACCGGTAGTGCAGGCCCTTCTCGACCTCTTTGATGAGCCAGCTGTCCTCGGTCTCGCCGTCGGGCACCGGGAAGCGGGGCATGTAGTTCGCGGCGGTGTTGAACTCGACCTGGCACCGCTCCGCGATCAGGAGCGTGTTGTCGCACGCCTCGGGATGGTCGCGGAAGAGCTGGCGCATCTCCTGCGCCGTCTTGATGTAGTAGCCGTCGCCGTCGAACTTGAACCGGTTCGGATCGTCGAGCGTCGACCCCGACTGCACGCAGAGCAGCGCCTCGTGGGCGTCGGCCTCGTGCTGGTGCGTGTAATGGGAGTCGTTGGTGGCGACCAGCGGGATGTCGAGATCCTTCGCGAGCCGCAGCAGGTCGGTCATGATGCGGCGCTCGATCGAGAGGCCGTGGTCCATGATCTCGGCGAAGTAGTTCTCCTTGCCGAAGATGTCCTGGAACTCCGCGGCCGCGGCGCGCGCGGCGTCGTACTGCCCCAGTCGCAGCCGGGTCTGCACCTCGCCGGACGGGCACCCGGTCGTTGCGATGAGGCCCTTGCCGTAGGTCTGCAGCAGTTCCCGGTCCATGCGGGGCTTGAAGTAGTAGCCCTCCATGCTCGAGCGGGAGCTCAGCCGGAACAGGTTGTGCATCCCGGCGGTGTTCTCGCTCCACAGCGTCATGTGCGTGTACGCGCCCGAGCCGGACACGTCGTCGCTCTTCTGGTCGGGCGAGCCCCACGCGACCCGGGACTTGTCGCTGCGGTGCGTGCCGGGGGTGACGTAGGCCTCGAGCCCGATGATCGGGTTCACGCCCGCGGCCTTGGCCGCGTTGTAGAACTCGAACGCCGCGAACGTGTTGCCGTGGTCGGTGACGGCGATCGCCGGCATTCCGTATTCGGCTGCCGCCTTCGTCATCGCACCGATCTTCGCGGCTCCGTCGAGCATCGAGTACTCGCTGTGCACGTGCAGGTGTACAAAGGAGTCGGTGGCCATCACCCGATTCTACGAAGCGGTTCCGACATCGGCTCTCCCGCGCGCGGCTCGTCCGGGAGGTCGGCTCACCCTCGAGTAGAGGGTGAACCTCGCGCCGTCTCCGTCGCCGCCGCCGCCGCAACTGCAAGGGATCGTGGCCGACACGCCGCGCCCGGCGCCCGCCCACCGGCGTGTCGCGTCGCGCGGCCTTGCAGTTCGTGCGCGCGTCAGCGGCTAGTCTGCCGGCGGCGCACCAGTTCGTCGCGCACCTCGCGGCGCAGCACCTTGCCGACCATCGAGCGCGGCAGCTCGTCGAACCGCGTGATCGAGCGCGGCACCTTGTAGGCGGCCAGGTGCGCGCGGGCGAGCTCGCGGATTCGCTCAGGCTCGAAGACGGCTCCCTCGCGCATGACGACGGCGGCGGCGACCGCCTCTCCCCCGTCGGTGCGCGGGATGCCCACGACGGCGGCGTCGACGATATCGGGGTCGAGCAGCAGCGCATCCTCTACCTCGCTCGGGCTGATGTTGAAGCCGCCCGTGATGATGAGCTCCTTGAGGCGGTCCACGACCGTGACGAATCCGTCGGCATCCGCCGTGACGATGTCGCCCGTGCGCAGCCATCCGCCTGCCAGCAGCGTGCGTGCCGTTTCGTCGGGCTGATTCCAGTACCCCTGGAACACCTGCGGACCGCGCACGAGCAGCTCGCCGGGTTCGCCGAGCGCGCGGTCGACGGTGGGGTCATCGGGGTCGACGACGCGGATCTCGGTGCTCGGGAAAGGCACGCCGACGGTGCCGGTGCGCCGCCGCGGCCCCATCGGGTTGCCGATGCTGATCGGCGACGACTCGGTCATGCCGTAGCCCTCGACGAGGATGCCCCCGGTCGCCTCCTCCCACCGCAGCACGGTCGCCGCGGGTAGAGCCATGGCACCCGAGATCGCGTTGCGCAGGCTCGACAGGTCGATGCCCGCCCGCGCCGTCGCGCGCGCGAGCGCGTCGTAGATCGGTGGGACGGCGGGCAGGAACGTGGGGGGCGTGCGGCGGATCGCGTCGAGGGTCATGCCGACGTCGAAGGTCGGGAACAGGACGATGCGCGCGCCGACCGAGATCGCGGTCGTCATGCACAGGGTGAGGCCGTACGCGTGGAACAGGGGCAGCACGCCGTAGAACACCTCGCTGCCGAGCTGCAGGTCGGGCACCCAGGCGGCCGACTGCGCGGCGTTCGAGCGCAGGTTGCGGTGCGTGAGGACGGCGCCCTTCGGCCGGCCGGTGGTCCCGCTCGTGAACTGCAGGACGGCGATGTCGTCCAGCGTCGGTGCGGGGACGGATGCCGGGACGCGCCGGGCCTTCACGAGCGTCGCCCAGGTGATCACGCCCTTCGCGCGCGGGCGCGACGTGAGGGCGGCACGCCTCTCGCGCGCTGCGCGCACGGGCAGGCGCAGCATCAGGCGCATCCGCCGTGGCATCGCGTCGGGCAGGGTCACGGCGACGATCCGGTCGGGCCGGATGTCGGAGGGGAACTCCGCGATGGCGTCTGCCACGGCATCCCACACGATCGCGACCTTCGCGTGGTGCACCTCGAACAGGTGGCGCAGCTCCGGCGGCGTGTAGCGCGGGTTGTGCTCGACGACGATCGCGCCGAGCCGCTGCGCGGCGTAGAAGGCGACGACGTGCTGCGGCGCGTTCGGCATGATGAGCGCGACCCGGTCCCCGGCGCGCACACCGAGTCGGCGCAGCGCCCCCGCGGCGCGGCCGACCTGGTCGGCGAGCTCTCGGTAGGTTGTGACGGCGCCGAAGAACTCCAGCGCGGGACGTCGGGGGTAGCGCGCGGCCGCGTCGGCGAGCATATCGACGAGGGTCTGCGTCACCGGCTCGATGTCGGCGGGAACCCCCTCGGCGTAGGACGAGAGCCAGGGCCGAGAAGCGAGGGGATCCATCTGCTCAGGGTAGGCATCCGCGCGTACGCCACACGGCATGCGTCCCGGGTGGGATGGCAGTCGTGGTGGGCCCTGGGTTGGGGTGGCAGTTGTGGTGGGCCCTGCGCGGGCGCGCCCGCCACTACTGCCATGGTTCGCGTGGCGCGAGGCCGACCGCGCCGCGCGCGGGAGTCAGCCACGCAGCACCTCGAGGGCGTGCGCGAGGTCGGCCGGGTACGCGCTCGTGAACGTCACCCAGTCGGTCGTGACGGGGTGCGCGAACGACAGCTCATGGGCGTGCAGCCACTGCCGTGTCAGTCCGAGGTGGGCCGACAGCGTCGGGTCGGCCCCGTACAGCGGGTCGCCGACGCAGGGATGCCTGTGCGCGGCCATGTGCACGCGGATCTGATGCGTGCGCCCGGTCTCGAGGTGGATCTCCAGCAGCGATGCGCGCGGGAACGCCTCGAGCGTCTCGTAGTGGGTGATGGAGTCCTTGCCGTCGGGCGTGACGGCGAACTTCCAGGAGTGCGAGGGGTGGCGCCCGATCGGCGCGTCGATCGTGCCGGCGAGGGGGTCCGGGTGTCCCTGCACGACGGCGTGGTAGATCTTGTCGACCTCGCGCTCCTTGAACGCGCGTTTGAGCGCGGTGTAGGCCCGCTCGCTCTTGGCGACGACCATCAAGCCGCTCGTGCCGACGTCGAGCCGGTGCACGACGCCCTGCCTCTCCGGCGCACCGGTCGTCGCGATGCGGAAGCCGGCGGCGGCGAGGGCGCCGAGCACCGTCGGACCTTCCCAGCCGACGGACGGATGCGCCGCGACGCCGGCAGGCTTGTCGACCACGACGATGTCGTCGTCGTCGTGGACGATCCCGAGGTCGGGCACGGCGATCGGGACGATCTCGGGCTCGCGACGCTCGGACCACTCGACCTCGAGCCAGCCGTCGGCGCGCAGCTTGTCGGACTTGCCGACGGCACGGCCGTCCAGCCGTACCCCGCCGGCCTCGGCGACCTCGGCGGCGAACGTGCGCGAGAAGCCGAGCATCTTCGCGAGGGCGGCGTCGACGCGGACGCCGTCGAGGCCGTCGGGGACGGGCATGCTGCGGGACGGCATGTCAGGCGTCGTCGCGGGTCTCGCGCGGGGACTCGGCAGCGGCGCTGACGTCGGCATCCTCGACCGCCGTCGGCGCGTCGGCACTGTCGACCGCCGGCGCGTCGGCACCGTCGCGGCTCCCGTCCAGGCGACGGCCGCGCAGCACCAGCAGCGCCACGCCGATCATCATGGTCACGATGAACATGTCGGCGACGTTGTAGATCGCCGGGTTCATGCCCAGCCACATCCATGGCGTGTTGATGAAGTCGACGACGTGCCCGACGAGGAATCCGGGATCACGCAGCAGTCGGTCGGTGAGATTGCCCAGAATGCCGCCGAGAAGCAGCCCCAGCACGATCACCCATGTCCGGGACCGGACGCGCGTCACCGCCAGCACGACGATCGTCACCGCGGCGGCGGCGAGCACCAGCGTGAAGACCCAGGTGACCTCTTCGCCGAACGAGAACGCGGCGCCGGGGTTGCGGGTCAGGTAGAACTGCAGGAACTGGCCCCAGACCTCCACCGGCTCCTGATAGGGCAGGTTCGTCAGCGCGAGGTGCTTGGAGAACTGGTCGGCGGCCAGCACCAGCGCCGCGAGGATCGCGACGAGGGTGCCGGCCGCCGGCCGGGACAGCAGGGTGGTGCGCCGAGAGGTGCGGGGCTCCACCGGGTTCAGGATGCCGAGACGGGCGTCGCACCCGAGGTCGAGCCGGCGACGTCGAGGTCGCGAAGCTTCTCCTCGATGAAGCCGCGCAGCTGCGAGCGGTAGTCCCGCTCGAACTGACGCAGCTCGCTGATGCGGCCCTCGAGCGTCACGCGCTCGCTCTCCAGGCGCGCGATCTCCTCGCGGCCCTTGGCCTCGGCCTCGGCGAGGATCGCGTCGGCCTTGGCCTGCGCCTCGGAGATGAGCTTGTCGCGCTGCGCGGCGCCCTCGGCGACGTGCTCGTCGTGCAGGCGCTGCGCGAGCTCGATGATGCCGGCGGAGGCGGCGGCGCCGCCGGTGGCGGCGGGAGCGGCCGCGACGGGCGCGGGAACCTCTCCGACGACCTCAGGCTCGGGCGCGGACTGCTCGACCGCCGGCTCCTCTGCCGGGGCAGCGGCCTGTGAGGGCGCCTCGCCCGACTCGTAGGCGGCGAGCTTCGCCTTCAGCTCCTCGTTCTCGGCGATGGTCTTGCGCCACTCGACGACGATCTCGTCCAGGAAGTCGTCGACCTCATCCGGGTCGAAGCCCTCCTTGAAACGGACGTGCTGGAACTGCTTGGTGACGACGTCTTCGGGGGTCAAAGCCATGGTGTTTCCTCTTTCGGGGCTCACGACGCGGGCCGATTGGGGGTGACCCGCTGCGGCGAGTCGTACTGAAACAGCATAGTCGGCACGCCGGGGCGGTGCGAGGAGCCCGTCACAGGCGCTCGAAGATGCGCACGACCGACAGCAGCACGAAGCAGGCGATCATCGTGACGGGGAAACCGAGGTCCAGCGCGACGGGTCCGAGCCGCAACGGAGGCAGCAGGCGACGGAAGAACCGCAGCGGAGGATCGGTGACGCTGAAGACGATCTCGGCGAGGACGAGCCCGAATCCCCGAGGCCGCCACTCGCGGTTGAACATCGGGATGTACTCGAGGATGAGCCTCGCGAGCAGCAGCAGGATGTAGACGAGAAGCAGGACGTCGACGACGGATGCCGCCAGGCGCACGAACTCCACGACTACTGCGAGAAGGGCGCGGCCTCGGGATCGGCCTGCGCGACCGAGCCGTCACCGGAGATCGCGACGTTCTCGGGCGAGAGCAGGAAGACCTTGCTCGTCACCCGCTCGATGCGTCCGTACAGACCGAGCGAGAGACCGCTGGCGAAGTCGATGAGGCGACGTGCGTCGGCGTCGCTCATCTGCGAGAGGTTGATGATGACGGGGATGCCGTCACGGAAGTTCTCGGCGATCAGCTGCGCGTCGCGGTACTGCTTGGGGTGCACCGTGAGGATCTCGCTGACGGTGCCGGCGGTGGGCTGGCGCACCACGGCCGGACGGTGCAGCGGAACGACGGGCGCGGCCTTCTCGACGGTGCGCTCGGCGCCCCGCTCGCTCGTGCGCTCGCGGCGGGCCGGGGTCTCGGCGGCCGACTCGTCGTAGACCTCTTCCTCATCGGCGAGGCCCAGGTACACCATGGTCTTCTTGAGCGGGTTCGACATCGCATTCCTCCGTTTGCTCGTCTGTGTTTGAGGCTAGCCGTCAGCGGGCCGCGGACCCGTGATTGCCGTGCCGATCCGCAGGTGTGTCGCGCCCGCGGCGATCGCTTCGGCGAAGTCGCCGGACATTCCGGCCGACATCCACGCGGCATCCGGCACGACACGCCGCGCCGCGTCGGCGGCCGCCGCAAGGCGCTCGAAGGCCGCGGCCGGCGCCTGCGTGAGCGGCGCGACCGCCATGACCCCGCGCACGCGCAACGACGGACAGCGCGCCGCGACGTGCTCCGCGAGGGTCTCCACCTCGCCCGGCGAGATCCCGCCGCGGCCCGGATCGTCGGTGAGGTTCACCTGCAGGAAGACGTCCAGCACACCGCCGTCGGGGTCGGCGGCGTGCAGCGCATCGGCCACGCGATCGCGGTCGACGGAGTGCACGCAGTCGGATGCCGCGCGCACCGCACGGGCCTTCTTGCTCTGCAGCTGCCCGATGAAGTGCCAACGCACGTCGTCGACCACGGTCTCCGGTCCCTGAGCTTGTTGAAGGGCGGCGCGCTTGGCGGTCAGCTCCTGCTGGCGGTTCTCCCCCATGTCGCGCACGCCCAGGGCGGCGAGGTCGGCGACGAGCTGCGCGGGGTGGAACTTCGTGACGACGATGCGCGTCAGGGCGCCGGGGTCGCGACCGACCGCCCTGGCCGCATCCGCGACGCGGGCGTCCAGGGCGGTCAGTCGTTCGGCCAGGTCGGTCACTTCAGGAAGTCGGGGATGTCCAGGTCGTCATCGCCGAACACCGAGTCGTACGAGTCACTGGATGCCGTGACCGAGACCGTCTCCTTGGGGGCGCTGTGGTCGGCCTCGGCGATCTCGCGAGCAGCCTCGTCGGCCGGCACCGCGGGGACCAGCGGAGCCGACACCGGGCGCTGCGCCGTGATCGGCTCGATGCGCGCCTGCGGCTCACCGCCGTCGAAGCCGGCGGCGATGACCGTCACGCGCACCTCGTCGCCGAGGGTGTCGTCGATGACCGTGCCGAAGATGATGTTGGCCTCGGGGTGCGCGGCCTCCTTCACCAGCTGCGCGGCGTCGTTGATCTCGAAGATGCCGAGGTTCGACCCGCCCTGGATCGACAGCAGCACACCGTGGGCGCCCTCGATCGAGGCTTCGAGCAGCGGCGACTCGACGGCCAGCTCGGCCGCCTTGATCGCCCGGTCGGCACCGCGTGCCGAGCCGATGCCCATGAGCGCCGAGCCCGCCCCCTGCATGACCGACTTGACGTCGGCGAAGTCGAGGTTGATGAGACCGGGCGTCGTGATGAGGTCGGTGATGCCCTGCACACCGGCCAGGAGCACCTGGTCGGCCGTGGCGAACGCCTCGATCATCGAGATGCCGCGGTCGCTGATCTCCAGCAGGCGGTCGTTGGGGACGACGATGAGGGTGTCGACCTCTTCCTTGAGCTTGGAGACACCCTGCTCGGCCTGCTGCTGGCGGCGGCGCCCTTCGAAGGTGATGGGCTTGGTGACGACACCGATCGTCAGCGCGCCGATCGACTTCGCGATGCGCGCCACCACGGGCGCGCCACCGGTGCCGGTCCCACCACCCTCGCCGGCGGTGACGAACACCATGTCGGCACCCGCGAGCGCCTCCTCGATCTCTTCGGCGTGGTCCTCGGCGGCGCGACGGCCGACCTCGGGGTCGGCGCCCGCACCGAGCCCGCGAGTGAGCTCGCGGCCCACGTCGAGCTTGACGTCGGCGTCGCTCATGAGCAGCGCCTGCGCGTCGGTGTTCACCGCGATGAACTCGACACCTCGCAGCCCGAGCTCGATCATCCGATTGACGGCGTTCACGCCACCGCCGCCCACACCCACGACCTTGATCACCGCGAGGTAGTTCTGGTTCTGGCTCATGCCGGCCTCCATTGTGTCCCGAACCCTGACTGCTAAACCTTGAACCTCAAGTTGAGGTTTAAAGAATTGCCGAGTATGCAATTCCTTGATTGAAGGTAAGCGGGAGAAACCTGTGGCCGGTTCAGGCGCTGGGCGTGTCGCGCGATCGGAGTTCGCGCGCGGCGGGAATCGGCGTTCGGGCGCGGCTCGTCAGCGGACGACGACGGCGTCCACCGACGAGACGTCATAGCTGTAGACGTCCGCAGGCGGGCGGACCGCCATCGCCGCGGCCAGGCGCACCGCCTTCTCGGCGGAGTCGTCGGCGTTGCCCCAGACGACATCGGTGTTCGTGCCGCCGAGCGTGAGGGTCACATCGTTCGCGGTCGTCGCGCGCATGGTCGTCACCTGCGCGCGGATGTCGTCGGGAAGGGAGCGGTACACCGTTCCGATCGCCGTGAACGCGGGCGATCCGATGCCGCCGGTGGCCTCGATCACGGGGTGACCCGCGGGGGCATCCGGTGTCGTCGCGAGCGCGACGCCGGCGGCATCCACCAGCGTGTAGCCGGCCGCGGACTGGACCGCTCCGATGGGCGTGCGCTCCACGATGCGCACGACGAGTTCGTGCGGCGGCCGCGCCTCGAGGGTGTAGCTCTGCACGAGCGGGAACTGCACGAGCGCCGCCTTGATCTCGGACGAGTCGATGAGCGGCAAGGGCGTGCCCAGCTGGCCGTCGAGCGCGGCCTCGACGTCGCCGGGATTGAGCGTCTCGGCGCCCACCACGCGGATCCGCTCGACGGCGAACAGCGGACTGTATGCGGCGCCGAGGGTGCCGAGCACGAGCAGCGCGAGCGCGCCCAGCACGCCGATCCACAGCATCCGACGCCGCCGCTGGCGCACGGTGAAGCGGCGCACCTCGGCGCGCAGTGCCCGGCGCCGGGCACGCGCGGCGGCCCAGACATCGCGGACGCCGATGGGCGCGGCATCCGTCGCCGCTTCCTCATCCGACTCGGCCGGATCAGAGGTCCCGCGCTCCTCGATCAGGACGACGGGCGCCAGGGACGCCGTGGCGGCCCAGGCCGGCGCGTCGAGGTCGTGGTCGGTCGCATCGTCGCCGGTCGACTCGGGGCTCGGCTCGGGGCTCGACGCAGGTGCCGGCTCGCGAACCGGCTCGGGGCGGCGCGGCGCGAGCGGGATCGACACCTCGACCGGCGCATCCGCGTCGCCGGCGGCACCGGTCGACGGCGGGGCCGGAAGCGGAGTCGGCCGGCGCATCGGCTAGTCCTGTGCCTTCGCTGCCAGGGCTTCGAGCACCTGCGGGATGATGAGGTGGACGTTGCCGCAGCCGAGCGTGATGACGTAGTCGCCGGAGCGGGCGATGGATGCCGTGTAGTCAGCCGCCTGCTGCCAGTCGGCGACGAAGTGCACGCGGTCGGCGTCGCGGAAGGCGCCGCTGACGAGCTCGCCCGTGACGCCCGGCACGGGGTCTTCGCGCGCGCCGTAGACATCCAGGACGACGGTGTGGTCGGCGAGCGTCTCGAGCACGTCGGCGAACTCGCGGTACATCTCCTGCGTCCGCGAGTAAGTGTGGGGCTGGTGCAGCGCGATGATGCGGCCGTCGCCGACGACGCTGCGCGCGGCCGACAGCGCCGCCGCCACCTCGGTCGGGTGGTGCGCGTAGTCGTCGTAGACGCTGACGCCGCGCTCGACGCCGTGCAGCTCGAAGCGGCGGACGGTGCCCGCGAAGCGCTCGACGGCGCGGAGGGCCGGCTCGAGCGCGTAGCCGAGCGTGAGGAGCACCGCCACCGCGCCGGCGGCGTTGATGGCGTTGTGCGCACCGGGCACCGACAGGCGCCCCGGCACGGTCTCGCCGTTGTGGGTCAGGGCGAAGGCCACGGGACCGGCGGTGACGATGTCGGTGACGCGGACGTCGGCGTCGGCATCCTCACCGAAGGTGATCACGCGCGGGTGGGTGAGCGCGGCGGCGACGCGGCGGGCACCCGCATCGTCGGCGGAGATCACGACCGCCTCGCGCGCACCGTTCGCGAAGCGGACGAACCCGTCGTAGAACGCGTCGCGCGACTCCCAGTGGTCGAGGTGATCGGGGTCGACGTTGGTGATGAGGGCGACCGAGGTGTCGTAGAGGAGGAAGGTGCCGTCGGACTCGTCGGCCTCGATGACGAAGAGCTCGTCCGAGCCGGTGCCGCTGGAGACGCCGAGATCGGCGATCACTCCCCCGCTGACGAAGGTCGGCGCCTCACCGAGACCGCGCAGCGCCGTGACGATCATGCCGGTCGAGGTCGTCTTGCCGTGGGCACCGGCGACGCTCACGAGGCGACGGCTCCCGATCAGCCAGTGCAGCGCCTGGGAGCGGTGGATGACGTGGAGCCCGCGCTCTTTCGCGAGGAGGAACTCCGGGTTCTCGGGCCAGATCGCTCCGGTGTGGACCACAGTGTCGACGTCGTCGGGAAGATTCGCCGCGTCATGGCCGACGCGCACGATGGCACCCCGGTCGGCGAGCGCCCGCAGCGCGGCGCTGTCGGCACGGTCCGACCCCGACACGCGGATGCCGCGGTCGAGGAACATGCCGGCCAAGCCCGACATCCCGGATCCGCCGATCCCGATGAAGTGGGCGGCGGTGATCTCGGCGGGGATGGGCAGGCTCAGGTCGGGTCGAATCATGGCCCGTCAAGTCTAGGTCGGCACGCGCAGGGCGGAGGCTGCGGCGCGCTGGGCCGGCGGGGTGGGCGGATCGTGGCTATATTCCCACGACGGGTATATGGTGTGCTGCATGAGCACTCTCGGCGACACCTCGTTCTGGATCCTCACCTCGCTGGCGGACGGTCGGAAGCACGGGTACGCGATCCTGCGAGACGTCGCGCAGGCGGCGGGCGTCGCCCCCAAAGCGACGACGCTGTACGCCAGCCTGGAGCGGCTGGAGCAGCAGGGACTCATCCGCGCCGACGGCGACGAGATCGTCGACGGGCGGGCGCGCCGCTACTTCGTCGTGACGGATGCCGGCCGCGACGGCCTCGACGCACGGGCTGCGGAGTTCGAGGAACGCGCCCGGGCCGCACGCGCCGCGCTGACCCGCGGTGCGCCGACCCGCGCGATCCCGCCCCGCGGCGCTACGGCCCGGGTGTGGGCATGACGGACGACGACCCGTTCCGCCGCCTGCTGCGGTGGTACCCGGCATCCTGGCGCCGGGCCCACGGCGACGTCGTCGCCGGAATGCTGCGCGACGTCGCCGAGGCGACGGGACGAGCAGCCCCATCCCGGGCCGAGCGCCGATCGGCCCGCATCGAGGGCCTCGCGCATCACCTGGACCGTCGGCTCGCGCTTGTCGCCGCCGTCGCGGCGGTCGTCCTCGCCGCCGCCGGATTCATCCTCTACCTCGTTGTCCCGGCGATCCTGCAGAACACCGCGGGAGTGCTGCCGCTGGAGGGCGGGCCGACGGTGATGAGCGTCGTCGCAGCCGTCGCGATCTTCAGCGTGCCGTTGTTCGTCGCCGTGTCGCTCATCGCGACGCTGCGCGTGCGTGGGCTCCGCGCGGGGCCCGCGCTGGCCTCGCTCGTGATCGCCGCCTTCGCGACAGTGCTGCTCGCGGCCGCCGGAGCATCGTGGAGCATCGGGTTCGACGAGGCGGATGCCGGCCTCCCCCGCTCGCCGTTCGCGTCCGCGTGGCTGTTTCTGGCGGCGGGGTCCGCGCTGCTGGGCGCGGCGGCGACCGCGATCCTCATCGGGACGATACTCGCGGGACGACTGCGCGGCTGGGCGTACGCGATCGGAGGGGCGGCGGGGCTGGTGCTGGCACCGACGCTCATGGTCACGTTGCCGAGCCCGGCGACGGCCGGGCTGACGGCGATCGGCGCGCTCGTGCTCGCCGATCTCGGGACGCGCCCTCCGCGCGGCGGCACCCGGTCCCCCGCGAGATCCGTACCCGCCGCACGCGGATGGACGCCGACTTCAGCCACACCCGCCGACACGCCCGCACCGCACGACCGGGCCGCCGAGGTCCGCTCGCGGTGGATCGCGGGCCTGGCGACGACGTCGTTCGTGCTCGGGATCCCGGCCGTCGCCTTCGCGTTCGCCGGGTCGCAATGGTCACCGCTGGACGCGAGCGAGGCGATGCGGGCGGGCATCGCAGCCGGAGCGCTCGCGGCGATTCCGCTCACCCTGTGCGTGGGCGTGGCGCGGACGGGCCACCGCACGCGAGACCGCTGGGGCCCCGCCGTGCTCCTCGCCGTCGCGGCGGCCGCGCTGGCGATCGTGAATGCGGCATCCGACGGCGATGGCAACGCGATCGTGTGGCAGCTTCTGCTGTGCGCGCTGCCGATCGCCGGAGCCGTCGCGTGGCTGCTCCTCACGTCCCGGCGAGCGGCGGACTCGGGCGGGATCCTGGCGATCGGCGCCGCCCTGCCCGTCCTCGTGCTCGCCCTGGGACTGCAGCTGCTTCCCTTTCTCACCCCGGTCGCCGCGCTCGTCGTCGCGGTCTCTGCGTCGGTGCGCCGGCGCCGCCGCGCCCTCTCGGCGGGCTGACGCTCGGCGCCACCCCGTCGGCGCGGCCGGGACGGCGCGCGGTCAGCGCCCGAGGGCCTCGTCGATCATCGCGATGACGTTCGCCGTGCCGGCGCGCGAGCCCGACCCCTCGGCCGCCTGCCGCATCTCGGCGAGAGCTTCGGCGTCGGTCAGCAGCGGCACGATCTGTTCGCGGACACGGGCGGCCGTGAACTCGGCGTCGGGGATCATCAACGCGGCACCGGAGGCGACGGCGGATGCCGCGTTCAGCGCCTGCTCGCCGTTGCCGACGGCGTAAGGGACGTACACGGCGGGGATGCCGAGCGCCGACAGCTCGCTCACGGTCGCGGCCCCGGCGCGCGAGACCACGAGGTCGGCCAGCGCGAGCGCCAGGTCCATCCGGTCTAGGTACGGCACGACACGGTAGTCCGGCGCGCCCGGGTCGACGAGCTCGTCGCGCTCCCCCGCGGCGTGCAGCAGCTGCCACCTGGCGGCGGTCACCGACGGCCATGCCTCCGCGAAGGCCTCATTCAGCCGGCGCGCGCCGAGCGACCCGCCGAAGACGAGCAGCAGTGGCCGCGCGGGGTCGAGACCGAAGAACGCGGCCGCCTCGGCGCGCACAGCGGCGCGATCGAGCTCGACGAGTTCGCGGCGCAGCGGCATGCCCACGACCCGGGAGTTCCGCAGCGGCGTGCCCTCGAACGCGACGCCGACGCCGGCGGCGCGGCCGGCACCGAGGCGGTTCGCGAGTCCGGGGCGCGCGTTGGCCTCGTGCACGACGTACGGCACGCCCTCGCGGCGCGCGGCGACGTATGCCGGCGCGGAGGCGTAACCGCCGAAGCCGACGACGACGTCGACTCCGCGCTCGCGGATGTGCCGGCGCACCTGCGCCACGGCTCGCGTCCAGGCGGCCGGAAAGCGCAGGGCCGCGAGGTTGGGACGGCGCGGGAACGGCACCTTGTCGACGAACAGCAGCTCGTATCCGCGTTCGGGCACGAGCCTCGCCTCGAGCCCTTCGCGAGTGCCGAGCACGAGGACGGATGCCGACGGCTCGCGCTCCCGCAGGCCGTCGGCGACGGCGAGCAGCGGATTGACGTGACCGGCGGTGCCGCCGCCGGCAAGGAGATACGTCGTCACCCGACGAGCCTACCGGCGGCCGCGGTGACGCTGTCGGCCGCACACCATCGGAGATCTGCACAATCTCGGAGCGATCGGGGCCCCGGCATCCGCAGAACTGCAGATCTCCGAGGGACTATGCGTCGCGTCGGTCAGCGGCGCATGACGGGCGGATGCCGCGGTCAGCGGCTCGTGCGGGCGGACCGCACGCGGGAGGGCGACGCGGGCGGCGGCGCGAGGGCCGGCTGCGGCAGCGTCCGCGCGAAGGAGAGCAGCACGCCGCAGGCGATCAGGACCGACAGCAGCGACGTGCCGCCCTGCGACATGAACGGCAGCGGCACACCGAGCACCGGCGCCAGCCGCAGCACGACGGCGATGTTCAGCAGCGCCTGGCCGACGATCCACACCGTGATGCCGCCCGCGACGATGCGGATGAACGGGTCGTGCGTCTTGCGGACGATGTGGAAGGCTCCCACCGCGAACAGCGTGAACAGCGCGAGCACCACGAGGCAGCCGATGAGGCCGAGCTCCTCGCCGAGGATCGCGAAGATGTAATCGTTCGACTGGGCCGGCAGCCAGCCGTACTTCTCCCGCGAGTTGCCGAGCCCCAGGCCGAAGATCCCGCCGTTCGCGAGCCCCCACACCCCGTGCAGCGACTGGTAGCAGTCGTCGAAGTAGCAGGCGGTGGAGTCGACGTTCAAGAAGCTCATGATGCGCCCCATGCGGTTGGGGCTCGTCACCGCGAACACCGCGGCGGCGCCGACGACGAGGATGAGCGGGATGAGGAACAGCCGCAGGCGCACGCCGGAGAAGAACAGGCAGCCGAGCAGGATCGCCATGAGGATCATCGCGGTGCCGAGGTCGTGACCGGCCATGACCGTCCCGATGACGAGCGCGCCGACCGGCACCACCGGGATGAACACGTGCCGCCACAGGCCGAGCAGCGTCTGCTTGCGGTACAGGACGTAACCGAGCCACAGCGCGAGCGTGACCTTGAGGAACTCCGAGGGCTGCATCTGGAGGCCGGCGATGCGCACCCAGTTGCGGTTGCCGTCGTTCTCGATGCCGATACCCGGGACGAAGACGAGCAGCTGGAACACGATCGTGAGGATGAGCGCCGGCCAGGCGATCTTCTTCCAGAACGACACCGGCAGCCGACTCGCCACGAACATCAGCGGGATGCCGATGACCGCGAACACGGCCTGCTTGAGCACGACTTCGAACGGGCTCTGCCCGTCGGCCAGCGCCGTCGCCATCGTCGCCGATAGCACCATCGTCAGGCCGAACCCGGTCAGCAGCAGCGCCGTCGAGGCGATGAGCAGGAACTCGCTCGGCACCGGCGCGAAGACGCGACCCAGCGAGACGCGCGCGGCGAAGCCGCGTTCCCCGGACGCCCCGGATGTCCCAGAGGCCCCGGGGGCGGATGCCGCCCGTTCAGTCGCCGGCGTCGCCGGACGGGTCCGCGGCGGGATCGTCGTCGTCACCGGCTCCCCCTCCGTGGCTGCGGTCCTGCTGGTTCTCGTCCCGGTCGGCCCGGTCCTTCACGGCCCGGGCGAACCGGTGACCGCGGTCGGCGTAGGAGTCGAACTGATCGAAGGATGCCGCGGCCGGAGCGAGGAGGACCACGTCTCCGTCACGGGCGATCTGCGCCGCCAGTTCGACGACCTGCGCCATGACGTCTTCAGTCTGAGCGTGGTCGACCTCGAACAGCGGGATGCCGGGGGCGTGTCGTGCGAACGCCTGCGTGATCGGGTCGCGGTCCACGCCGATGACGATCGCGGCTTTCACTCCCCCGCCGCGCGCGGCGACGAGCTCGGCGATGTCGACGCCTTTGAGCTGACCGCCGACGACCCAGACCGCTCCGGGGAACGCGGCCAGCGACGACGCGGCGGCGTGCGGGTTGGTGGCCTTGGAGTCGTCCACCCACGTGATGCCCGCCGTCACCGCGACGACCTCGATACGGTGCGCGTCCAGGCGGAAGGCGTCCAGCGCCGCGGCGATCGCCGCCGGGGCGACCTCGAGCGAGCGGGCGAGGGCCGCGGCGGCGAGGATGTTCGCCACGACGTGCGGGGCGGCCAGGCCGCGCGCCGCGAGGTCGGCGACGGTCGTCAGCTCCAGCGCGCTGGTGCGGCGATCGTCGAGGAAGGCGCGGTCGACGAGGATGCCGTCGACGACGCCCAGGTCGCTCGGCCCCGGCACCCCGAGGTCGAAGCCGATGGCGCGGCATCCGTCCACGACGTCGGCCTCCTCCACCATGACGCGGGTCGCGGCATCCGCCTTGTTGTAGACGCACGCGACACGCGTGTTCTCGTAGACGACCGCCTTCGCATCGCGATAGGCGGCGAACGAGCCGTGCCACTGCAGGTGGTCGTCGGCGAGGTTCAGGCACACGCTCGCGTGGGGCGAAAGCGGATCGGGACCGTCCTGCAGCGACAGGTACCAGAGCTGGTGGCTGGACAGCTCCACGACGAGCACGTCGAAGCCGGCGGGGTCGCGCACGGCGTCGAGGACCGGTACGCCGATGTTCCCCACGGGTGCGGCCCGCAGACCCCCCGCGGCGAGCATCGCGGCCGTCAGCTGCGTGGTCGTGGTCTTGCCGTTCGTCCCCGTGATGAGGACCCAGTCCGCAGGCGTGCCGTCGGCGCGCACGACCTTGTCGCGCACGCGCCACGCCAGCTCGATGTCGCCCCACAGCGCGATGCCCGAGGCGCGCGCCCACTCGATGACGGGATGATGCGGGGCGAAGCCGGGCGAAGCGACGACGACCTCGGGCGCGAACGCCTCGAGCTCGGCGGGCACGGTGTCGAGCGCCCCCGTCCACAGGGTCGCGCCGATCACCGGCAGCAGCCGGGCGTACTCCGCGTCGGCATCCTGCGTCACGACGAGCACCTCGGCGCCGAGCTCGGCGAGCGTGTCGGCGACGGAGAAGCCCGTCATCGACAGGCCGAGCACCGCGACGCGCAGGCCCTTCCAGTCGGCGTGCCAGCTCGTCAGCTCGTCGAGGCGCCCCGTCACAGCGCTGCCAGCCACGCGACGTAGAACAGGCCCACACCGGTGACGGCGAGCATGCCGGCGATGATCCACATCCGCACGACGATCGTGATCTCCGGCCAGCCACGCATCTCGAGGTGGTGGTGGAACGGGCTCATGAGGAACAGGCGCTTGCCGCCGGTCGCCTTGAAGTAGTACCGCTGCAGGATCACCGAGCCGGGGCCGATGATGAAGACGCCCGCGATGATGACGGTCAGCAGCTCGGTGCGCGAGAGGATGCCCATCGCGGCGATGACGCCGCCGATCGCCATCGACCCGACATCCCCCATGAAGATCTTCGCCTTCGGCGCGTTCCACCACAGGAACCCCACGAGGGCGCCGACGAAGGATGCCGCGACGATCGTGAGGTCCATGGGGTCGCGCGTGGGGTAGCAGGCATTGACGTAGCTGTCCACGAGCGCGCTGCTCATGCAACGCTGCTGGAACTGCCAGAACGTCACCAGACTGAGCGCCGAGATCGTGAAGATCCCCGCGCCGGTGGCCAGCCCATCCAGGCCATCGGTGAGGTTGGTCGCGTTGGACCAGGCGACCGAGATGAACGACACCCACACGAGGTAGACGATCCAGCCGACGATGACCCCGAGCGCCATGAACGACAGCACCGGGATGTCGCGGAAGAACGACACGTACGGCGAGGCGGGGGTCTGACCGTAGGTGTTCGGAAAATTCAGTGCCAGGATGCCGAAGGGCACCGCCACCAGGATCTGCCCGACGATCTTGCGCCACCCGGAGAGGCCGAGGCTGCGCTGCTGGCGCACCTTCATGTAGTCGTCGATGAAGCCGACGACGCCGAAGCCGACCATCATCCAGATGACGAGCAGTCCCGAGACGGTGGGCGGGGCGCCGCCGGTGAGGGTGCCGACGACGTAGCCGACGATCGAGCCGACGATGAAGATCACCCCGCCCATCGTGGGCGTGCCGCGCTTGGCGTGGTGGCTGGGGTTGTGGGCGTCTTCCGGGGTGCGGATGACCTGTCCCCAGCCGAGCTTCTCGAACAGCCGGATGAACAGCGGCGTGAGGAAGAGGGTGAAGGCGAGGGAGATCGTCGCGGCCGTCAGCAGGGATCTCACGAGAACGATTCTCCCAGACGATCGCCCAGATGCCGCAGGCCCGCCGAGTTGGACGACTTCACGAGCACGCGGTCGCCGTCGCGGAGCTCGTCCATGAGGTAGGCGTACGCCTCGTCGGCGGTCTCGAAGAAGACCGCCTCGCCGTCCCACGAGCCCTCGCCGACGGCGGCGAGGTACAGTCGGCGCGCGTCGCGGCCGACGACGACGATGCGCTCGATCCGCAGCCGCACCGCGAGGAGCCCGACCCGGGCGTGCTCCTCCCCGGCATACTCGCCCAGTTCGCTCATCGCCCCGAGGACGGCGACCTTGCGCTGTCCGGGCTCGGCGATCTGCGCGAGGGTGCGCAGCGCCGCCGCCATGGAGTCGGGGCTGGCGTTGTAGGCGTCGTTGATGATGCGGACCCGGTCGGACCCGAGCGGCTGCATGCGCCAGCGCTCGGCGATCTCGACGGTCTCCAGGCGCGCGATGCCGTCGCGGAGGGAGACGCCCAGTTCCCGGGCGGCGGTGAGCGCGGCGAGGGCGTTCATGACGTGGTGCTCGCCGAGCACCCGCAGCCGCAGCGGCAGGCGCTCGTCGCCCGCGACGACGACGCAGGTGGTGCCGGATGCCGTGACCTCGACGTCCTCGGCACGCAGCTCAGCCGCGGTGCTGCGCCCGAACCAGCGCACCGCGACGCCCCGGGCCGCCGCGACGGCGGCCATCGTCACGACGCGCGGGTCGTCGGCGTTGAGCACGGCCACCCCGCCCGGGCGGACCGCCTCGACCAGCTCGGTCTTGGCTTTGAGGGTCTCCTCCACGCCGCCGAAGCCGCCGGCGTGGGCAAGGCCCACCATGAGCACGATGCCGACGTCGGGGGTCACGAGGCCGGCGAGACGGGCGATCTGGCCGCCGGCGGCGGCACCGAACTCGCTCACCAGGAACCGGGTGCTCGCCGTGACGCGGAGCATGGTCAGCGGCGCGCCGACCTCGTTGTTGAACGACGCGCGGGGCGCGACCGTCTCGCCCTCGTCCTGCAGGATGCGGGCGAGGAGGTTCTTCGTCGTCGTCTTGCCGTTGGATCCGGTGATGCCGACGACGCGCAGGTCGCCACCGGCGCGGACCTGCGCGACGACCGTGCGGGCGAGGTCGGCGAGGGCCTGGACCGCGTCGGCGACGACGATCTGGCTGATCGGGGCGTCGACGGGGTGCTCCACGATCGCGAGCGCCGCGCCCGCCTCCGCCGCCGCGGCGACGAAGCGGTGCCCGTCGGTGGTCTCGCCGGGCTTGGCGACGAAGATGTCACCGGGCCCGATGAGGCGCGAGTCGGTGTCGACAGTGCCGTCGACCGTGGTGTCGGGGGTGTCGGCATCCGTCGTCTGGAGGCGCCCCGCAACGGCGGCGGCGACCTCGGCGAGTGTCATCCGGATCATAGGGAGTGCTTCCTCACGCGCAGTGCGTCACTGGGTGACCGGCAGCAGCGGGGTGGGCTGGTTCGACGGCATGACGCGGTAGTGCGTCAGCACCTGCGTCATCGCCTTCTTGAAGACGGAGCTGTTCGCCGAGGACATCGTGTTGGTCTTCGGCTCGTTGAACAGCGTCAGAACAACGTACTGCGGATCCTCCGCCGGGGCGTAACCGGCCAGCGACGTCATGTAGAGGTTGTCCTTGTAACCGCCGTGCCCGTCGGGGACCTGCGCCGTACCGGTCTTGACGCCCAGACGGTAGCCGGGGATGTTGATGTCCGCGGCGAGCGTGCCCTGCGCGTAGACGTTCTCCAGCATCTGCGACACCTCCGCGGCGGTCTCCGGCTTGATGACCTGCACCGGGTCGGGAAGGTCGGGGGTGACGACGGTGCCGTCGGCCTTCGTGCACGACTCGACGAGCTGCGCGGGCATGCGCACGCCGCCGTTGGCGATCGTCTGGAAGACGCTGGTGACCTGGGTCGGCGTGACGGTGAAGGCCTGTCCGAACGTCGTGGTGTAGTAGGTCTGGTTGTCCCAGTCGGCCGCGTTCTTCGAGAAGCCCGCGTTCGGTTCGCCCGACCAGTCCAGCGCGTCTCCGCCCCCGACGCCGAAGCGCTCGAGGTACTCCTGGCGCACCTCCGGCGACACCGTCGTGCCGAACTGGCTCATGGCGACGTTCGATGACTGCACGAGACCGCCGGTGAGGGTCAGGTTCTCGGTGGGGTGACTCTCGGAGTCGTTGATCACCGCGCCGTTGGGGAACTCGATGCGGTCGGGGGTGACGACGGTCGAGGTCGGGGTGAGTCCCCCCTGCTCGATGGCGGTCGCCGCGGTGACCGGCTTGAAGGTCGACCCCGGCTCGTACGCGACCCGCAGCAGGCGCGAACCGCGGTCGTCGGGAGAGGAGGCGCCGGGATCGTTGGGGTCGACGGAGTTCGTCTCGGCGAGCGCGCGGATCTTGCCGGTCTTGGCCTCCATCACGATGATCCCGCCCCAGTCCGCCTGGTAGCGGGCGGTCTCCTCGCTGATCAGCTGCTGCATGAACCACTGCAGGTCGCTGTCGATCGTGAGCTTCAGCGTCCCGCCGTCCACGGCCGGCTTCTCCACCTCGGTGCCGGGGATGATGACCCCGTCCGCGCCGCGCTGATAGGTGAGCGACCCGTCCTCGGCGGCCAGGCACGAGTTCTGCAGGCCCTCCAGGCCTTCCAGCGGCGTGCCGTCGGAGCCGACGAACCCGATGAGGTTGCCGGCGACGGCGCCGTCGGGATAGATCCGGGACGGATGCGGCGGGAACGACAGGAACGGCAGCTTCAGCCCCGCCAGCGTCCGGTACTCCTCCGTGGACACCGACTTCTTCACGACGGCGTACTGGCTGTCCGCGTCGGCGGCGAGGGCGTCGGCGACGATCTTCTCCACGTCGGCCGCCGACTGCCCGGTGACGCCCGCGATGTCGGCGGCGAGCTCGGTCCAGGGCACCATCACGGTCTCGCCCTTGTCGTCCTTGACGGCCCGACCGTCGTCATCCTTCTTCGCGATCCCCTTCACGGCCAGGGACGGGTCGATCTGCACGTCGTAGCGCAGCGTGCTCGAGGCGAGGACCGTGCCGTCGGTGTCGACGATCTCGCCCCGTGCGCCGTACAGCGGCTGCTTGGCACCCGTCGCGAAGCTCTGCGAGTCGGTGATGTGGTCGTTGGCGTTGACGACCTGGATGTCGACGAGCCGCACGACGAAGGCGGCGAGGACCGCCAGGACGACGGCGAGGGCGACGACGGTGCGCCGACGCGGGCTTCGGGTGGCTCGGGTCGTCATACAGATCAGTGTGTGGCGGGGGTGGGAAGACCGTCGGCGATCGCGGGGGGTGTCGTCGTATTGACGATGGCGTCGTCGACGACGCTCGCGCCGCCGCCGAGGCTCGCGGCGGGGTCACCGGCCAGCGGAACCCCGCTGACGAGAGCGTTTCCGACGGCCGCCTGCGTCAGCGCGTTGATGGCGCTGGCGCCGCTGAGGCCGGCCGCGGTGCCGATGACGGCGTTGTCGCTCAAGCGCAGGTACGTCGGCGCCTGCCCGGTCAGCATCCCCATCGCCTGCGCGTTCGCCGCGAGGTACTGCGGCGAGCTCAGCCCGGCGACGTCGTCCTGCAGCATCTGCTTCTGCCAGTCCAGGTCGCGCTGCTGCGAGGTCAGCGCGGACAGCTCGTAGGACGTCTGGGTCGTGAGGATCGACAGCCCCATCTGCGCCGCGGCGATGAGCACCGCCCCGGCGACCGCGACGATGCCGTACAGCATGCGCGGGCGCCGCCGCGGCACCGGCTGCTCGAGTGCCCGCAGTCGGTCGCCGCGCGCGGGACCACCCGGACGGGTGCGGGAAGGCAGCTCGGGAAGACCCGCCAGCAGATCGACGGAACTCTCGGCCGGAATGCTCATGCCGCCTCCCTCACGCGCTCGGCCGCGCGCAGGCGCACGGGGGTGGCGCGGGGGTTCTGCGCCTTCTCCTCATCGGTCGCGAGCTCGGCGCCCTTGACCACCAGCCGGAACCGCGGCGCGTGCTCGGGGAGCTCGACGGGCAGGCCCGCCGGAGCCGTGGATGCCGCGGCATCCGCGAACACGCGCTTGACGAGGCGGTCTTCCAGCGACTGGTAGCTCATGACGACGATGCGCCCGCCCACCCGGAGGGCGTCCATCGCAGCCGGCAGCGCCCCCTCGAGCACGGCGAGTTCGGCGTTGACCTCGATGCGCAGCGCCTGGAACACCCGCTTGGCGGGATGGCCGCGACCCTCGCGCTGCACGGCGGCGGGCGTCGCGGCGATGAGGACGTCGACGAGCTGGCCGGAGCGGGTGATCGGCGCCCCCTCGCGGGCGGCGATGATGGCGCGCGCGTAGCGGCCGGCGAGCTTCTCCTCGCCGTACCGCTCGAAGATGCGGCGCAGATCGCCCTCGCCGTAGGTCGCGACGATGTCTGCGGCCGTCGTGCCCGCCGTCTGGTCCATGCGCATGTCCAACGGCGCATCCTGCGCGTACGCGAAGCCGCGGTCTGCCTCGTCCAGCTGGAGCGAGGAGACCCCGAGGTCGAAGAGGATGCCGTCGACGCGGTCGACCCGGGCACCCGCGAGGGCGCCGGCGATGCCGTCGTAGACGGTGTGGACGAGGGTCACCCGGTCGCCGAACCGGGCGAGACGCTCCCCCGCGATGCGGAGGGCATCGGTGTCGCGGTCCAGACCGATGAGGCGGATGCCGTCGAAGCGCTCGAGCAGCGCCTCGGAGTGCCCGCCCATGCCTTCAGTGGCATCCACGAGCACGGCGCCGGGCCGGGTGAGGGCGGGCGCCAGCAGCTCGACGCAGCGCTCGAGCATGACCGGGGTGTGGATGTCGGAGAAGCTCATGGTCTTCGCGGAGTCCGATCCGGAGTCGTGATCCCCATCCGCCGCGACCTGGCACCGGGGAAGTGTGTCAGGGCGTGCGGCTGGGAGTCACGGCCACGGTCAGAACAGGCCCGGGATCACCTCCTGCTCCATGTCGGAGTAGCTGTCTTCGTTGCCTTCGGCGTAGGCGTTCCACGCCTCGGCATCCCAGATCTCGGCGTGCGCGCCGACACCGGTGACGACGAGTTCGCGACCGAGGTTCGCGTAGGTGCGCAGGTGCGGCGGGATCGTGATGCGGCTCTGGCTGTCGGGCTTCTCGTCGCTCGCGCCGGAGAGGAACATGCGCTGGAAATCCCGCGCCTGCTTGTTCGTCAGCGGCGCCTCGCGGATCTTCTCGTAGACCCGCTCGAACTCCTTCGTGCTGAAGACGTACAGGCAGCGCTCCTGACCGCGAGTGACGACGACGCCGTCACCGAGGTCGGTGCGGAACTTGGCCGGCAGGATGACGCGGCCCTTGTCGTCGAGCTTGGGGGTGTAGGTGCCCAACAGCATCGGCCACTCCCCCTTCCTCCGGCCCGATCCAGGTGCGCACCACTTTACTCCACTTCCCTCCACTTCACTATGGATTTCTCGACGAGATCCTTCCCCGCTCCCCCACACGCACGAAAAAAGCCCCCGCACGCAAGAAAGCACCGACCCGAAGATCGGTGCTGTGGTCTTGCGTTCGGGGGCGCTCCGCGGGGCGGAGTCAGCCGGCGGCGATCAGCGGTCGCCCTGGCGACGATCCCAGCGGTCGTTCATGCGATCCATGAAGGATGCCGACGATGACGACGACGGCTTCGGCTTCTTCTCACCGGAGCGGGGCGTGGCGGCGGCGAACCCGCGCGCAGGCGTGACGGCGAGGACGACACCGGCCACCATCACGAGGAAGGCGATGACGCCGATGACGATGATCCCCGAGGAGACGCCGGCGATGAGGCCGCCGATGCCGAGCAGCACGAGGATCGTGCCGTAGACGATGTTGCGGTAGCTGAGGGTCTGCCCATCACGAGGCGCACTGACGACATCGGCGTCCTTGTTCATGAGATGACGTTCCATCTCATCGAGCAGACGCTGCTCCTGCTCTGACAGAGGCATTGCCTCCCCCTCCTCGCCGTACGGGTGTCGGCCTCGTGTGCGCTCGATTCTACGCGTGCACTCGAGAACTAGGCTAGGCCCGTGACCGCGTCTGACGAGCCGATCGAGGCTGTTTCCCAGCGACTGGAGAGGTTCGTGACCGACCAGCGCGCGCAGTGGCGCGACGGCGGCACCGAAACCGCGTCGTTCCTCGACGCCGCGGCCGCCGCTCTCACCGGCGGCAAGCGCCTGCGCGCGCGGTTCTGCCTCACCGGCTGGCAGGCCGTCGCGGAGCACCGGGGCGGCGCCCCGCGCTCCCCGCAGGCGCCGGACGAGGTGCTCGCGGCTGCCGCGGCCCTGGAGATCTTCCACGCCGCCGCGCTCGTGCACGACGACCTCATCGACAACTCCGACACCCGCCGTGGCCACCCCGCCGCCCACCGGGCGCTGGAGAGCGCGCACCGCGCCTCGCGATGGGCGGGGGATGCCGCGGCGTTCGGCCGCTCCGCCGCGATCCTCCTCGGCGACCTCCTCGTCGCCTGGAGCGACGACCTGCTGGAGGAGGGACTGCAGGACGCGGTGCACGCCGCATCCGCCCGCGCCGTCTACGCCCTGATGCGGCGCGAAGTGACGGTCGGCCAGTTCCTCGACATCGCGGAGGAGGCCGCGTTCGTCACGGCCCCCGACGACGAGCACGCCGACCGCGCGCTGCGCGTCGCGTCGCTGAAGTCGGCGCGGTACAGCATCCAGCATCCGCTCCTGCTGGGCGCCGCGCTGGCGGGCGCCGACGAGCGCCAGAGCGCCGCACTCGCCGCGTTCGGGCACCCCCTGGGGCTCGCCTTCCAGTTGCGCGACGACGTGCTGGGCGTCTTCGGCGATGCCGCCGTGACCGGCAAGCCCTCGGGCGACGACCTGCGCGAAGGCAAGCGCACGCTCCTCATCGCCTACACGCGCGAACGGCTCGCCCCCGGGGCGCGGCAGGTCTTCGACGAGCTGATCGGAGATCCGTCGCTGGATGCCGGGCAGATCGCCGCCCTGCAGCAGACGATCACCGAAACCGGCGCGCTGGAGCGGGTCGAGCAGGCGATCACGCGGTTCGCCGACGAGGCCGACCGCGCCCTGCGCGGCGCACCGCTGGGCACCCCGGCGGTGGGGGCGCTGCGCGATCTCGCGCGCGACGCGACGGCGCGCACGGCCTGACGCCGCGGCGGCTCAGGCCAGCGTCTGTGCGACGCGGCGGACCTCGCTCTTGCGCCCCTCGCGCAGGGCGTCGATCGGCGGACGCCCGATGGACTCCTCCGGTGCGAGCAGCCAGTCGATGACCTCGTCGTCGCTGAACCCGGCATCCTGCAGCACGATCGCCGTGCCCCGCAGCGACGCCAGCGGGCGGCCGTCGAGGATGAACAGCGACGGCACCGCGAACGCGCCCTGGCGGCGCGAGCCCACGAGGTGCTTCTCGTCGAGCAGCCGGCGGACGCGGCCGAGCGGTTCGCCGAGCGTCTCGACGAGTTCGGGGAGGGTGAGCCAGTCGGTGGCGGCGGATGCGGCGGTGTCGTCGGTCACGGTTCCACTATTCCACTGTCGGGCGCGTCGTGCGCCGCGCGTGCGGCGCTCGTGCAGTGCCGGGGTGCGCTGAAATCACATCCGTCACAGCAGTCACTTCTTATAACACTCGTTGACAGCAATTGACATCCGTGACACGGTAGCGGGGTCGAAGAAGGGGGTCCGCCTTGCGACTCGCACACCTCTCCGCCCGCCTCACCACCCCCGCCGCCATCGTCGGCTCGGTGGCGCTCACGCTGACCGCCGCGCCCGCGGCGGTCGCCGCGTCCACGGACGCGCGCGCCGCGCAGCGAGAACCCGCCGACCGCGCGCTGCCGCGCCT
>JAEYAG010000007.1 GCA_023451265.1 Actinomycetes bacterium | reverse complement strand
GCGTCTGGCCGGGACGGGCGGCGACCCACCGGCCGGCGCCGCGGCCAGAACCTGCCCGCATCGGCCCCTTCACCAAGGCGCAGTGGGCTGGAGCGGTCGTCGTCGGCGGCCTCGGACTGCTGTTCGCGGCGGCGATGGCGGTGCTGTTCGTGCGGTTCCTCCTGAGCCTCGACGCCATGCAGGACTTCCTCGCGACCTACCCCGGGGAGTACCACCTGCCCGACGCGGCTCCCGTCGGAATCCCGGCGTGGCTGGGGTGGCAGCACTTCTTCAACGCGTTCCTGATGGTGCTGATCATCCGCTCCGGGCTCACGATCCGGCGCGAGAAGCGCCCCGCCGTGTTCTGGGCACCGAAGAACAACCCGAAGGGCAAGACGAGCCTCACGATCTGGTTCCACCAGGCGCTCGACATCTTCTGGCTCGTCAACGGCGTCGTCTTCGTCGTGCTGCTGTTCGTCACGGGACAGTGGATGCGCATCGTGCCGACGAGCTGGGAGGTCTTCCCCAACGCCCTCTCGGCGGCGTTGCAATACGTCTCGCTCGACTGGCCCACCGAGAACGGATGGGTCAACTACAACTCGCTGCAGCAGCTCGCCTACTTCTCGACGGTGTTCGTCGCCGCACCGCTCGCGGCGATCTCCGGATACCGGATGAGCGGCATGTGGCCCAAGGGCAACGCGAAGCTCAGCGCGGCGTACCCGGTCGAGTGGGCGCGGAAGATCCACTTCCCGGTGATGCTGTACTTCGTGGTGTTCATCGTCATCCACGTCGCGCTCGTGCTCGCGACGGGTGCGCTGCGCAACCTCAACCACATGTACGCGGCGCAGGGATCGGTCGACCCGACCGCCTACGCGGACAACTGGACCGGGTTCTGGATGTTCGTGCTGTCGCTCGTGGCCATCGCCGCCGCATGGGTCGCGGCGCGCCCCCTGGTGCTCGCGCCGATCGCCCGTCTGTTCGGCACCGTCAGCGGTCGCTGACGCCCCGTTCGGGGAGCGCAAACGGCTCCCCGGGGACCGTGTGGAGAGCCATGTGCGCTCCCCGAACGGCTTCAGCGGACGAAGCGGACTTCGGTGAGGGTCTCGCCGAGGAACGGCTCGGTGTGGCTCGCGCCGTCCAGCGTGAAGCCGTTGCGCGTGTAGAAGCGGTGCGCGCGGGGGTTGTCCTCGGCCACCCAGAGGTAGAGCTCCTCGCCGGCGTCGACCGCGGCATCGAACAGGCGCTGGCCGGTCCCGGTGCCGTGGAAGGCGTCGAGCAGGTAGATGAAGTACAGCTCGCGCGCCCGCGGGGCGTCGCGATCGCGGGCAGGGCCCGAGCCGACGAACCCGACGATCTCGCCGCCGGACAGTGCCGCGAACATGCGGAAGTCGGGTCCCTGCACGGCCCAGTGCGTCCACAGCTCCGCCAGACGCTTGGGGGAGACGTTCTCGAGCGCCGCCGTGCTGATCAGGTGGTCGTACGTCTCGTGCCAGCACGTCGCGTGCACCCGCCCGAGGGCCTCGGCATCCACGTCGCGCACCGGACGGACGACGATGTCGGTCTGTGCTGTGGGTTCGATGGTGGCTTCCATGGCCAGACTCTACGTCCGGGCTCTGCAAACGCGAAATCGGCCGAAACGGCGTCGACGACGGATGCCGGGTAGCATCGCCGTTCGTGAATGTGTGGTGGCGGACCCTGCTGACGATCTGGCGTGCGAAGGTGCTGCTGCGGCGGCGCGGACCCATCCCTCCGGACAGCGTCGGGCGGGTGCGGCTGCGCACGCTCCCCACCGACCTCGACCTGCTGGGGCACATGAACAACGGCCGGTACGCGTCGCTGTTCGACCTGGGCCGGTTCGACCTGCTGATCCGCACCGGCATCTGGGATGCCATGAACGCGGAGGGCTGGTACGCGGTTGTGGCCAGCGAGACCGTGACCTTCCGGAAGTCGCTGCAGCTGTGGCAGCGGTTCACCGTCGAGTCCCGGCTGTACGGGCACGATGACAAGGCGGTCTACCAGATCCACCGCGCCGTGGTCGACGGGGAGATCTACGCCGAGATGATCGTGCGCGCCCGGTTCCTCCGCCGCACCGGCGGCGTCGTCAACACCGCGGAGCTCTTCGAGGCGCTACACCGCCCCGACAACCTGCCTCCCCTGCCGCAGTGGATCGTGGACTGGGCCGCGGGCGCTGCCCTGCCGTCGACGAAGGCGCCGGCGCCGAGCATCTGGGAGTGAGGCGGCGGCAGCGGGTGCCGCTACCCTTGGCCTCGTGCTGACCGTCCTCGCCCGCGCCGCCCGGCTGCTCGGCGCGCACTGGCCGGCCCTGCTGGCGTGGATCCTCGGCGGGACGCTCGTGCACTTCCTCGCGCTGAAACTCGCCGCGTTCGTCGGGGCGGGGAGCGCGGTCGGCGGCATCCTGCTGCTGCCGCTCGCCGCGCTCGCCCTGCTGGTCGCCTACGTCGCCATGCTCCTCGTCGTCCGGGAGGGGATGCCGGCGCTCGGAGCGATCGCGCCGCTTCCGGACACCGCCCGCGAGCGGCGTGCGGCTTTCCTGGACGGCGTCCTCGGCGGCATCCTGCCCTTCGTGGCGTTCTACGCGGCGTGGGGATTCATCGCCGACGACGTCACCGCCTACATCAACGACGCGACCGAGTGGAGCTTCTGGTGGGGGATCGAGGCCGCGACGAAGCTCGAGGACTACGACTCCGCGGGACGGATCACCGACCTCGGCCTGAACGCGACGACGATCGGCATCGTCGTGATCGCCTTCGCGGCGCGGTGGGCGTTCCAGCGCTACCGCACGCGCCTGCCGCGCGGGGCGACGCGGACCGTGCTCGGCATGGTCGCGGTGTACCTCGAGGTGCTGTGGGTCTATCTCGCGGCGTACGTCGTCACGGATCTCCTGGCGCTTGTGACCGACTGGGTGGAGAGCCGGCAGGCGATGGTGTGGCTCGGGGATCTGCGCACGGGCCTCACCGGATGGCTGAGGCCGTTCGGGGTCCTGTGGGACGGCGTCGAGTGGTTCCTCGGCGAGGCGGGCGGCATCATCCTGCTGCCGGTGGCCTGGCTCACGATCGCCGGCGTCGTGTACGGCCAGGCGGTCAAAGCCGAGGCGCCGCGGCTCTCGGGCGCCGTGGTCACCGCCGCGCGCACGCGCTATGCGTCGGTGCCCGCGCGCATCCGTCGCCGGCTCGGCGACTTCTGGCAGTCCTTCACCGCGCCGTTCCGCTCGATCGGTGCGGCGCTGGTGCTGATGTGGCGGGCGGGGGCGGTGTTCATCGCCTCGTACATCCTGCTGTTCACGGTGGTGGAGTTCGCCGAGCAGTGGATGCTGGTGGGCGCGGGCCGGGCGATCGGTCCCCACGACGTGGTCTCGTTCTGGGCGCCGCTGTCGGTCGGCCTCGTCGCCGCCGCGGCCGTGCTGACCGAGCCGGTGCGCGTCGCGATCATCGCGTCGACCTACGACGGCGCGCTCGCGTCGCTGCGCCCCGCGTCAGCCGCCGGTGAGGTCGACGTTGAACCGCAGGTCGACCACGGTCCCGTCGCGCATGACGCTCATGGTGACGACGAAGGGACCGCTCGCGTCGACGTTCAGGAGGAACGGCGCCGCGAAGTCGACGGCAGCGCCCGTCTCTGAGCGGCACGTCTCCTGCTGACCGGCGCCGGGCGTCCACCCCAGCACGAGACTCGCGGCACGCCAGGTGCGCCCCGTGGCGACCTCCGTGATCGTCGCGCCCTGGCAGCTCGTCGTCTCCACGGGGTGCGCCACCGGCACCGTCACGAGCACGGGCTGCGCCCCGGCCGGCACGTCGAGACCGTCGTCGTCGAGCGGCTGCAGGCGGGCCGGCCCGAAGCGGGCGCCGTCGACGGTCGTGCTCGTGCCGGCATCCACCGTCTGCTGCGGGTTGCGCGTCGTGCCGAACTCGATCGTGTCGAGCGCGAGCCAGCTGGCGGGCACGAGGACCGCGAGCGCGACGAGCGCGACGGCGTTGCGGCGCCACCATCCGGCGCCGGGCGCGCTCACTGCGTCGTCCCGTCTGCCGGGTCTGCCCAGGCGATGGTCGGCAGCTCGATCTCGGCCTCGTGCGCGAGCGCGCCGAAGTCGACGGGCAGCTCGATGACCGAGTCGGCGGTGCCGTCCGACATCGCCAGATGCAGGATGCCGCGCTCCTCGGTGATCGTGGCGGGCAGCTCGAGCGCGACGGTTCCGGTGCGCGCCCCCGCCAGGAACAAGCCCGCGCGCCGCAGGCTCGCGTCGTCGTCGTAGAAGCCGGGCCGCTCGCTCGCCGTGTAGGTCGTCTCGCCCACCTCGATCCAGACGTCGGTCAGCGCGGCGGGCGATTCTGTCTGCACCGCCCAGGCGTCGAGGTCGACCACGAGCCAGGTGCCCTCCGCGAACCAGCCGCCGGTGGTCACGCGGTCGGCGAGCGTGAGGCTGTGCACCGTGACGCCGAGGTTGCGCCCCTCCGCCGGCGTGCCGACGGTCGCGGCGACGGGGAACGGATCGCTCAATCGCTCCTCGCCGTCCGGGGTGCCGCGCGCGACGAACCACGCGCCGACCAGCAGCGCGGCAGCGATCGCCGCTGAGAGCCACCGGTTCATCCGGCCACCCCCGCTCCGACGTCCTCGATCTCGACGCTCACGTGCGCGGCCGGCTCCGGCGTGCCCCAGTAGTCGCCCGAGAACAGCATGCGACCGTGCTCCAGCGCGGCGTCCTTCAGCACGACCGTGAGCTCTTCGCCGTCGCGGTAGGCGTCGCCGGGCACGACCCAGCTGAACGCGATGAGCGCGGGCACCCCCGGCTGCAGCACCGGATCGAGGGTCTGGTCGTCCTCGCGGACGATGCCGTCGGCGGCCGCGCCGTCGCCGGCGAGGACCACGTTGCGCCGATACGTGGGGTCGAGCAGCCCGGCGAAGGCCGACGCGATCGCCGGCTCGGTCCAGCGGTTCTCCATCTCCACGAGGAGCACGAGCAGGCGCTCGCCCTCGTCGGCGTCGGGGAACGCCCCCGATCCGCTGAGGCGATCGATGAGGACGGCGCGCTCGACCGTCATCGCCAGCTGTGCGCCGGTGTGGGTCTGGCCGACGGTGAGCTGCTCGAGCGGCTTCTGTTCCGCCGCGACGGGCGCGAGCCCGCCGAACGCCGCCGTCACCGCGAGGAACAGGCCCGTGCCGATCGCGGCGAACCACTTCGTCGGCACCCGGTCCGTCGCCGCCTGCAGCCGCGCGAACCGGGAGCGCTGCGCGTCCGTCGCGGGCGCGTTCGGCGGTGGCGTGCTCACGCGTTCAGGGTAGCGGGGCGGGTGAACGCGTCGGCGATGGCCTCGCGGACGAGACGGATGCCGGGGCGCGGCGTGGCCGCGCGGCGCTCGGCCGTGAAGATCTCGCGCACCGGCGAACCCGGCAGGTCGGTCAGCGCGATCCCGTCCGCCTGCGGCCGC
>JAEYAG010000107.1 GCA_023451265.1 Actinomycetes bacterium | reverse complement strand
CCGCAGGCGCGGGCGCGGGGTACGGCGCGGCCGGTGCCGCCGCCGGGATGCCGCGCGCCCCGGCATCCGTCGCCGCCCCTGCCCCCGCCGCACCGACCGACGGGGACGCGACGACCGCGCCGTGGCCGGCGATGTCGGTCATAACGGCGCCGGAGACCTGATCGTGCCAGCCGCGACGCCACGGCGACGCGTCGAACAGCGGCGAGAACATGCCCACCACGATGGCGGAGCCGAGCCCCCAGATGACGTTCCGCAACAGGGCGCGACCGAAGCCGAGCGGGGCGTCGTCCGCCTCGCGGACGAGGCGCAGACCGAGCGCCCGCATGCCGATCGACCCGCCGCCGCCCTGCATGAGCGAGTAGACGAAGAACCAGCCGATCGCGACGGCGTAGGCGCCGATGCTCGCGGCGATCAGCGGGAACCCGCCCTCGGTTCCGAACGAGATGCCGCCGAGCACGGCGGCCGCCACGAGCAGCACGACGAGGGCCACCGCGCCGTCGATGAGGTAGGCCCCGATCCGCCGGCCGAGGAGGGCCGGGCGGCGTGCGAGGTCCGGCGCCGCGCTCATCGGCTGCCCTTCCGCGCCGCCCACGCCCCCTGTGCGCGGGTGCGGAGGTTCCCGATCGCCCCACCGATGCCACTCCCCGCCGCGCGCCACAGCGCGGCCGGTCCACCCGCCGTGCCGCCGCGGCGCAGCGAGCGCAGGCTCAGCCGGGCGCGCAGGCGCTGCCACAGCGACGTGGACCCTCTCATCTCACCGACGATATCGTCCACCTCGCGCCAGAACGCCTCCACGTCCTCGGGTGCGGGGTCGCCCGGACCGTAGACGTCGAGGTCGGCGCGGGTGGCGAGCTCGGTGACCCGCGGCTGCGCGAAGGCCGCTCCCACGACGGCGGCGCTCTCGCTGCGGGTGGCACCGGCGACGACGGGCGCGCGCAGGTCGACGGCCGAGTCGACGAGTTCGTCCCAGCCGCCCGAGATGCGGTCGGCGGTGCGGGCGGCGCTGCGTCGACGGGCGCGGCGGGCGCCCTTGACGACGCCCATCACGATGAAGGGAGCCGCCAGCAGCAGGAGCACGCCCAGGCTGATGCCGCCGTACAGCAGCACCGGGCCGAGCCAATCGATGCCGGCGGTGTCCTCATCCTCCTGCTCGCGGTCCTCCGCGATGGCGGGGGGCAGGTCGGCGGGCTCCTGCGCGGGCGGCGGCGGCTGCAGCACCTGCGGCTTCGGATTGGCCCGGGGCTTCGTCGTCTGGTCGTTGGGCTGGTTGTCCTCGTCGGGCGTCGGGTCGAACGTGACCCACCCGACGTTCTCGAACGCGATCTCCACCCAGGCGTGCAGGTTGTCGCCGGTGGCCGTGAAGACCGCCCCGGCCTGGTCGTCCTCACCGGGGTGCCACCCCATCACGACGCGCGCCGGCATGCCGAGCTGGGTCGCCATGAGCGCCATCGCGACGGCATACTGCTCGTCGTCGCCGATCATCTGGTCGCCGCCGAAGAGCGTCGTGATGCGGCTCGCGCCGTGCCCCGAGAGCGAGATGACGTCGTCGGCCAGGCCATGGCTGAAGAAGCCATCGGTGTGCAGCCAGCTCTCCAGCGCCCGCGCCCGCTCGATGGGCGTCTCAGCGTCGGCGACGGCCTTCGACGCGAGATCGGCGATCTTCTCGGGGATGCCGGTCTGCTTGGGCATCTTCAGCGCGGCGAACGGCACGTCGGCGAGCGCGGCATCCGACGGCTGCTTCGGCACCACGGTGGTCATCGTGTACGCGTCGCCGGCGGCGAGGCCTTCCGGCGCCACGGCCGTGCCGGTCGCATCGTTGAAGTGCGTGGTGCGGGCCAGCTCCGCGGCGCGCGGGCCGTCGAACGCGAAGGCGCGCACCGACCCGACGTCGGGCACCCAGACACCGGTGAGGTCGCCGATCTCGACGCGCACTGTCGCGGGGGTGCCCTCCGCCTCCGGTGACATGTTCGAGCGGATCGGGGTGAAGGCGCTGGACGACCCGGCGCCGTCGTCGGAGACGTTGTAGACGATGCCGTCGTACGCGTCCATCGTCGCGAGCCGCACCCGCCCGTCCTCCGGAAGCCCGGTCACGGTGAACAGGGTCTCGTCGGCGTCGTCGCGGACGTAGCCGCGGAAGCTCTGCAGCGGGCTCGGGTACTGCGTGATGTCGAACGGCGGCACGACGAAATCGCGCAGGATGTAGCGCGGCACCGGCGGCGCGGCGACGGCGGCGGTCGTGACCCCGACGCCCGTGGCTACGGCCAGCACTGCGCCGGCGGCGACGAGGCGACGCGTGCGGGAGCTGCGCACCGACTCGGCATCCGACGCCCCGGCCGACTCGACGCGCACAGCCGCGCGGTCGTGCTCCCAGGCGCGGCGCAGCGCGAGCCAGACGGTGGCCACGACGGCCAGGACGACGCCCTGCACGAGCGGCGCCGCCGGCTGCGCGACGCCCAGCAGGATCGTCGCCACCAGCACGACGGTCGCCGGCAGCAGGGCCCACGCGGCGTGGCGGGCGCGGAGGGCGAGCGAGCCGGTGAGCACGCCGCCCACGAGGGTGAGGATGAAGGGGACGATGAGGTGACCGTCGGATGCCGCGACCGGCGGCACCGTGGTCAGCAACTGCTTCCAGGACGTGACGGTGCCGATCGCCAACTGCTGCAGGGTGTCGAGGGTGGGCACGATGCCGAGGAGCGCCGTGTGGGGCAGCGCGAGCGCGCCGCCGAAGACGATGTACGCGCCCACCGTCGCACCGGCCAGGCTCAGGATCCCCCACCGCTGACGGGCGCCCAGCCACGCCAGCGCGAGACCCAGCGCGAGGCCGCCGAGGGCGGCGACGAGATACTGCGGCGAATCGAACGTGGGCGCGAAGCCGATGACCGACACGAGCAGCATCAGCGCGGCGGCGGCGAGGTCCACCAGCACGATGCGGGTCGAGAGGGAGGTGCGGGCGGCGGCTCTCACGACAGCACCTTCCGCACGGCACGCGGGAGCTGGTCGAGGTCGCCGATCGTGACGACATCGGCCTCACCGATGCGCTTCAGCGCGGGCGCGTCGACCCGCGTGTCGGCGACGATCGCGAGCGCGCGCACGCCCAGCGGCAGCCGCGAGCACGCCAGGCGCAGGTCCGCGGCATCCGTCTTGGATCCGGTCACGAGCACGACGACCGCTGCCTGCGGGGCGTGCGCGGCGATCGAGCCGGCGAGCGCGACGACGCCGCCCTCGCGGGGACGCGAGTGCTCGAGCATCGACAGCTCGTCGAGAAAGCGGCGCGCCGTGATCGAGCGGACGGGGCCGTGCTGCGTGCGCGCGTCGAGGGTGCGGGAGTCGCGCAGCGCCCGCAGGCCCACCGACGCCGCGGCGGAGATCGCGACCTCGAACTCCTCCGGAGCGCGGTACTCGTCGGGGTGCGTCGACAGACCGACGACGAAGTGCGACCGGCGCGTCTCCTCGTACTGACGGACCATCACCTCGCCGACGCGGGCCGTCGACTTCCAGTGCACGTGGCGCAGGTCATCGCCCGGCTGGTACTCGCGCAGAGCATGGAACGACACGTCGTCGCGGGACAGGTGCTGCGCCGGCAGGCCCTCGAGGTCGCGCAGGTGCCCGAGCGAGAGTCCGTCGAGGCTCGTCGTGCGCGGATGCACGTACAGGTCCACGGCCTGTCGCCGGTCGTTGGTGCGCTCGAAGAGGCCCAGCGGGTCGCCCCGGCGGACGCTGACCGGCCCCACCGACAGCACGCCACGGCGCGAGGTCGGGATCGCGAAGACCTCTTCGTGCTCCTGCGCGGGCGCGAGGCGCGGCACCTGAAAGACGCCGCGGCCGGCGCCGACGGGCAGCACGACCTCGGACGGCAGGATCGTGCGGGAGGTGTTGTTGACGAGGGTGAGACCGCCGACGGCCCGCTCGCCGACGACGACGTGGGTGCGGGTGAGATCGAGCTCGATGTCGTAGCTCGTGCGCCCGAACAGGAACGCGATGCACAGCACGATGACGGCCGACAGCACGGCGGCGGCGACGAGGAACTCCTCCCAGCCGAACGCGAGCGCGAGCCACCAGACCACGACGGTCGCGACGATCAGCACCCAGCCGAGCGGGCGGATGACCTCGGCGACGGCACGGCCGACGCGGGCGGTGGACCGCCATGCCGACTCGACGCGCTCCCGCCACTTCTCACCGCGGGTCGCCTCGCGCGGCGCGACGAGGGTGGTCCCGACATCCGTCGCCTCTTCGGCGACCTCGTCCGCCGGCTGCGGCTCCGGTGCGACGGGTGCGCCGGACACGCCGGCATCCCGTCGCGCACGGCGCGACGGGGCCAGGGTCTCCGGCGCCTGGGTCATCAGCTCGCGGCCCGCGCGAGCGGCGCCTCGACCGCCGTGAGCGCACGCTGGACGACGGTCTCGGCGGTGGTGCCGGAGAACTCCGCCTCGGGGTCGAGCACGAGACGGTGCGCCCACACCGGGACGGCGAGGGTCTTGATGTCGTCCGGGATCACGAAGTGGCGGCCCTGCGAGGCGGCGTACACCTTCGCGACCCGCATCATCGAGATCGCGCCGCGCACCGACACACCGAGACGCGTGGCCTCCGATGCGCGTGTGGCCTCGACGAGCTGCGCCGCGTAGCGCGCGACCGCCGGATCGATGTGGACGGATGCCGCGAGGTCGGCCATGTCGGCGACGGCACCGGTCGTGATGACCGGCGCCAGGGTCGCCGACGGGTTGCGGTCGACGGCGCCCGCCATGATCCGCTCGGCCACGGCGAGCGACGGGTAGCCGATCGAGGTCTTCAGCATGAAGCGGTCGAGCTGCGCCTCGGGCAGCTTGTACGTGCCGGACTGCTCGATGGGGTTCTGCGTCGCGATGACGAGGAAGGGCCTGCCCACCTCGTGCGCGACGCCGTCCACGGTGACGCGGGACTCCTCCATGACCTCCAGCAGGGCCGACTGCGTCTTCGGCGAGGCACGGTTGATCTCGTCCGCCAGCACGATGGACGCGAACACGGGGCCGCGGTGGAACTCGAACCGGTGGTTCTGCTGGTCGTAGATCGTGACGCCGGTGACGTCGGAGGGCAGCAGGTCGGGCGTGAACTGGATGCGGGTGCTCGTGCCCTGCACGCTCGCCGCGATCGCCTTGGCGAGGCTCGTCTTGCCGGTGCCCGGCGCGTCCTCCAGCAGCACGTGGCCTTCGGCGAGCATCGCCGAGAGCACGAGGCCCACCACCTCGCGCTTGCCGAGCAGGGCCTGGTCGACGTTGTCGACGAGGCGCGTGAAGGTGTCGCGGAACCACGCCGCCTGTTCCGGGGTCATGCTCATGTCGGGGTTTCCTCGTTCTCGGGGGGTCAATGGGCGGCGCACTAGTTGCGTGGCCAGTTGCGTTTCTCGGTGTCGACGGAGCTGCCCCAGCCCAGGACATCCACCCACACGTCGTAGCCGTCGGCTCCGAGGTAGCAGGTGAGCTCCTGCGAGCCGCTGCCGCCGCTGAAGTTGACCGGGTTGTCGTACGAGCCGACACGCCCGGTCGAGGCCTGGCAGCGGACGTCCTTCGTGCCGAGGTCTTCCGCGTTCTGCCAGTTGACGACGAAGTGGTAGCAGCCGTTCACGCAGCCGGCGTTCTCGAAGCTGCCCCGGGTCACCCAGATCCGCGGCGCCGGCTTCGGGTCGCTCGTGGCCGAGGCCGATGCCGTCGTCGTCTGGCCCTCGGCGGTCGTCCGCACCGAGATCGTGCGGGTCACGCTGTAGCCGACGCTGTAGCTCTCGCTGCCGCTCGCCGCGACGGTGCGCCAGCCCCGACCGTCGTCGGTGTTGATCTGCGTCGTGATGTCGCGACCGTTGCGGGCGGGCGAGCTCCAGCTCATCGTGATCGTGCGGTTGCCGCCCGAGGCCGAGGCCTTCGGGTTGCCGATCGGCCCGTACGGCGCCACCTTGTTCGAGGTGTTCGAGGCGCCGCTGGCGAACTGCGAGCCGTCGACCGTGGAGACGGCGCGCACGCGCACCGAGTAGCTGCCGTTGTTGGCGACCTGGCTGCCCGAGATCGTGCCCGAGCCGTTCGTGCCGCCCGACGCCCAGTTGCCACTCCAGGCGCCACCCTCGACGGAGTACTGGTACTGGATCTCGCCGGCGGTCGCGCCGTTGGCGGCGCCCGCCGTCCACGTCACGCCGACGGAGTTGTTGCCCGCCGTCGCGGCGACACCCGTCGGAGCGCCCGGCGCCGTGACGCCGCGGCGCGGCGCGGACGTCGCACTGTACGCACCCCAGCCCGCCTTGTTCTCCGCCCGCACATCGAACGTGTAGTTCGTCGTCGACGTGTCGACCACGACGTTCTGGCTGGTCTGCCCGGCCGCGACCGGCACCGTCTTCACGACGGTCGAGCCCTGCTTGACGCGCAGCTCGTACCCGGCGATGGCGTCGCCGTTGTTCGCGGGCTGGTTCCAGTTGACCTGGATCTGCGCCTGGTTGCCGACCGGGTCGACGAGCGCCGTCGTCGGGGCGTTCGGCGCCGCCGGGGGCGCAGCCGGAACCATCGCTGCCGACCACGGGCTGAACTCGCTGGGGTCGGGCGCGCGGTTGTGGGCGCGCACCCGCACCTGGTAGGACGAGCCGTTCTCCAGGCCGTCCCACGTGAGGCTCGTCCCGGTGACACCCGTCTTCTGCACGATGCCCGACGGCGGCGCCGGCGAGATCTCCAGTGTGTACGACTCGACGGGCGACCCCTCGGTGCGCGGCGGCACCCAGGTGACGGTGAGGCTGCGGTCACCGAACTTCAGCGTCGGCGGAGCCGGAGTGTCGGGGCGCACGTCGGGGCGCGCCGTCTCCGACGGCACCGACGGGTCGGAGGCGCCGACCTTGTTGGTCGCGATGACCGTGAAGTTGTACTCGACGTTGTTCGTGAGCCCATCGAGCGTGCACGTCGTCGAGGCGCACTGCTTCATGTAGCCGCCGGTCGTCGAGGTCACCGTGTAACCGGTGATCGGCGAGCCGTTGTCGATGGGCGGCGTCCACGACAGCACGACGGTGCGGCTCTGCACGCTCGACACGACGGGCTTGCCGGGCGCGTCGGGGCGCCCCTGCACCGTGATGCGGATGCGGCCTTCGACGGCGCGGTCGGCGTCCTCCGTGGCATCCATCACCCGGTAGCGCACCACGACGGTGCCGACGTAGGTCTTGTTGCTCGTGACCTCGACGCGGTCGCCCTTCAGCGTCACCTGGGCCTCACCGGTCTCGAGCACGGCGCTGTCGAGGGTGAGCGGCTTGTCGGGGAACGGGTTGACGTCGTTGGCGAGCACCGCCACCGACTCGGTCGAGCCCTGGTCGGACTGTTCGATGACGTCGTCGTTCGCGCTCGCGAGCTGGCGGGTGGATGCCGTGACCTCGACCGAGATCGTCGCCTCGGCCGGCTCCGTCTCGCCGTCGTCGGCGGTGACCGTCAGCAGCGCCCGCGTGCCCTTGGCCGTGTTCGCCGCGGCGGAGACCCGCAGCGTCGTGCCGTCGACGTCGGCCGTGAGCCCCTGGGGGGTCGAGCCCTTCAGCTCGAACGTCAGGTTGCCCTGGTCCTCGGGGTCGGGGTCGGTCGCGAGGGCGGCGAGGTCGAGCGCCGACGCCTCCTCGCCGGGCGCGACGTTCATCGAGGCGCCCACCATCGTCGGCGACTGGTTGTCGGGCGGCAGCACGGTGATGGGAATCGTGAGGGTCGCCTTGCGGCCGGCGGGATCGTCCGGCCCGTCGCCGTCGGTCACCTCGAACGTCAGCGCATCGGTGCCGAAGTAGCGGTCGGCGGAGGTGTAGACGAGCGTGCGCTGGTCGCTGAACAGCTGGTCGCCGTTGGCGTGCGCGGCCGTGACCTTCGCGGCCTCGGTGATGACGACGTCCTTGCCGCCCGCGGCGCGCACGTAGTCCTTCAGCGGCAGCTCGATCGTCTCGCCGCTCTTGACCTCGACGGCGTTGGTGGAGATGAGGCTCGGCGGCAGCTCGCTGAGGGCGGGAACGCGGATGAAGGCGGATGCCGACTGATCGTCCTCGTCGGTGACGGTGTAGGTGATCAGCTGCGCGGTCTCGCCGAGCGTCACGCGCACCGTGCCGTCGCGGAGCACCCGGGCGCCGTCGCCGCCGGCGCCGAGCGTCACGGTGAGGGCGCTCTTGGTGCCGTCGGGGTCGTCGTCGTTGTCGAGCACGGCGACGTCGGCGGTGCCATCGTCCTGCACGTCTTCGGCGCGGATACGGTCGTCTCGGGCGATGGGCCGCTCCAGCGGCACGTCCTCGTCGACCGTGATCTGCACGCTCGTGGTCGCGCGCAGTCCGCGCTCGTCGGTGATCGCGTACTGGACCGAGGTGTTCATCTCCTCGTCGGGCGAGGTGATCAGCAGGTACTTTCCGCTGGTCTTCGCCTTCAGGCCGGCGACACCGTCCGGCACGGTGACGGCGTCGTCGGGGGCGAAGCCGACCTCGTCGCCGTCGGGGTCGGTGTCGTTCGCGAGCACCGGCAGCGCCACCTCGCGTCCGGGGCGCATGACCACGGCATCCCGCACCGCGTAGGGCGCCTGGTTGGTCGAGGCGGCCGGGGCGATGCCCACCTGGATGGTCGCGGTGCCCTCCTTGCCCAGCCGGTCGCGGACGCGATAGGTGAAGGTGTCGGAGCCGACCGCGTCGTCGTACGCCTCGTAAGTGAAGCTGTTCGAGGTGGTCTCGGCGATGCGGCCCTTCTTCGGGGCGTCGGCGATGCCGACGAGCTCGACGGAGTCGCCGTCCTCGTCGATGCCGTCCAGCGGCACCGGGATCTCGACGCGCGACGCGCTGAGCGTGCGTGCGGTGAGGTCGCGCGGGCGCGGGGCGGAGTTGGCCTCGTCGTTGCGCGGCAGGATCTGGATCGTGACGTACGCGGCATCGTGCTGGCCGGTGGAGTCCACCGCCTGGTACGTCGCGTAGAC
>JAEYAG010000095.1 GCA_023451265.1 Actinomycetes bacterium | reverse complement strand
ACCTCGCCAAGGCCGGGTGGCTGCGCTGGTATGACCAGCTTCCCGCCACGGTCATCCGCCCGGGCAAGACGCCGATCGCGCTGCGCGTCGGCTTCGGCGACGGCTCCGGGTTCGATCTCACCGAGGCCGGGACGAAGAAGTCTCTGGCCTGCTACGTCGTCCGCGGCCCGGCGGATGTCCCCGGGATCGCCCGGCTCGGTCCCGACCCCCTCGATCCGACCTTCACCCGAGACCAGTTCGCGCGGCTGCTCGCCGGCCGCCGCACCCAGATCAAGGGCGTCCTGCGCGACCAGTCGATCATCGCGGGGATCGGCAACGCATACTCCGACGAGATCCTGCATGCGGCGCGGATGTCGCCGTACGCGCTGGCGGCGAGTCTCGACGATGGCGAGGTGACCCACCTCTACGACGCCATACGGACGACGCTCACGGATGCCGTGGCCGCGGCATCCGGCAAGCCCCCGGCAGACCTCAAGGACGCCAAACGCCGCGGCATGGCGGTGCACGGCCGGCGCGGGCAGGTCTGCCCGGTGTGCGGGGGCGAGGTGCGCAGCGTCTTCTTCGCCGACAATTCGCTGGAGTACTGCCCGACATGTCAGACCGGCGGGAAGCTCCTCGCCGACCGGCGGCTGAGCCGCCTGTTGAAGTAGCTGCGCGCCCGGTTCCCGAGTGCGGGCTGGTCTCGGTACGCCTCCGCTGGCGCTCCGGCTACTCGACCACCGGAGGCGGATCCTCGGTGCCCATGAGGATGCGGGCGTCGTCATCCACCCAGTCGATCGACTTGCCGACCGCCTTCTTCCACTGCCGGTAGCGGCGGGTGCGCTCGTCGGCGCCCATGCGGGGCTCGAAGCGCACATCCTCCTGCCAGTGCCCGCGCAGCTCGTCCAGCCCCGACCAGAGTCCGACGGCGAGTCCCGCCGCGTACGCCGCGCCGAGCGCCGTCGTCTCGACGACCTTCGGCCGCACGACGGGGATCCCGAGGATGTCGGCCTGGAACTGCATGAGCAGGTCGTTGCGCGTCATGCCGCCGTCTACGCGCAGTTCGGTCAGGGGGCGCCCGGCGTCGGCGACGACGGCCTCGATGACGTCCCGGCTCTGGAAGGCCGTCGCCTCCAGCGCGGCGCGGGCGATATGCGCCTTCGTCACGTAGCGCGTGAGCCCCACGAGGGTGCCGCGCGCCTCGGGCCGCCAGTACGGCGCGAACAGTCCGGAGAAGGCGGGCACGAAGTAGGCTCCGCCGTTGTCGTCGACGGATGCCGCGAGTTCCTCGACCTCTTCCGAGGAGCCGATGATGCCGAGGTTGTCGGGCAGCCACTGGATGAGCGAGCCGGTGACGGCGATCGAGCCCTCCAGTGCGTACCGGGGCGGCTCGTCGCCGCAGCGATAGGCGACGGTGGTGATGAGCCCGGCGCGCGAGCGCACGATCTCGGTGCCGGTGCCGACCAGCAGGAAGTTGCCGGTGCCGTAGGTGTTCTTCGACTCCCCCGCGTCGAACGCGGTCTGACCGAACGTCGCCGCCTGCTGGTCACCGAGGATTCCCGCGATCGGCACGCCCGCCAGCGCCGCCGGCTCGCGCACCTCGCCGAACACCTCGGAGGAGGAGCGGATCTCCGGCAGCATCGCCCGCGGGATGTTCCACACCTCGAGCAGCTCGTCGGCCCAGTCGAGGGTCCGCAGGTCCATCAGCAGAGTGCGGCTGGCGTTGGTGACGTCGGTGATGTGGATGCCGCCGTCCGCCCCGCCGGTCAGATTCCAGACGACCCAAGTGTCGGGGGTGCCGAACAGCAGATCGCCGGATGCCGCGGCCTCGCGCGCCCCGTCGACATGGTCGAGGATCCAGGCGATCTTCGACGCCGAGAAGTAGGTGGCCAGCGGCAGACCGGTCTGTTCGGCGAAGGCGTCGACGCCGCGCTGCGCGATGAGACGGTCGATGCGCGGCTGGGTGCGGGTGTCCTGCCAGACCAGGGCGTTGTGCACCGGCTCCCCGGTGCGACGGTCCCAGACGATCACCGTCTCACGCTGGTTGGTGACGCCCACCGCGGCGATGGCCGCGGCATCCTGACCCGACGATTCCAGCGCCGCCTCGAGGACGTGCCGCGTGTTCTGCCAGATCTCGGCGGCGTCGTGCTCGACCCGGCCGGCACGGGGGAAGATCTGCTGGTGCTCCTGCTGGGCGGAGCCGACGCTCGCACCGGTGCGGTCGAACACGATCGCCCGGGTGGACGTGGTCCCTTGATCGAGCGCGATCACATGGTCTGGCACGTCGTCTCCTCTTCGAGCTGCCTGCCTCTCACGCTACCGCGCCGGGCTCGGCGCGCCCGCGTCGGCGGGCCCGGTCGCGGGACCGGACGCGGGGTCGGCCGTGTGCGCGGCGGCCAGGGCCTGGTCGACCTCGGCGGCCTGGGCACCGGCATCCCACCCGAGCACGGGGGCGATCACCTCGGCGACCTCGACGGCCGCCTCGCGGGTCGCCGCCCCGAGGAACGCGATCGCGGTGCGGCGCAGGAGAACGTCGGCCAGGTGCACGACGAGCTCGGTGGCGGCGAGGTGGCGCAGCTCGTCGCGGCTGTAGCTCGGCACGGTGCGCAGCGGCGTGTCGTCGTCGCCGATCGCGGCGATGACCTCGGCGGCTCCCGTGCCGTAGCGGTCGAGCAGCACGGCGGCACGGTCGAACCCGACCCGATCGGCGTGCGCGGCGACCCACTGCCGTCGCGCTCGCTCGGAGGTCGGGAAGCCCGCACCGCCGCCGATCGGCAGCCCCTTCGTGCTGCGCAGGCGCGGGCGCGCCAGCAGCT
>JAEYAG010000078.1 GCA_023451265.1 Actinomycetes bacterium | reverse complement strand
GGCCCGCGCGGGCCCGGCCGCCGGGACGATCAGGGCTTGGGCAGGCCCAGAGGGTTGATCTCGCTCTTGTCGACGCGCTCCGACTCGAGCCCCCAGATCTTCAGGAGCTCGTCGTACTGTCCACCCTCGATGATCGCGTTGAGCGCGATCGCCACCGGCTCGATGAGGCCGTTGCCCTTGGCTGTGCCGGCCGCGATGTCGGCCGACACCGGCCAGCCTCCCGAGACGGTGCCGACGAGTTTGGTGTCGCCGGTCTCGGCGGCCGCCCAGGCTCCCGTGGCGTTGGGGCCGAAGTTCGCGTCGACGCGTCCCGACTGCAGCGCGAGGGTCGCTGCCGCATTGTCGTCGTAGTACTGCAGTTCGGCGGGCGCCTTGCCCTCGCTCTCGAGCGTCTCGTTCCAGGACAGGAGCACCTTCTCCTGATTGGTGCCCGATCCCACGATGATCTTGAGGCCCGAGATGTCGTCGGCCTCCTCGATCTTCGTGATCTTGCTGTCGCTCTTGACGTAGAAGCCCAGGAGGTCGACTCGGTAGCTCGCGAAGTCGTAGAGCTCCTTGCGCTCCTCGGTCACCGTCACGTTCGAGGCGATCAGGTCGTACTTGCCGGACTGGATGCCGAGGGGCCAGTCGGCCCAGGCCACGACCACCGGGTTGTACTCGAGCCCGAGCGCTTCGGCGATGAGAGATCCGATGTTGGGCTCGGTGCCGGCGACATCCGCCGCGGCCGACGTGCCTTCGGGCTGGTAGCTCAGCGGGGGAACGAACGCCCCGATCGCGACGGTGAGCTTGCCGGGCTCGACGGGCTCGAAGCCGCTCGCGGCGAGCGCGTCGACGGCCTCCTGCACAGGGGCATCCAGATGAACCCATTGGATGTCTCCGGTCGCGACGTTGCCCGCCGCCGTCTCGCTGGGTGCGGGGGCCGCGACATCCGCCTTCGACGCGTTGCCGGCGGCGACCGCGGCGAAGATGCCGCCGACGATCGCGACGACCGCGACGGCGCCGATGGCGGTCGCGATCCCTTGCTTCTTACTCAGTGCCATGAGGGGTGTTTCCTTTGTTCGGGTGAGGACTCGGTGCGAGGCTCGGTGCGCGGGTGCGGAAGCTCAGGCCAGGACCTTCGCGAGGAATTCCTGGACTCGGGGGTGCTCGGGATGCACGAGCACCTGCTCGGGCGGACCCTGCTCGATGATCCGGCCGTCTTCGACGAAGACGACCCGATCGGCGACCTCGCGGGCGAAGCCGACCTCGTGCGTGACGATCACGAGGGTCGTGCCGAGTGTCGCGAGATCGCGGATCACGTCGAGCACCTCACCCACGAGTTCGGGGTCGAGGGCACTGGTGGGCTCGTCGAAGAGGATGACCTTCGGCTTCAGCGCCAGTGCCCGGGCGATCGCGACACGCTGCTGCTGCCCGCCGGACAGCTGCCGCGGATAGTGCGCCGCCTTGTCGGAGAGCCCGACGCGGTCGAGCAGGCCGAGGCCCAGTTCGCGCGCGTCCGCCTTCGAGAGGCGACCGAGCGCGACGGGTGCCTCCACCACGTTCTCGAGCGCCGTGAGGTGCGGGAAGAGATTGAAGTTCTGGAACACGATGCCGATCTGCGTGCGGCGGCGCAGGATCTCGCGCTCCCGGAGCTCGTAGAGCTTCTCGCCGCGCAGTTCGTAGCCGATCAGCTGGCCGTCGACGGTCACCGAGCCGGCGTCGACCGACTCGAGATGATTGATCGTGCGCAGAAGCGTCGACTTGCCCGACCCGCTCGGGCCGAGGATCGCGACCACCTCACCGGGCTGGATCGTCAGATCGATGCCGCGCAGCACCTCGATGCCGCTGTAGCTCTTGTGGACGTTGTGGATCTCGACGAGCCCACTCGTGCCGGTGGGGATGGGGGTCGTGTCGGTGACGGTGGTCATGTCGGTCCTCAGCTCTCGGTGCTCGTCGAGTCGGTGCGCGATGTGCTCGGCAGTGACGGCGTATCCGCGCCCGGCAAGGCGGGAGGAGGCTTCGGGTCGTCACCGAGGCGTGCCCACTGCACCGAGACCCAGTGCCGGGCGCGCTGCAGCGGCGTGGGCGGCAGCACGCGGACGGTGCCGCGGGCGTAGTGCCGCTCGATGTAGTACTGGCCGATGCTCAGCAGCGTCGTGATGAGCGTGTACCAGACAACGGCGACCAGCAGCAGCGGGATGACCCGACTGTTGCGGTTGTAGATCACCTGTACGGAGTAGAACAGCTCGGGGATCGCGATGACGAAGAGCACCGACGTCCCCTTGACGAGCCCGATCACTTCGTTGGAGGCGTTGGGGATGATCGAGCGGGCGGCCTGCGGCAGGATGATGCGCCCCAGGCGCCGCGCCGGCGGCAGGCCGAGCGCGGCGGCGGCCTCGAGCTGCCCCTGGTCCACAGAGAGCAGGCCGCCGCGGATGATCTCAGCGGAGTAGGCGGCCTGGTGCAGGCTGAGGCCCAGCACGCCGGCCGCGAAAGCGGAGATGAGCTGCACCGTCGGGAATTCGACGATCCAGAAGTCGGTCGTGAAGGGAGTGCCCAGCCCGAGCGTCGGGTAGAGATAGCCGAGGTTGTACCAGACGACCAGCTGCACGACGAGCGGGACGGAGCGGAAGAACCAGATGTACAGCCACGCCGCGCCGCTCAGCAGCGACGACTTGGAAAGCCGGGCGAGCGCGAGGAGCGTGCCGATCGCGAAGCCGACCACGGCCGAGATCGCCGTGTAGGTCAGCGTCAGCACCAGGCCGTTCACGACCGGACCCGAGAAGAAGTACTGTGCGAACACGTCCCACTGGTAGCGGCCGTTGGTGACGAGACTCCACGCGAACTGCACGACGACGAACGCGACGATGGCCGCGAACGACCACCGCCACCAGTGCCGCGTGTGCACGACCTTCACGGCGCCGAGGTCGACGCGGGACGGTGCCGGCGTGCCCGGCGCCTGCGCGTCGGCGGGTGCCGTCAGGGTGTGGGTCATGGCTGCTCCTCGGGGTGCGTCCGGCGACGGGAGTGCCGCGGTGATCGTCACGCTATGGCGCGGCAGCGGGGGCCGCCGCACGCGCAGGTCACATGACGCAACCCGCTGATACACACCGACACGTACCGACATGCGGCGTAATGAAGGCGCCGGGGAACCGGCCCGGCGGCGTTCAGGCCGTGCGGAGGACGCGGTCGGTCACCCGCACGCAGAAGTGCAGCGCGTCGACCGCGATGCGCTCGTCGGCGGCGTGGAACTGGCCGAAGACGTCGACGTCGGATGCGACGCGCAGGGGGACGAATCCGTATCCGCGGATGCCGAGCAGCGCGAGGTGCTTGTTGTCGGTGCTCGCCGGCAGCAGATACGGGACCACGAGCGCTCCGGGGTCTTCGGCGCCGACGGCATCCTGCAGCACGCGCACGATCGGCGCGTCCGCGGGCGCCTCGATCGCGGGATTCTCACGCCCCCACTGGATGTCCACGTCGTCGCCGACGAGCGCTTCGAGCTCGGCATGCAGGGCGGCGCTATGCCCCGGCACGATGCGGATGTCGACGCGCGCCGTGGCCGTCGCCGGGATGACGTTGGTCTTGCCGCCCGCGACGAGCACCGTCGGCGACACGGTGCTGCGCGTCGCGGCGCCGGCCAGCGAGCCGACGAAGCCGAGCTGATCGAGGTCGTCGTCGATCGACTCGTCGGTGAACGCCAGGCCGCGCGCGGCGCCGAAGGCCGCGAGGAAGCGCTCGAGTGCGTGCGTGCGCACCAGCGGGAACCGGTGCCCCCCGATCGCCGCCACAGCGCGCGCCAGCCGCACGACCGCGTTGTCGGGAGTCGGCCGCGAACCGTGCGCGGCACGCCCGCGGACCGTGAGAGTCGCCCAGTCGACTCCCTTCTCCGCCGTCGCGACGAGGTACGCGCGCCGATCGCCCGCGAGCGGCACAGAGAAGCCGCCCACCTCACTGAGGGCTTCGGTGGCGCCCGCGAACAGCTCAGGACGGTTCTTCACGAGCCAGCGCGCGCCCCACACGCCGCCGGCCTCTTCGTCGGCGAAGAACGCGAAGATGAGGTCGCGGCGCGGCACGACGCCCGCGCGCCGGTACTCGCGCGCGAGCGCGAGGATCACCCCCGCGAAATTCTTCATGTCGACGGCGCCCCGGCCGTAGAGCACGCCGTCGTGGATCTCGGCCGCGAAGGGCGGGTGGGTCCAATCCGCGGCATCCACCGGCACCACGTCGAGATGGGCGTGGACGACGAGCGCACCCGCCGCAGGGTCCGATCCGCGCAGGCGCGCGACGACGCTGCCCCGGCCGGGGCGCGGCTCGATGAACTCCGGCTCATAGCCGACCTGCTGGAGCTGCTCCATGATGAACAGCGCAGCCCTCGTCTCACCGTCGCGGATCGTCGCCGCGTCGCCCGTGTTGACGCTCTCGATGCGGATGAGAGCGCGGATCAGCTCGACGGCTTCGACCTCGAGCGGAGTCGGGGCGCTCATCCGCGCGGTCAGTGCTCGTGCGGCCGCGCGTCGCCCGCGAGCTTGAATGCGAGCCTGCCGTGTGCGTAGCCGCCGCCTGCGCGGATGGCGGTCGCGACCCAGGCGGTCTCGGCCAGCTCCGCGTCCGTCGCGCCGGCCTTGACGGCGTTCTGAGAGTGCCCGTCGATGCAGTACACGCACTGCGTCGTGATGCCGACCGCGAGAGCGATCAGCTCGCGGTACTTGAGCGGGATCTCCCGGCCCTCGGTCGCGAACACCGCCTGATCGAACTCTGCGAAGGCCGCCAGGATGTCCGGCGTCTCCTGCTTGTATACGCGGGTGAAGCTCTTGTCGGCGGCGCGATCGAAGTATTCGGACATGACGCTCCTGGATGAGGGGATGGAATGCGCCTCACGCTAACCGGCGAAGGCCGAGCCGCCGAACCGCGACGACTCACGGCGTCATCGTCGCACCGGTGAGGGGTCAGACGACGCTGATGAGTCCGGCGGGATCCGCTCCCACCGCGACGGGACGACCCGGCGATCGCGCCCATTGACTCCACGAACCCGGGAAGATGCGCGTGTCGACGCCGGCGACCGCGAACGCGAGCGCGGAATGGGTCGACGGGATCCCCGAGCTGCAGTAGAGCACGACGGGTGTTCCCGGCTGGATGCCGTGCGCGGTCAGCGTCCCACGGATCTCGCCGGCGTCGCGCAGCAGGCCGTCCGCCCCGATGTGCACCACCGTCGGCACGTTGACGGCGCCCGGGATGTGCCCGGCCGCCGGATCGAGCCCCGGCACGGTGCCGCGATAGTGCTGCGGCGCGCGCGCGTCGATGAGCACGCCGCGCTGCGGCGCGGTGGCGGCATCGTCGATCGACGCGACGTCTGCGCCGCCGGCATCCGTCAGGCTGATCTGACCACGCCGCGGTGCCACGTCGGAGCGCTGCAGCCGGAACCCCGCGCGCACCCACGCGCGCAGGCCCCCGTCGAGCACGCGCACGTCGACGCCGTGCCGGCGCAGCAGCCACCAGGCGCGCGCGGCGGGCACCCCTTCGTTGTCGTCGTAGACCACGACCCGGTCGCCGTCGTTCAGGCCCCAGCGCCGCGCCGCCGCCTGCAGATCCGCCAGCGCCGGCAACGGATGCCGCCCGCCCGCGGGCGATCCGACCGCGGCGAGCTCACGCTCCAGATCGACGTACACCGCCTCCGGGATGTGCCCGTCGAGGTAGTCGATGCGCCCCTCGGGGCGGTCCAGCCGCCACCGCACGTCGAGCAGCCGCGGTCGCCGGGCGCCGGACGCGGCGGCGATCTCGGCCGCCAGCTCGGGCGCGCGGACGAGCACCTCGGACGCGCGGTCAGGACGGGACATGCCTCCATCGTGACGAGCACCGCCCGCCGGCAGAACGCGCCGTGCAACAGTCGGTCACCCGCGCGTCACATTCCGTCACGGAAGGTCACACAGCCACACACGGGAACACTCGGAGCGTCCCCGTCGTTACCGTCGAATGCCATGAGTCAGCACGTCACCGCCGCGTCGTCCGCCGCCCCCGCCCCGCACCTCGGTGCCCCCGACCACCGGTTCGCGTCGTCGCTGTCGGCGGCGGAGTTCAAAGCGGTCTTCCGCGGACACCCCGGCGGCGTCGCGGTCATCACCGCCGACGCGGGCGACGGCCCGGTGGCCCTCACCGCGACGAGCGTCGCGAGCGTGAGCGCGGAGCCGCCGCTGTTGATCTTCTCCGTGTCGGCGCTGTCCTCGGCATCCGACGTCCTCTCCCGCGCCGAGACCGTCGTGGTGCACCTGCTCGACGCGCACGACCTCGAGATCGCGCAGCTCGGCGCCACGAGCGGCGTCGACCGGTTCGCGGAGACCCATCGCTGGTCGCGCCTGGTCACCGGCGAGCCGGTCTACAACGACGTGCGGGCGTGGGTCCGCTGCGCCGTCATCGGGCGGATGGATGCCGGGGGCTCCACCGTCATCGCCGCGCACGCGCTGCAGGCGCAACTCGAACGAGACGTCGCCGCCGGTGAGCACGGCGACGCGCTCGTGTACCACAACCGCACCTGGCACCGGCTCGGCGACCACTCGCGCCTCGTCTGACGGCCGTCGTCTCCGACGCGCCGGTCAGCCGACGGTCTCGTCCGGCAGCGTCGCCACCGGGATGACGACGACGTCCTGCACCTTCCAGTCCAGGTCCGCGATCCGCTGCCGCGCGTCCTCGACGGCATCCAACCGCACGCGCGAGCGGTGCGGCACGACGAACGCTTCGACGTGGAACACCTGGCCCATGTCCCGCATCCTCACCGACGCCTCCCGCACCCAGGGCTGCGCCTCGAGGTCGCGGACGATGCGGCGCATCAGCGGATGCGGCTTCTCATCGTCGTGGGTGCGCGCCCGCTGATCCATGAGGTCGAGCACCGCCGAACGGGTGTTCTTGTAGCCGTCCCACACGATCCCGAGCGAAATGAACAACGCCGCCGCCCCGTCCAGCCACCACAGGCCCATCCCGATCCCGAGCACCCCCACGACGGAGGCGACCGTCGTGGTCCAGTCGGCCTTGGCCATGTCGGCATCCGCATACAGCACCTTGTTGTGCAGTTTCGGCGCGAGTTTCGCCTTCGCGTGACCGTAGAAGAAGGGGCCCGGCACGACGAGGATCATCACCGCCACCATCAGCCACCCGAGCCAGATCGTCTGACCGAACAGCTGCACCGTTCCGATCGCCGGGTGCTCCTGGCGGATCAGTCCGCCGATCGACTCGACCGCGAGATTGCCCCCGATCGCGAGCAGCGCGACGCCCGCCACGAGGTGCCCGACGCCCATGACGCGGTGGAGCCCGTACGGGAATGACCGGGACGGCGGATGCCGGATGAACAGCAGCGACACGAGGAACGCGACCTGCGGGATGAGGGAGAGCATGTCCTCGATCCACGCCGTCTTCATCGCCTGCGACCCGCCGACGACGAACGCGATGAGCACGATCGTGATCGACGTGTAGCCGATCGTGAACCACTCCCACCGGATCGCCTTCTGCAGGGCCTCCTGCTGCGCGGCGGGCAGGTCGGTGCGCCCCATCGACTTCATCGTCCCGCCCCCGACCCGGTCCGGCTCTGCGCGTCGAGGAACGTCTCCAGCGCCGCCTGCAACCCGTTCTCCCCCATCGGCAGCAGGAACACGATGCCGCCGGCGTCGACGCCCGGCAGATCGTCGAACCCGCGGGTCACCGACACCCGGTCCACCCAGGGGGTCTCCTCGCTCATCCCGCCGATCGCGAGGTCGAGCGTGCCGGCTTCGAGGTCGTCGACGAGGTCTTCCTCGCTGCCGACCGTCCAGACGACGGTCGCGTCACGGCTGTCGGCGAACGCGGCGACGAGGTCGGGCAGCGGCCCCGACACCGCCCCGTCCTCGAGCGCCACCAGGCCCTCGCTGGCCGAGGCGCCGACGCGCAGCTGCCCTCCCGTGATGCGGTCGAGCGCCCCGTCCGGATCGGTGGGGATGCGGATGCCGCACCCGGCCAGCGCGACGGCCACCGCGATCGCGGCGACGCACGTCGCGACCGCGCGCAGAAGGGTCCTCGGCACCGGCATGCCCAGATGGTAGGGCGGACGCCGACCCGCCGGCATCCCCTTGACACGGCCGGACGCCATCGGCCATGCGCCCGACGAAGGCTTAGACTCGCCCTGTGGGCACCATCTATTACGGCGGATCGGCGACTCCGATCCATATCGAGGACCGGGCGCTCGCGCATCTAAAAGTCGTGATCGCGACCAAGCTGCGCCGCAGCGAGAGCTTCACGGTCTCGTGGCAGCACCCCGAGGGCGAGCCGCGGGGGCGCAGCACGATCTGGCTGCACCCCTCGATCCCGATCCGCTTCGTGTTCGACGATCCGGAGCCCGCGGAGCTCAGCCGCGAGTGGATCGAGGAGCTCGCGCAGTCGGCGAACTCCTCGGGCGGGATCTCGCTGGTCGCGGAGCACATCGAGCCGGCGCCCGACGACGCTGCCGACGACGCACCACAGACCGTGACGGTCAGCTGAGCGCCGGAGTAGCATCCGCGCCACGTCGCTGACAAGCCCCTCTTCGCCCTCCGCCCCGGACCGTAGGTTCGGATCGGGGCCGGCACCGTCCGGCCGACGAGGAGGATCCCATGGCGAAGACGGCCACGTCGACCAAGAGCTCGGCGAAGACGACCACCGGCACCACGACGGCCGGCAACAAGCGACGCCCGGCCCGCGGGGGAAGCGGCGCCGAGCGGACCGGGCTGCAGAACGCTGAGAGCGGCTTCCGCGCGTCGCCGGAGCTGAGCCGGAACCTGCAGTCCGTGCTCGTCGACCTCGTCGAGCTGCAGATCCAGGGCAAGCAGGCGCATTGGAACATCGTCGGCACGAACTTCCGCGACACGCACCTGCAGCTCGATGAGATCGTGCACGCCGCCCGCGAGCTCGGCGACACGATCGCCGAGCGCATGCGCGCCCTGCACGCGCTGCCGGACGGTCGCAGCGACACCGTCGCCCAGACGACGACCCTGCCGGAGTTCCCGCAGGGCGAGATCGACACCACCGAGGCGATCGACCTCATCACCGAGCGCCTCGAGGCGGCGGTGGGCACCGTGCGTGACGTGCACGATGCCGTGGACGAGGAGGACCCGACGAGCGCCGACCTCCTGCACGAGGTGCTGGAGCAGCTCGAGCAGCTCGCCTGGATGGTGAGCGCGGAGAACCGTCGGCCCGCGAAACGGTGAGCGCCCCCTCGGTAGGGGTCGCCGACGCCGTCGATCTTGCGGGCGGTGACTCCGGCTTCGCCGCGCGGGCGGTCGCCGACGCGGCGCGCGATGTCATCGGGCTCGGCACGCACCTCGGCGCCACGATCGACTGGGCGGTCCGCTCCGCCGCGCACATCCCCCTCCCCGGTCCGTCGCGGACCGCGACGGACGCCGCGACCGCGGAGCGGTGGAGCGCGCTGGCTACCGCGGCGGCCCTGGACGTGGGCGCAGCGCGCGTGCTGGAGCCGCACCTGGATGCGCTGGCGATCCTCGCCGAGGCGCGCGCCGACGGCATCGCCGTCGACCTCGCCGCGATCGGCGTGGATGAGGACGCGTCGTGGGGCGTCTACGCCGCCGAGGGCGGCACGGCGCGCCTCACCGCGCGCCGGACCCCGTCGGGCTGGGTGCTCGAGGGCACGAAGCCCTGGTGCTCCCTGGCGCAGGACGTCAGCCATGCGCTCGTCACGGCGTGGACCGGAGAGCACGACCGCCGGCTGTTCGTCGTGTCGATGCGGGATGCCGCGGTCTCGCCGCACCGCGGACCGTGGGTCGCCCGCGGTCTCAGCCGCATCGTGAGCGCCCCCGTCGACTTCACCGCGGCATCCGCCGTGCCGGTCGGCGATGACGGCTGGTATCTTCGCCGCGCCGGCTTCGCGGTGGGCGGGATGGGCGTCGCCGCGGTGTGGTGGGGCGGCGCGCTGCCCCTGCTGGCAGCGCTGCGCGCGGGCGCGGCGCGCGAGGGCGCCGATCAGATCGCCCAGATGCTGCTC
>JAEYAG010000023.1 GCA_023451265.1 Actinomycetes bacterium | reverse complement strand
GCGGTCGGGGTCGCGAGGCTCACGCGGTCGCCGAGCGAGCCCAGAGGTCGACGTCGATGCGGTCCGAGAGCGCGTCGATCTGCTCCAGCTCCTCGGTATCGAAGGCGGGACCGGACAGGGCGGCGAGATTCTCGTCGATCTGCTCGGGGCGGGACGCGCCGATGAGGGCCGAGGCGACGACCTCGTCGCGCAGCACCCACTGGATCGCGAGCTGGGCGAGCGTCTGCCCGCGCTCCTGCGCGATGACGTTGAGGCTGCGCAGGATCGACAGGGCCTCGTCGCTCAGCCGGCGTCCCGGCAGCGACGTGCGCTGCTGCGCGCGCTCGGCCGTGCCGTCGCCGAGGTACTTGTCGGTCAGCAGTCCCTGCGCGAGCGGGGTGAAGGCGATCGCGCCCATCCCCTCCTGCCGGAGGACGCCGGTCAGGCCGTCCTCGACCCAGCGGTTGAGGATCGAGTACGCCGGCTGGTGGATGATCAGGGGCGTGCCCAGCGACCGGGCGATGGCGGCGGCCTCGACGGTGCGCTCGGCGGAGTACGACGAGATCCCGACGTACAGCGCCTTGCCCTGACGGACGAGGGTGTCGAGCGCTCCGATGGTCTCCTCGAGCGGAGTGTCGGGGTCGTAGCGGTGCGAGTAGAAGATGTCGACGTAGTCGAGCGACATCCGCGCGAGGGACTGCTCGGCGCTCGCGAGCAGGTACTTGCGCGAGCCCCACTGCCCGTAGGGGCCCTCCCACATGTCATAGCCGGCCTTCGACGAGATGATCAGCTCGTCGCGGTAGCGGGCGAAGTCCTCGCGCATCATGCGACCGAAATTCGTCTCGGCCGAGCCGTACGGCGGGCCGTAGTTGTTGGCGAGGTCGAAGTGCGTGATGCCGCGATCGAAGGCGTGACGCAGGAGCCCGCGCTGGTTGTCGAACGGGATGTTGTCCCCGAAGTTCCACCACAGGCCCAGCGACAGGGGCGGCAGGTAGAGCCCGCTCGTGCCGACGCGGCGGTAGCGGGTGCCCTCGTACCGGTCGGCGGCGGCGGAGTAGGGGCGGTGGAGGTCTCCCCCGCGCGAGGGCGGGAAGCGGTTCTCGGTCTCGGTCACCCCTCCAGGCTAGCGACGGCGCCCGCCGCGCGGGCGCTCACCCGCGAACCGAGACCGCCCTCAGTAAGGTAGGCAGACTGGGGGTCACCGACGATCCCGGAACGGATGAACGGAAGAGACCGGCACGCATAGACACAGGGAGAGACGATGACGACATTGACGGCACTGCCCGCGCAGCCCCACCGATGGTCGCGACTGCTCGATCGCGAGGATGTGAGGTGGATCGACGGCATCCTGCATCTCGTGCACGACGACCTCACTCCCGACCAGGCTCACACCGCCGACTTCCTCATGGTGGCGGATGCCGTGGTCTCGGCCGGGGTCGATCCGTTGCTCGTGCGCCATGACCGCCGCAGCCCGGCGATCGTCGTCGACGCCGGCGATGCGGCACGGGCGTTCGCGGCGATCGCCGAGCTCGTCGAACGTGATCCGGTGTACGTCAAGCCGCGCGGTGCACGACCGCGCATCGCGTCGGACCTGCACGAGGAGGCTGTCGAGGGTCCGGCGGCGCTGCGCGTGTTCCGGCCGCGCGTCACGTCAGGCGGATCCCGGCGCTACGGACCCGGAAACGGCGTGCGTGTCGAGGTCTGGCAGACGCGCGACGGACTCGTCCACGCGCCGCACGCGAACGCGCTCACCCGCCGAGTGTTCCCCGCCGACGACCTGATCGAGTCGACCGTGCGCCGATACGGGCGCAGCTGGCGCACGATCGCGGGCATGTTCGACCCGCAGCCCGACGAGGTCACGTTCGACATCGACATGGTCTTCTCGTGGGTCGACGGGTCATCGAGCGAGTTCCAGCGCCAGCGCGCCGCGCAGATGAAGGAGTACGTCGTCGGTGAAGGCGACGACGGTCCGGCGCGGTACCGCCACGTCGACGAGCTGCGGTACGCCCTGCGCAGCGTGCACATGTACGCCCCGTGGGTGCGGCGCATCTACATCGCGACCGACTCGCCGCATCCGGCCTGGCTCGCGGAGCACCCGCGCGTGACGATCGTGCGCAGCGAGGAGTTCTTCGCCGACCCGTCGGTGCTGCCGACCCACAACTCGCACGCCGTCGAGGCGCAGCTGCACCGCATCGACGGCCTCGCCGAGCACTTCCTGTATTCCAACGACGACATGTTCTTCGGGCGCCCGGTGTGGCCCGAGCTGTTCTTCACGTCGGCGGGGATCTCGAAGTTCGTCGAGCGCGGCATCCGCATCGGCAGCGGGCCGGCGCGACTCGAACGGTCCGGGCACGACAATGCGCTGCGGGTGAACCGGGCACTCCTGAAGGACCGGTTCGGCCGCACGATCCTGCGCGATCTCGAGCACTGCGCGGCGCCGCTGCGCCGGAGCGTCGCGGCCGAGCTCGAGCGCGAGTTCGCCGAGGAGTTCCGGCGCACCGCGGCATCCCGCTTCCGCAGCGCGACCGACATCTCGGTGACCAACAGCCTGTATCACTACTACGCGCTGATGACCGGTCGCGCGCTCGCGTCGAGCGAGCCGCGCGTGCGCTATGTGCAGACGACACTCGCCGCGTCGCTGCAGCAGATGGACCGGCTCGAGAAGCGGTCGGATGTCGATATGTTCTGCCTCAACGACGGCGGCGAGTCGGAGATGCCGGAGCACGTGCGCGTGCAGCGGCTGCGTGACACGCTCGAGCGCATGTTCCCGATCCGCGCGCCGTGGGAGCGCGACGACGTCAGGTCAGCATCGGCAGCGGGCGCGTCGGGGGCGACGACCGGCGCCGCACGCTGACGCCGGAGACGCCGGCGTCGGCAAGGCGTCGGCGGGCGGTCGCGGCGTCGGTGTACTCCATGACGCGCGGGGCGTCGATCGGGACGACCGAGTGCACGACCGTGTCGTCGAAGACGTGGATGAGGTTGTACGACTGGGCGCCGTCCTGTGGGCGCGTGCCGCCGACCGGCACCGTGAGGTCTTGCGCGTAGCACGTCGACGACGCGACCGAGACGGGGATGCCGGCGAAGGTCGCGAACGTCGAGTAGTGCAGGTGCCCCGCGATGATCGCGCGCACGTCGGTGCCGCGCAGCACCGCCGCCAGGCGCCGCTGGTCGCGCAGCTCGACGCTCGCCGCAAGGGCGAGGACGCTCGGGACGGGCGGGTGGTGCATCGCGAGAACCGTGCCGAGCGGTGCGGGTGCGGCGAGCACGTCGGCGAGCCAGGCGAGCTGGTCGTCGGAGAGCTCGCCGTGGTGGTGTCCAGGGACGGACGTGTCGAGGGTCACGATGCGAAGACCGTCGAACTCCTGCACCCGATCGACGGGGCGGAGGTCGTCGGGACTTTCGTCCCACAGCTCCGCACGGAAAGCGCCGCGCGCGTCGTGGTTGCCCATGACCCACACGACGGGGGCGCCGAGGCGCTCGGCGAACGGGTCGACCATCGCGCGCAGCTGGGCGTACGCCTCACGCTCGCCGAGGTCGACGAGATCGCCGGTGAAGACGATCGCGTCGGGGTGGACGCCGGATCGCTCGATGCCCGTGAGCGCGCGCTGGAGGTTGTCGGCACCGGAGACGACGTCCCAGATGCGTGATCCGCGCGCACGCAGATGCGTGTCGCTCAGGTGCAGCAGAATCCGTTCGGGTGCCGGATACTCGGCCGTGCGCATGGCCGTCATGCTACGGGGGCGAGTTGAGCATCCGGTGAACGCGGGCCGACGTGTCGGCAACCGGGGCGCGGGCTGCGGAGCGTCAGCGCACGAGGCGCGCGATCGCGACGAAGTCGTCGATCGTGAGCTGCTCACCGCGCGCCGTCGGGTCGACGCCGGCGGCGGTGAGGATCTCGCTCGCGGCGGCGGACGACCCGCCGAGCACGGGCGCGAGGGCCTGCCGCAGCATCTTGCGGCGTTGCTGGAAGGCGGCATCCACGATCTGGAATGTCTGGCGGCGGAGACTGTCGTCGCCGCGGGGCTGCGGGTCGCGGTGGAAGCCGACGAGCACGCTGTCGACGTTCGGCACCGGCCAGAACACCTGCCGCGAGACGGTGCCGGCGAGCCGCCACGGGCCGTACCAGGCCGCCTTGACGCTCGGCGCGCCGTACACCTTCGACCCGGGAGGGGCGGCGAGGCGCTCCCCCACCTCGGCCTGCACCATGACGACGCCGCGCTCGATGCCGGGGAAGTTCTCCATGAAGTGCAGCAGCACCGGAACGGAGACGTTGTATGGCAGGTTCGCGACGAGGACATTGGGGTCGCCGGGCAGCTCGGTCACGCGCAGCGCATCGGCGTCCACGACGGTCAGCGCGCCGGCGGGAACGCCGTGGGCGGCGGCGGTGACCGGCAGCCGTTCGGCGAGGCGATGATCGATCTCGACGGCCGTGACCGCGGCATCCGTCTCGAGGATCGCGAGGGTCAACGATCCGAGACCCGGCCCCACCTCGACGACCCGGTCGGATGCCGACACCTCCGCGACATGCACGATCTTGCGCACGGTGTTCGCATCGACGACGAAGTTCTGGCCGAGCTTCTTGGTCGGGGTGACCTCGAGCTCGGCGGCGAGGGCGCGGATCTCGGTCGCGCCGAGCAGGGTCACGGGCATGCGGTTCAGCCTACCGAGCGCCGCCGGGGCAGCTTGCGCCGTTTCGTCTCGCTCGTTCCTCGCTCGCGGCGAGGCAGCTGACCCCCGCGGTCGTTGAGCGAGGGAGCGCCAGCGACCGAGACGAAACGCCGCAACCCCTGCGGAACCGCTTGCGCCGTCTCGTCTCGCTCGTACCTCGCTCGCACAACGACCGGTAGGCAGCGCTCAACCCCGCGGTCGCCCCGCGAGGCAGCTGACCCCCGCGGTCGTTGAGCGAGGGAGCGCCAGCGACCGAGACGAAACGTCGCAACCCTTCCGGAACCGCTTGCGGCGTTTCGTCTCGCTCGTTCCTCGCTCGCTCAACGACCGGTGAGGAGGCTCCCGCCGTGGATCAGGCGGCGGCGCGGGCGGCGGCGGGCAGGGCGTCGGCGATGCGCGACAGCGCGTCGTCGTCGTGGGCGGCGGTGAGGAACCAGGCCTCGAACGCCGACGGCGGCAGGGAGACACCGGCATCCAGCATCGCGTGGAAGAACCGGCCGTAGGCCGCGGTGTCCTGCCGCTGCGCGGTCGCATAGTCGGGCACCCCACCGACGACGGCTTCGCCGAAGAAGACGCTGAAGAGCGTCCCGGCGCGCTGGAGGACGTGCGGCACCCCCGCGGCGTCGAGCGCCGCACCGGTGGCGGCGGCCACGGCATCCGCCGCCGCCGCGAGCCGCGCGTACGCGTCGTCGTCGGCGTGCCGCAGGGTCGCCAGCCCCGCCGCGACCGCGACCGGGTTCCCGCTGAGGGTCCCGGCCTGGTAGACGGGGCCGGTCGGGGCGAGCAGGTCCATGATGTCCGCGCGGCCGCCGACCGCGGCGACCGGCAGCCCGCCGCCGATCACCTTGCCGAAGGTGACGAGATCGGGGGTGACCGCCTCCCCCGCCGTGGCGAGGACCTGCGCGTATCCGCCCGCGGCGGCGCGGAAGCCGGTGAGGACCTCGTCGCTGATCAGCAGAGCCCCCTCCGTGTGGCACAGGTCGGCGAGGAACGTCGTGAAGCGCGGCTCCGGCGCGACGACGCCCATGTTCGCGGCCGCGGCTTCCGTGATGACGGCGGCGATGCGCCCGGGGTGGGCCGCGAAGACGGCCTCGAGCGCGGCACGGTCGTTGTACGGCACGACGAGCGTCTGCGCCGCGATCGCCTCGGGGACGCCCGCCGATCCCGGCAGGGCGAAGGTCGCGAGACCCGATCCGGCGGCCGCGAGCAGCCCGTCGGAGTGGCCGTGGTAGTGCCCCGCGAACTTGACGAGCAGGTCGCGCCCCGTTGCGCCGCGCGCGAGGCGGATCGCCGTCATCGTCGCCTCGGTGCCGGTCGACACGAGCCGCGCCTTCTCGACGGCGGGGACGCGCCGGACGATCTCCTCGACGAGCTCGGCCTCCGCCGAGGTGGGCGCACCGAACGACAGGCCGCCCCGCGCCGCCGCGATGACGGCGCCGACGACCTCGGGGTGGCTGTGGCCGAGCAGCGCCGGCCCCCAGCTGGCGACGAGATCGACGTAGGACCGGCCCTCGGCATCCGTCACGTACGCGCCCTGCGCCTCGACGAGGAACCGCGGCGTGCCGCCGACCGACCCGTACGCGCGAACCGGCGAATCGACGCCGCCGGGGATCACCGCGCGCGCCCGCGCGAACAGCTCGTCGTTGGTGCTCATGCCGGATTCCGTCCCTCACGGAGCCACTCCGCGACCTCGATGGCCCAGTACGTCAAGATCGCCTCGGCGCCGGCGCGGCGGATGCCGAGGAGGCTCTCGCCGATGGCGCGCTCCCGGTCGATGACCCCGGCCGCCGCGGCGTGCTCGATCATGGCGTACTCGCCGGAGACCTGGTACGCCCACACCGGCACGGGCGAGACGGCCGCGACCTCGGCGAGCACGTCGAGGTAGGGGCCGGCGGGCTTGACCATGACGATGTCGGCGCCCTCGTCGACGTCGGCGAGCGCTTCCTGCACGCCCTCGCGCCCGTTGCCGGGATCGAGCTGGTAGGTGCGCCGGTCGCCGGTGAGCGTCGACTCGACGGCGTCGCGGAAGGGTCCGTAGAACGCCGAGGCGTACTTCGCGGAGTAGGCCAGCAGCACGACGTCGGCGCGCCCGGCGGCATCGAGCGCGGCGCGGCACGCCGCGACTTGGCCGTCCATCATGCCCGAAAGCCCCAGGATGCCGGCGCCGGCTTCGGCCTGCGCGAGCGCCATCCGGGCGTAGACCTCGAGGGTGGCGTCGTTGTCGACGCCGCCGTCGGCGGCGAGCACGCCGCAGTGGCCGTGGTCGGTGAACTCGTCGAGGCACAGGTCGGCCTGCACGGTGAGGCGGCCGGCGGCCGCGTCGGCCGCGACGCGGATGGCCCGGTTCAGGATGCCGTCGGGGTCGGTCGCACCGGAGCCGACCGCGTCGCGGTGGGTCGGCACGCCGAACAGCATGATGCCGCCGATACCCGCAGCGGCGGCCTCCTCGACGACGGCCGGGAGGCCGTGGAGCGGATGCTGCGACACCCCCGGCATGCTCGCGATGGGCTGCGGCGCGTCGATGCCCTCTTTCACGAACACCGGCAGCACGAGCTGAGCGGGGTGCAGCCGGGTCTCGGCGACGAGGCGCCGCAGGGCGGGGCTGTGCCGCAGGCGGCGCAGGCGCCGGACGGGATACGCGGTCATGGGGTGACCTCCGGGGATCGGGGACGGGAGTCGAGCTCGGCCAGCAGGGCATCGACGCTCTGGGCGTGGGCGGTATGGCCGACGGTGAAGCCGAGGCGCTCGGCGTCGCGCGTCGTGCCGGGGCCGATCGAGGCGACGAGGACGGATGCCGCCAGCTGCGGCACCTGACGGCGCAGCTCGCGACCGACGCTGAGCGAGGTCAGCAGCACGACGTCGATGCGCCCGCCGGCGAGGTCGCGGGCGACGGCGTCCGGCAGATCGACGCCGACCGTCCGGTAGCCGATGCACACGTCGACGGCGTACCCCTGCAGCTCGAGCTCGTCGCTGATGACGGCGGCGGCGAGGTCGGAGCGCACGACGAGGCACCGGCCGGTGGATGCCGCCGCACGCCCGGCGGACCACTGCGCGATCATGGCGCGCGCCGAGGACTGGCCGACGGGCACGAACGCGACATCCGCCCCCAGGTCGGCGACCGCCCGCGCGGTGGCCTGGCCGACGGCCGCGACCTGCGTCGTGGCGGGGAGAGTGAGGCCGCGCGGGGTGAGGAACGCCGCCAGCTGCTCGATGCTCGCCGCGCTCGTGACGAAGAGCCAGTCGTAGCGCCCGGCGGCGAGCTCGGCGAACATGCCGTCGCGCACGCTCGGGTCGCGCGGCGGCGCGGTCTGGATGAGCGGTGCGACGACGGGCTCGGCGCCGCGGCGGCGCAGCTCCGCCGCGACCCGCTCCCCCCAGGCGC
>JAEYAG010000075.1 GCA_023451265.1 Actinomycetes bacterium | reverse complement strand
GCCGAGACGGTCGTGGTGGCCGAGCCGGTCGTCCCCGTGGTCGCGCCCGCGCCCCAGCCGATCTTCGTCCAGGCGCCCGAGGCGCCGCGCCCGCGCGGCAACCGCGGTGCGGCCGGGGCCATCGGCCTGCTGGCGGCGGTGGCCTTCGGCATCCTGTACCTCGGCGCCGCGCTCGGACTGCGCGCGATCGACGGCGGCGTCACCGCGGCGAACGCGGGCGCCGAAGCGCTGGCGGCGCTGCAGTCGTGGTGGTTCTGGGTTCCCGTGGTGGTCTTCTTCCTCGGCTTCTGGCTGCTGGGCGCCATCATCAACCGCGGACGCTGGGGCCACTGGGTGATCTTCGGCCTGATCGTCGGCTTCGTCGCCTACGCCGGTCACATCCTGGGTCAGCTGTTCCAGGCCCCGTTCTGGACGCTCACCGCCCGTGAGGGCGCAGACCTCGTGCAGGGCGAGCTGCTCGCGCCGCTGTCGATCGTGGCGTTCATCCTCGGCCGTGAGCTGACGATCTGGTTCGGCGCGTGGGTCGCCGCGCGCGGCAAGCGGGTCACGGAGCTCAACAACGAGGCGCAGCGCGAGTACGAGCGCACGCTCGAGGCGGGGCCGCGGCTCCACCAGAGCTGATGACCGAGCCCGGCCGCGGCGTCGCGCCACCGGTGGCGGTGGCCTTCGCGACGGTCGGCTTCTTCGCCCTGCTGATCGCGGGCTTCGGGATGCTGAGCCTGCTCTCCGGAGCCGAGGTCATCGCCGTTCCGGGGCTCGGGCCGCTCCCCGGGGCGGTCGCCACCGGCGCCGCGACGGTCGTGTTCGCGGTGACGACGTGGGCGGCGGTGCGTCGCCGGCATCCGTCGTACGGCGCCGTCGGGGTCATCGTCATCGCGACGTTCCTCGTCTACCTCGCGGGGCTGGCCGTGGGAGCGGTGTTCGCCGGCACGGATGCCGCGCGCACCGCAGCCGCGATCGGCGCCTTCGCGACGTCGTGGTTCGCGCTCGTGCTCGCCGCCGCCGCGCTCGTGGCCGCGTGGGCGGGCATCGCGCTGGTGCGCACCCGCGCCGGCCGGCCGCGCTGGCCGTGGGAGCGGGACGACCGCCCCTAACCGAGCGCGGGCAGGGTGCGGGAAGGGCGCGGCGGGGCCGATCCGCGCGAAATCCGCGCGGAATAGCTCCCGCCCGGCGACAATGGACCCGTGGAGCGGTCGATCGAGACCCAGGTCAGCCAGGCAGTCGATGCCTGGCTGCGGTGGTTGCCGCGCTGGGAGCCGGCGACACATCGCGGCCGCATCGCCCCCTGCCGGCGCTGCTTCGGCTCGCCGGTGCTGTCGGCGGCGGGGCTCGGCGCCGACGTTCCGCACGGCGTGCAGCACGGCCTGTCCACCCGCATCAAGACGATCGTGGACCACGCCGTGGCGGACTACACCTCCCGGAATCTTCCGATGCTGCAGGCCGAGCTCGACCAGCAGGCGGCCCGCAACCGGGCGCGCAGCTATCGTCCCGCCGAAGGCCTGGACCCCGAGTTCGAGGGGCTGCCGCTGGACCCCGACCCCATCCCGGGCGCCCCGTTCCTCTTCACGATCGGCGGTCTCGCCGAGGAGGTGGATGCCGACATCCCGGCCCTGCCGCCGCTCAGCGAGGAGGCGAAGGTCGCGCTGCGGCAGGAGGTGGCGCTGGCCGACGACTACGCCAACATGGTCGGCCGTGAGGTGTGCGCCGTGCTCCTGCACCACCGGCTGCGGATCCAGGCGGCGGTGAGCCAGTACGTCGAGCCGCAGATCGCGGCGATGCTCGAAGAGCTCACGCGGTCGCTCGACGCCCCGTTCGACCCGAACGCCGACCCGGGCCTGGCCGAACCTTAGAGAACTCTCACAATCGCATTTTGTTAGCATGGCCGGGTTCTCGTCTCCACCCGCCGGGTCGATGTGAGCGAGTCCACTGGGGACACGACCAGCTGATCGGTAAGGGGTGCCATGACGCGCAGGCTCCCTTCCGCGCCGCCGCTGCTCCCCGGCCTCGACTACGTCCGGCCGCTCGGCTCCGGCGGCTTCGCCGACGTCTTCCTCTATCAGCAGGACATGCCGCGGCGCGCGGTGGCGGTCAAGGTGCTGCCGGCGAACGAGCACGACCCCGATCTGCTGCGGATGTTCAACGCCGAGGCCGACGTGCTCGCGCACCTGTCGGCACATCCGGCGATCGTGACGGTCTACCAGGCGGGCATCTCCGCCGACGGCCGCCCCTACATCGTCATGGAGTACTGTCCGGGGTCGCTGGCCCAGCGCTACCGCATCGAGCGGATGCCGGTGGACGAGGTCATGGCGATCGCCGTGCGGCTGGCGGGCGCTCTGGAATCGGCGCACCGCGCCGGGCTCATCCACCGCGACATCAAGCCGAGCAACATCCTCGTCACGAGTTTCGGCTCCGCCGTGCTCGCCGACTTCGGCATCTCCTCCTCGCTCGTGCGCAGCGCGGCGCCGGACGTGCTCGCGATGTCGATCCCGTGGAGCGCGCCGGAGGTCGTCGCCGAGCACACCGGCGGCACGGTGGCGAGCGAGATCTGGAGCCTCGGGGCGACGGTGTACTCGCTGCTGGCCGGGCACAGCCCGTTCGAGCGCCGCGAGAAGGACCAGAACACGCGCGACCTCATGCGTCGGCGCATCGCGCGCGCCACCTACGTCCCGATCGCCCGGCCCGACGTCCCCGATGACCTGCAGCACGTGCTCGCAACCGCGATGACCCGCGACCCCGACCGCCGGTTCGCCTCGGCCCGCGAGTTCGGCGAGGCGGTGCGCGCGGTGCAACGCGCGGCCGGGCTCTCGCCCACGCCGCTCGAGGTCCCGACCGACGAGTGGATGCCGGCATCCGACGCCGTCGACTTCGCCGACACGACCGTGCGCGGACCGGCGCGCAGCCGGGTCGAGCACGACGGCCGGCGTCGCAGCGCCAGCGCCGACACCGTGCGCCGCTCGCCGACCAACGAGGACGATGAGGCCATCGCCGCCGCCTCCGGCCGTCACGTGTGGCCGTGGATCGTCGCCTCCAGCGCCGTGCTGCTGGCGCTCGCCGCGACCGGGTTCGCGATCGTCTGGACGGGATCGCACTGATGCGCCGGGGAACCGTCGCGGGGCTTGCCGCCACCGGTGCCGTCGTCGCGCTCGTCGCGGGGGTGAGCATCGCCTGGCCGGGACTGGACGCGCAGGAGACCCCGCCGCGCGACGTCACGGCGTGGGTCCTGCAGGCCGACGGCCTGCGCTACGCCCGGGTGAACACCGCGATCGGCGAGCTCGACACGGTGCGCGCCGTCAGCAACCCCAGCCGGATCGTCACTGCCCCGACGGGCGCGTACATGTTCACCGACAGCGACTCGAAGGTCATCCGGATCGACGACGCCGTGCCGATCGACCTCGACACCGAGGGGCTGCGCGACGCGAGCGCCGCACCGGCGGGCACCGCCGAGACCGACAGCGCCGGCGACTTCGTCGCGTACCGCACCGACGCCGGCGCGGTGTACGCCGGTCGGCTGTCGACGGGTTCGCTCGCGCAGATCGATCCCCGCGCCGGGGGTGCCGAGGAGGCGGAGGGCGAGGATGCCGCGCCGCACACCTCCGACGCGATCTCGGTGACGGCGGGCGGCGACCTGTTCAGCTATTCCGCCGATGCCGGCACCGTCGTGCGCGTGGACATCACGTCGGGGCAGGTGGAGCGCTCCGACGAGATCCAGGCGGACGGGGACGCGCCGGCGCTGACGGCCGCCGGCGACGACTGGGTGCTGCTGGACACCGCCGCGGGCCGTTTCTGGACCGCGGGCGCCGCGGGCGACACCGGCACGGCGGGCACGGTCGCGGTGAGCCGCGCCGTCACCGGCGACGCCGTCTACCTCGCGGACGAGAGCGGACTCGTGCGGCTGGACGTCGCGGACGAGACGGCCGAGCGCGTCTTCGGCGACAGCACGACCGCGCGCGGAACGCCCGCCCGTCCCGTCGTCGACGGCGAGACCGTGTCGGCGGCGTGGCTGCCCGAGGGCGCCGGCCCCGGGACGCTCTGGACGTCGACGGGCGGCGACGTGACGCTCGACTACGGCGGCCTGACGCTGCCGGCGCAGCGCCGGCCCACGTTCGTCGCGGCGGGGGACTCCCTCGTGCTCAACGACGCGCGGTCGGGCTGGGTCTGGTCGGCCCCGGATGGGGCGCTGCTGCCGTCGAGTCAGGACTGGAACCTCGACGACGACGTGCAGACGGCGTCGACGACCAACGCGCAGGAGCCGCCGCCGGTCATCGACCCGCGACCGCCGGTCGCGGAGGACGACACGTTCGGCGTGCGCCCGGGCGAACTCGTGTCGCTTCCCGTGCTGCTCAACGACCACGATCCCAATGAGGACGTGCTCGCGGTGGACCCGGCATCCGTCACGGGGCTCGATCCCGCCTTCGGGGTCGTCACGACCACCGATGACCGCCAGCGTCTGGCGGTGCGGGTGGCTCCGGATGCCGCGGGCACCGCGAGCTTCTCGTACGCCGTGACCGATGGCACGAGTCCCGACGGGCTGATGTCGCAGCCGGCGACCGTGATGCTGCGGGTGGTCGGCGAGGACGAGAACTCCGCGCCGGTGTGGTGCGGTGTGGACGGCTGCCAGCAGGACTGGCCGTCGCCCGAGGTCGCGCCCGGCGGCACGATCAGCCTGCCGGTGCTGGGCGACTGGGTCGACCCCGAGGGCGACCCCGTGCTGCTGCTGTCGGCGACCGACGAGTCGGGGCTCGGCCAGGTCGCGACGACGCCGCAGGGCGACGTCGTCTTCCAGCACAACGACACCGGCTCCGCCGATGAGCAGTCCGCCGCGATGACCCTGACGGTCGCCGACGCGCGCGGGGCGACCACGACGAAGCAGCTCGTCGTGCGAGTGCGCGGCGACGCGCAGCCGGTCGTGCAGTCCTTCGCCGTCACCGGCGTCGCCGACTCGCGGGTCACGGTGGACGTCGCGCCCCACGTCACGGGGACGGCGGGAAATCTCGCGCTGACGGCGGCGCGCGTTCTCGACGACGCCGCCGCGTCGGCGACGGTCGTCGGCGGCTCGACGCAGTTCGACTTCGCCGCCGCCGCGCCCGGCACGTACCGCGTCGCCGTGACGGTCTCCGGCGGCGGTCACGACGCCACGGGCACCGTGCGCGTCACGCTGCTCGCGCCCGACGCCCCCGCGGACCTGTCCACGGCTCCCGTCGTCGCCTTCGTCCGGCCGCAGGCCGACGCGACCGTCGACGTCTTCGCCGCGGTCTCCAACCCGACCGGCCGGGTGCTGCTGCTCAGCGACGTCGTCGTGCATGCCGCGTCGGGGTCGTCGCTGGCGGCGGATGCCGTGGGTCAGAGCCAGCTGCGGGTGTCGGGGTCGACGGCGTCGGGGCAGTCGGGGCCGCTCGGCACGGTGTCGTACCGCGTCAGCGACGGCACCGCCGACGAGGGCTCGCAGGTGGAGGGGCAGGCGACGGTGTACCTGCTGCCGCCGGCCGCCGAGGCGGCGCCGATCGCGGTGGACGACTCCGTCATCGTGCGCGCCGGTGCGCAGGTCGACATCCCCGTGCTCGCCAACGACGTCGCCGCGCCCGGCACCCGGCCGCGGCTCGACCCGGAGTCGATCGAGTCCTCCACCGTCGACGCGCTCGCCTTCGCGTCCGGCGATCTGCTGCGCTACCTCGCCCCCGACCAGCCGGGGGAGTACAGCGTCGGCTATCGGGCGTTCACGACCGGCGCGCCCACGCTGGGTGACATCGCGACGGTGCGCGTGCGGGTGGTCGCCGACGACACCAACCGCGAACCGCTGCCCACGCGGCTGTCGGGGCGCGTGCTCAGCGGGCTGTCGACGACGATCCCCTTCGACGGCTTCGGCATGGATCCCGACGGCGACGTCGTACGGCTGGACCGCATCGTGACCCAGCCCACGCACGGCTCGGCGGTGATCTCCGCCGACGGCACCTCGATCGTGTACACGAGCCTCGCGGGCACGAACGGTCAGGACTCCTTCACCTACCGGGTCCTCGATCCGCAGGGGGCCACCGGCACCGGCACGGTGCGCATCGGGGTGCTGAGCGGCGACGCCGACCCGGCCCCGGTCACCTACACCGACTACGTCCACGTGCAGGCGGGCGCCGACAGCGTCATCCGGGTGCACCCCCTCGCCAACGACCTCGACCCTATGCAGGGCGCGCTGACGCTCGTCGCGGTGCGGCCGGATGTCCCCGAGCTCGCCCTCGACGGCACGCCGACCCCGGAGTTCACCCGGCTGAACGACCTCATCGAGTCGATCACCGACGACACCGTCACGATCGCCGCAGGCACCGAGCCCGCCACGATGTCGTTCCTGTACGACGTGGAGTCCACCTCCGGCAACACCGCGCGGGGACTGCTGGTCGTCAAGGTCGTGAGCCAGCGCGTGCCGGACTATCCGGTCGTGGAGGACACCGTGCTCACGGTGGAGAACCGCGACGATCTCGCCGACGGCATCGACGTGCTGCGCGGCAAGGTGCTGTGGTCGGGAGGGGATGCCGCGGAGCTGACCGTCGGGCTGTGGGGTGCGCCGGCGGGCATCGTCGCCGACGGCGCGCGCCTGCGCGGACGCGTCGACGACAGCGCCCATCTCATCCCCTTCTCCGTCACGGGAGATACCGCCGGCGGAACCGTGACCACCTATGCGTTCCTGCGCATCCCCGCCGCCTCCGAGGTGTCGCTCGCGCTGCGCCCGGGCATCGCGCCGCTGACCGTCGGCGAGGGTGAGCAGGCCGACGCCGACCTTGCCACGATGGTGGCCGTGCCGCGCGGGGCGACGCTCGAGGTCGGCGGTGACGACGGCGCCGCGGTCCGTGCCGCCGGCGCGCGCGAGGCAGCCACCTGCACGCTCGAGACCGGCACGACCATCCGCTACACGGCTGGCGCGGGCGCGCCCTGGACCGATGCCTGCCTCGTGTCGGTGCGACTGGCGGGACAGACGAACTGGACGGTGCTCTCGGTGCCGGTCGTGGTCACCCCGATCGACCCGCAGCCGACGCTCGCGCCCGCCTCCCTCGAAGTCGCCCCCGGCGAGACCCACGCGTTCGACCTCGGGTCGATGACCACGTGGCAGGGGCGCCCGGAGGCGATCGAGTACCGTGTCGCCGACACCGCGGCATCCTTCGACGTCACCCTCGCCGGCGCGCAGCTGACGGTCCGGGGCCGCGACGACGCCGCGCCGGGCACGGTCGAGGGCGTCGTCGTCGAGGTCACCAGCCACCCCGGCGTCACCCCCGCGCGCATCGCGCTGCGGGTCGGCGCCGCCCCCTCCACGCTGCCGCAGGGCGGCTCGGTGCAGCAGCAGTGCAGCCAGGCCGCGGGCAGGTCGTGCACGATCGAGGTCGTCGGCGCCTCCGGCGAGGTCAACCCGCTGCCGAGCACGCCGCTGCAGCTGGTCGCCGTCGCCCCCGCGGGCGCCTGCACCGGCGTGACGTTCGCCGTCGCGTCGGCGACCCGGGTGACCGCGAGCTGGACCGACGACGCCCCCGGCGCGACCTGCGCCGCGACCTTCACGGTCCGCGACGCGCAGGGCCGGCAGAGTGCCGCAGCGCGCGACGGCCGTCTGCTGCTGGACCTGCAGGGGTTCCCCCAGGCGCCGGCGAGCATCACCCAGTCGGGCTACGCCGACGGCAGCGTGACGCTGCGGGTCGACCCCGGTGCCGCGCAGGCCGCGTACCCCGCACTCACCGGGTTCGAAGTGCGCCAGGGCGGCCAGAAGGTCGCCACCTGCAGCCCGCAGGGCACGTGCCCCGCCATCGCCGCGCCCAACGGCGAGCAGCGCGTCTACGAGGTCGTCGCCACGAACGCCGTCGGCTTCTCGCGGGCCGCGGTGCGCACCACGGCGTGGGCCTACGACCCGCCCGCCGCGCCCACCGATGCGATCGCCACGCCCGTCGTCGCCGGTCCCGAGGGCGGGGTCGCGTCGCTGACGATCCGTGGTGTGGATGCTGCGAACACCGGTGCGCTGCAGATCAGCAGCCCCGCGGGGGAGACGCAGACGGTCGCGGTCGCGCCGAATCAGACGCAGATGGCGGTGGCGTCCTTCCGGGTCGGGGCGAACACCGACACCCCGGTGACGGTGACGCCGCTGTCGCGCTACGATGTGCCGCCGGGCCTGCCGGGGCCCGCGCCCGGGTCGATGGTTGTCCTCGCGCACGGCATCGGCGCGCCCACGTCGCCCGCGCTCACCTTGTCGGCGGTCAACGTCGGCCGGGGCAAGGTCGACGTGACGGCGACCGGCACCGCCACTCCCGGCGGCGACGGGGCGACGGTCCGGTACGGCATCGTGCCCGACGGGCAGACCTGCCGCACATCGCCGAACGGCTCGCCTGAGGTCTTCCGCGGCCTCGACGACGGGCGCCTCTACACGTTCGTGCTGTGCGCGGAGTCGTGGTTCGACGGTCGCTCGTTCGGCAGCACGACCACGACCGCCGAGGTGCGCGCCGTGCAGAGCGGGGCGGCGCCCACCGGATACACGTTCGTCGTCGGACCGACCGCCCACGTCGACGGCAACCGCGCGACGTGGACGATCGACCAGCAGCCGACCTCGCGCGAGGCCGTCCCCAACGAGAACGTCGTCGCCTTCAGCGGCTGGCCCGGCAGCACCGTCTTCGACACCGATCCGCGCATCCAGGTGCGCTACGAGCACACCTCCGGCTGGTGGCAGTCCGCCTGGGGCACGGTCAGTCCCGCCGCCGGCAGCGCGCCCTACCAGGTGCAGGCCAGCTGGGGCCTCGGCGCCTGCACCGGCGGCAGCGAGCTCACCCGCACGTCGAGCTCCACGGGATCGCTGGCCGCCATCACCTTCGACGCGAGCCGCATCACCTATCTCGACGAGAACGGCGAGGTCCTGCCGGCCGGCGAGACCCCCTGGCTCGTCCCCGACGCCGCGGTGCAGGTCACCGGCATCGCCGTCGAGGTCGACTGGTCGCGCCAGGGCTGGCGCCTGGACGACGCCACCGCACAGCTGTCCGCCCGCTGCACCCCTTCCCCCCAGGAGAGCACCCCATGACGATCACGACCGAGCAGGCGACCTGGTTCGCCCAGACGTTCTCCCAGCTGGCCGACAATGTCGAGCGCGCCGTCCTCGGCAAGCGGCACGTCGTCGAGCTCGTCCTCACGGCGATGCTGAGCGAGGGGCACGTCCTCATCGAGGACGTGCCGGGCACGGGCAAGACATCTCTCGCGCGCGCGGTGGCGCAGTCGGTGCAGGGCACGACGACCCGCATCCAGTTCACGCCCGACCTCCTCCCCGGCGACATCACCGGCATCACCGTCTACGACCAGAAGACCGGCGCATTCGAGTTCCACGCCGGGCCCATCTTCGCCAACATCGTGCTCGCCGACGAGATCAACCGCGCGAGCCCGAAGACGCAGGCGGCGCTGCTGGAGGTCATGGAGGAGGGGCGCGTCACGATCGACGGCGTCACCCGCGATGTCGGGCGGCCCTTCCTCGTGCTGGCGACCCAGAATCCCGTCGAGCAGGCCGGCACCTACCGGCTGCCCGAGGCGCAGCTGGACCGCTTTCTGCTGCGGACCTCGCTCGGCTACCCCGACCACGCCGCGACGGTGCGCATCCTCGACCAGGCCGCCGTCGCGACCGCCGAGCTCGCGCCGGTGATCACCCCCGGCGCGCTCGCCGGCATGGCCGAGCTCGCCGCCGACGTCTACGTCGACGCGCTCGTGCTCGACTACATCGCCCGTCTCGTGGACGGCACGCGCTCGGCCGACGAGGTGCGTCTGGGCGTCAGCATCCGCGGCGCCCTCGCCCTCACCCGCGCCTCGCGCGCGTCGGCGGCCGCCCACGGCCGCACCTACGTCACGCCCGACGACGTCAAGCGGCTCGCGGTCGCGGTGCTCGCCCACCGGCTCATCCTGCACCCGGAGGCCGAGTTCGACGGGGTGACGCAGGAGGCCGTCATCGGCCAGGTGCTGCTGGACGTGCCGCCGCCCACCCGCCGGGAGGGCGCGTGACCCTCGGCGACACCCGACTGACCCGCACCGCGGCGGCAGGCCTCACCGGCGAACGCACCGAGGTCACCTCGCAG
>JAEYAG010000248.1 GCA_023451265.1 Actinomycetes bacterium | reverse complement strand
GAGGCGCCGGCGGCCGGGGAGGCGCCGGCGGCCGGGGAGGCGCCGGCGGGTGGGGCGGGTGCTGCGACACCGGATGCCACACCGGATGCCGAGGCCACGGCATCCGAGGGCCCGCTCGACGCCGACGAGGTCGCGGCGGTCGCGAAGGGCTACACGTTCGAGGGGGCGACTCTGGACCTCGGCGCGCTCATGAACACCGAGCCGGTGCCGGCGGCGCAGGTCCGCATTCCGCTGGCGATGATGAACCGCCACGGACTCGTGGCCGGAGCGACCGGCACGGGCAAGACCCGCACCCTGCAGGGCCTCGCCGAGCAACTGGCAGAGAAGGGCGTGCCGGTGTTCGCCGCCGACATCAAGGGCGACCTCTCCGGTGTCGCCACGCCGGGGGAGCCGAGCGACAAGCTCCTCGCCCGGACGCAGGCGATCGGCCAGGACTGGAAGCCCAGGGCATCCGTCACGGAGTACTTCGCGCTCGGCGGCATCGGCAAGGGGGTGCCGGTGCGGGCGACCGTCAGCGGGTTCGGCCCGCTGCTGCTGAGCAAGGTGCTGGGCCTCAACGCGACGCAGGAGTCGAGCCTCGGACTCGTGTTCCACTACGCCGACGCGAACGGCCTTGCGCTCGTCGACCTGTCGGACCTGCGCGCCGTGCTCACGTACCTCACGAGCGACGAGGGCAAGGCGGAGCTGAAGGCGCTCGGCGGGCTGTCCGCCGCGACGGCAGGGGTGATCCTGCGCGAGCTCATCACCTTCGCCGACGACGGCGCCGACGTGTTCTTCGGCGAGCCGGAGTTCGACGTCCGCGACTTCTTGCGCACCGCACCCGACGGGCGCGGCGTGCTGTCGCTGCTGGAGGTGCCGGGTGTCGCCGACAAGCCGGCGCTGTTCTCGACGTTCCTCATGTACCTGCTGGCGGAGCTGTTCGAGATCCTCCCGGAGGTGGGGGATGCCGACAAGCCCAAGCTCGTGTTCTTCTTCGACGAGGCGCACCTGCTGTTCAAGGACGCGTCGAAGGACTTCCTCGCGGCGATCACGCAGACGGTCCGCCTCATCCGCTCGAAGGGCGTCGGGGTGTTCTTCGTGACGCAGACGCCGAAGGACGTGCCGTCCGACGTGCTCGCCCAGCTCGGGTCGCGCGTGCAGCACGCGCTGCGCGCGTTCACCCCCGACGATGCGAAGGCGCTGCGCGCGACGGTCGGCACGTACCCGAAGAGCGGCTACGACCTGGAGCGGGTGCTGCAGGAGCTCGGTACGGGCGAGGCGATCGTCACCGTCATGAGCGAGAAGGGCGCCCCGACACCCGTCGCGTGGACCCGGCTGCGGGCGCCGCAGGGGCTGATGTCGCCGACGCCCGACCCCGACATCGAGCGGGCCGTGCACGCGTCGCCGCTGCTCGCGAAGTACGGCACGGCGATCGACCGGGAGTCGGCGCGCGAGATCCTCACCGCGAAGATGAACGCCGCCGCCGAGGCGGAGGCCGCCGAGGAGGCGGCGGCCGCGAAGGCGAAGGCGGATGCCGAGTACGCCAAGCAGCAGGCCGCGATCGCGAAGGCCGATGCCGCCGCCGAGAAGGAGCGGCAGAAGGAGTACGACCGGCTCATGAAGGCGTCGGGCGGCACCTCGCGCACGCGCACGGCGCGCAAGGTCGAGAAGTCGCCGATCGAGCAGGTGCTCGGGTCCAAGACGACGCAGACGATCCTGAACTCCGTCATCCGCGGCATGTTCGGCACCGGCCGCCGCTGAGTCCGCGGCGCCGCCGACGTGGCGCCCCCGCCGCCTACCTCGCGCGTGCCGACCGCGCAAGCCACTCGTCCGGGCGCCGGCGGCGCGCTTACGCTCGCAGTCATGAGTGCGTTGTCGGCCCCCACGGGGCGTGAGCCCGACCTGCGGACGCGGCCCCGAGACGACGGAACCGCCCCACGGGCGCTCGTGCTCGGCGCGACCGGATACATCGGCGGGCGCCTGGTGCCGCGACTTCTCGCCGCCGGGTATCGCGTGCGAGTGCTCGTGCGCGACGCCGCGCGCCTCGCCGCGTTCGAGTGGGGCGACGGCGTCGACGCGGTCGAGGGATCGGCGACGGATGCCGCGGCGCTCGCCGCCGCGTGCGACGACGTCGACGTGCTGTACTACCTCATCCATTCGATGGGGCAGGGCCGGGGCTTCGAGGCGGCCGACCTCGCCGCGGCGCACGCCGTGGCCGAGGCGGCGGCCGCGGCATCCGTCGGTCGGATCGTCTACCTCGGTGGCCTGCATCCGCGGGGCGTCGACCTCAGCCCGCACCTGCGATCGCGCGTCGCGGTAGGCGAGGTGTTCCTCGCCAGCGGCGTGCCGACCCTCGTGCTGCAGGCGGGCGTCGTGATCGGGTCGGGGTCGGCGTCGTTCGAGATGATCCGGCACCTCACCGAAGTGCTGCCGTACATGCCCGCGCCGCGGTGGGTGCGCAACCGCATCCAGCCGATCGCGATCCGTGACGTGCTGCACTACCTGCTGGGCGCCGCGCGGGTGGATGCCGCGGTCACCCGCGCCGTCGACATCGGCGGTCCCGACGTGCTGCGCTACGGGCAGATGATGAACGGCTACGCGGTCGAGGCGGGTCTGCCGCAGCGGGCGATCGCGGCGCTGCCGGTGCTGACGCCCGGACTCGCGTCGCACTGGGTCAACCTCGTCACGCCCGTGCCGCGCGCGATCGCCCGGCCGCTCATCGCGTCGCTCGTGCACGAGTGCGTCATGGACGACCACGCCGTCGATGCGCTCATCGCGCCCCCGGCGGACGGCCTCACTCCCTACCGGCGGGCGGTCGCGCTCGCCCTCGGCCGCGTCGAGGCGGACACCGTGGAGACGAGCTGGCAGGATGCCGAGCTCACCGGCATCCCGTCGGATCCCCTCCCGAGCGACCCGGACTGGGCCGGCCGCACCGTGTACACGGATGTGCGGAGCGCCGCGACGACCGCATCGCCGGAGCGGCTGTGGGCCGTCATCGCGGGGATCGGCGGCGAGAACGGCTGGTACTCCGCGCCGCTGCTGTGGGCGCTGCGCGGCTGGATGGACCGCGTCGTCGGTGGGGTGGGCCTCACGCGCGGACGCCGCAGCCGCGGACGCGTCGCCGTCGGCGACGCGATCGACTTCTGGCGGGTGGAGCGGGTGGAACCGGGCCGGCTGCTGCGGCTGCGCGCCGAGATGCGCGTGCCGGGGCTCGCGTGGCTGGATCTGCAGTGCGAGCCGGAGGGGGACGGCGGCGGCGCGCGGTACCGGCAGCGCGCGGTGTTCTTCCCCTCCGGGCTCGCCGGGCGGCTGTATTGGCTCGCTGTGCTGCCGTTCCACGGGTTCATCTTCCGCGGCATGGCGGCGCGGATCACGGCAGCCGCCGAGGCGGATGCCGCGGTGCCCGCCGTCGGTTCCGCTATCGAAATCGGCACGCGCGCCTGAAGGTCTCGACCGCGCGTGCTGATTTCGACAGCGCGCGAGTGTGGCCGCGCGGCCCCGGCCGCGGCCGAATAAACACGGCCTGACCGGCGGGGGTCTCCGCGCCGCGGGCTAGCGTTGTGGTATGGACACATCGTCCCGCGCCGGCGTGGCGTCCCGCGCCCGCCTGCTGCTGGTGCTCCCCGCCGCGGCGGCACTCGTGCTCGGACTCATCGCGGGGCTCCTGCTGCTCGGTCTGCCCCTGCCGATCCTCTCCGACCGGCTCGCCGACCTGCACGCGCCGCTGCTCGTCTTCGGGTTCGTCGGCACCCTCATCAGCCTCGAGCGTGCCGTCGCACTGCGCGCCGGCTGGGCGTACGCCGCGCCCGCGCTCCTCGCCATCGGTGCGATCGCCGCCGTCACGCCTGTGCCGCTCCCCGCCGCCCAGGCCGCGACGGTCGCGGGGCTCGCGGTGCACGTGCTGCAGTACCGGGCGATCTGGCGCCGCCAGCCCATGACGGCGACCGCGGTGCAGGCGCTCGACGCGGCGGCCGGCCTTCTCGCCGCGGTCGCGTGGTGCGGCGGGGTGCCGCCTGCGCCTCTCGTCCCCCTGCTCGCCGCATTCCTCGTGCTCACGATCGCGGGGGAGCGGCTCGAGCTCGCGCGAATCGCGGCCCCCGGCATCCGTGCCGAACGCGTCCTCTTCGCCCTGGCACTCGCCCTCGCCACCGCCTGCCTGCTGTCGCTGACCGCCCCGGTCGTCGCCGTGCCCGTCGCGGGGTTCGTGCTGCTCGGCCTCGTCGCGTGGCTCGTCCGGTACGACGTCGCGCGGCGGACGGTGCGGATGCCGGGGCTGCCGCGCTACGTCGCGGTGTGCCTCCTGGCGGGGTACGCGTGGCTGGCCGTCGCCGGCGCGGGCTGGCTGCTCGGCGGCGCGCGCACCGAGGGTGCCGTCTACGACGCGACGACGCACGCGATCTTCCTCGGTTTCGTGATCACGATGATCATGGCCCACGCTCCCGTCATCCTCCCCGCCGTGCTGCACGTCGGCATCCCGTACCACCCCGCGCTGTACGCGCCCGTCGCGCTGCTGCAGGCCGCACTCCTCGTCCGGGTCGTCGCGGGTGACGCATGGGGCTGGGTGCCTGCGCTGCAGGCCGGCGGCATCGGCGCCGCCGCCGCCCTGATCCTGTTCGGCGCGACGGCGGTCACCCTGTCGCTGCGCGACGGCCGCATCGAGAGGAGCCGCGCGCGTGTCACGGCGTAACTGGTATCTGCTCACGAACTCGGTCGTGCTCGGCTGGGTCGTCCTCACGATCGTCGCCGTCACGATCCACCGCTTCGTGCCCCAGCCGCTCTGGCTCATGATCCACGTGCCACTGCTGGGCGCCGTCACCGCCGCGATCCTGGTGTGGTCGCAGCACTTCTCCGACACCCTGCTGCGCCGCCCCGCCCCGGCCGGGCGGGCCGGCCTCGCCGTGCGCCTCGGCCTGCACACGCTCGGCGCGGCGGTCGTGATCACCGGCATCCTTTCCGGTGTCGCGATGCTCGTCGTCGTCGGCGCGGTGATCGTCGGCGCCGCGATCCTGACGCACGGCGTGATCCTGACACTGCAGCTGCGCCGCGCCCTGCCGGCGCGGTTCTCGCCGCTCGTGCGCTACTACGTCGCCGCCGCGGCGGTGTTCCTCGGCGGCATCGCGATCGGCGCGACGATGTCGGCGGCGGGCGACCCCGACCTCACCGACCGGCTCGTGACGGCGCACCTCGTCCTCAACGCCTACGGCTGGATCGGCCTCACCGCGCTCGGCACCCTCGTGCTGCTGTGGCCGACGGTGCTGCACGCGCGCATGGGCGAGACCGCGGATGCCGCGGCCCGCCACGCCCTGCCGGTGCTCGTCGCGGGGCTGGCGATCGCCGCGGTCGGATCGCTCCTCGACGTGCGTCTGCTCGTCGCCGGCGGCATGCTCGTCTGGCTCGCCGGTGCCTTGCGGATCGGCATCGAGGGGTGGCGACAGGGGCGGTCGATGCCCCCGGCGACCTTCGCCGGCTGGAGCCTCGCCGCCGCCTTCGGCTGGGTCGTCGTCGCGGCGGCGACCCTCGCCGCGATGAGCGCCGTCAGCCCGGATTGGGCGCTGCTGCGCGCCGGCTATCTCATGGTGCTCGGCCCTCTCGTCGTCGGCTTCGCGGTGCAGCTGCTGCTCGGGGCGCTCAGCTATCTGCTGCCCGTGGTCGCGCTCGGGAGCCCTGCCGCCGCGAAGGCCGGTGCGGAGATGCTCGACCGCGGCGCCGCCTTCCGCGTCGCGGCCTTCAACGGCGCCATCGTGCTGTACCTGCTGCCGATGCCGTCCGTCGCGCGCGTGCTGCTCTCGTTCGCCGCGCTCGGCGTCGTCATCGCGTTCGTCGTGCTCGCCGTCCGCGCCGTCGTCGCGGGGCGCCGCGTCCGCCGCGACGAGGGCGCGAATCCGGACCGCAGTGGACGGGTGAGCCTCGGGATGCCGGTGGCCACCGCCCCCGTCGCTCCACCGCGCCGCGTCGGCGCCGTCGCTGCGGCGTTCACGGTGCTGGCCCTGTGCGTCGCGGGCGGCGTCGCCGCCGACCCCGCCGCTGTCGGCATCTCGACCGCGGCGGGCGGGGCGGTCGTCGCCTCGGGCGAGACCACCGACGTGACCGTCGAGGTCGAGGGCATGCGGTTCACGCCGGCCGAGATCGAGGTGCCGTACGGCGACGCACTCGTCGTCACGTTCCATAACACCGGCACCGACGTGCACGACCTCACCTTCGCGAACGGGGTGCGCACGGCGCGGCTCGCGCCGGGCGCGAGCGAGACCGTCGAGGTCGGCGTCGTCGGCGCCGACCTGGCGGGCTGGTGCTCGATCGCCGGGCATCGGCAGATGGGCATGGAGCTCGCCGTCGTCGTCACCGGCGCCCCGGCCCCGGGCGCCTCGGTGACGGATGCCGCGGGCTCGGCCCACGGTCACGATCACATGGGCGGGATGGATGCCGGAGAGGGCTCATCCGCCGCCGACGCCGCCCGCGACATCGACCTCGAGGCCGAGCCCGGCGCGGGGTTCACGCCGTGGCCGGCGGCGCTGGCCCCGGCATCCGCCGACACCGTCCACCGCCTCACGCTCGAGGTCACCGAGGAAGAGGTCGAAGTCGCGCCCGGCGTCACCCAGACGCGCTGGATGTTCGGCGGCAGCGCGCCGGGGCCGGTCATCCGCGGCAGAATCGGCGACCGCTTCGAGATCACGCTCGTCAACGAGGGCTCGATCGGTCACTCGATCGACTTCCACGCCGGCGCGCTCGCGCCCGACGAGCCGATGCGGACGATCCAGCCCGGCGAGACCCTCACGTACACCTTCACCGCGACGCAGGCGGGCATCTGGATGTATCACTGCTCGACGATGCCCATGTCGATGCATATCGCCGGCGGCATGTACGGCGCCGTCATCATCGACCCGCCGGACCTCGCCCCCGTCGACCGCGAGTACGTGCTCGTGCAGGGCGAGATGTACCTGGGGGCGCAGGGCGGCACCGCTGACGCCGACAAGATCGCCGCGCAGACCCCTGACCTCGTCGCGTTCAACGGCTACGCCAACCAGTACGCGTACGAGCCGCTGCCCGCCACGGTCGGCGAGCGGGTGCGAGTGTGGGTGCTGGATGCCGGTCCCAACACGGCATCGTCCTTCCACATCGTCGGCGGCCAGTTCGACACCGTGTTCGCCGAGGGGGCCTACACGCTGAGACCCGACGATCCGGGCGGATCGCAGGCGCTCGCGCTGCAGCCCGCGCAGGGCGGGTTCGTGGAGCTGTCGTTCCCCGAAGCGGGCAACTATCCTTTCGTCACGCACATCATGAGCGACGCCGAGAAGGGCGCCAAGGGGGTGTTCCATGTCGGGCACTGAATTCGCGAGCACCCGCGTCCGGACCGACGAGGCGGGCAGGGTCGTCGTCGGCGATCACGCCGAGGCCGTGCGCATCGCACAGGATGCCGACACGTTCTCCAGCGCCGTGTCGCGGCACCTCCAGGTGCCGAACGGACTGGACGGGGCGGCGCACGCCGAGATGCGGCACCTGCTCGACCCGTTCATGGACGCCGCCGCCGTCGCGGCGCTGCAGCCGGAGCTCGAGCGGATCGCCGCCGAGGTCGTGGCGCCGCTCGCGAGCCGTGAGGTCTTCGGCGCCGTCGCCGACCTCGGGGCGCGGTTCGCGGTGCGCGCGCAGTCGGCGTGGCTGGGGTGGCTGCCGGAGTGGGAGGAACCGCTGCTGGAGTGGGTGGCCGACAACCGTGTCGCCTCCCGCACGGGGCACCCCGCCGCGACGAAGGCCGTCGCCGACCGGTTCGACGCCATCATCCGCGAGCTACTGCGTCGTCGCCGGGCGCATCCGCGCGACGACGTCACGACGCGCCTCATGGCGCTGCGTCGCGCCGACGGTACGCCGCTGGACGACGCCGAGCTGGTCTCGATCCTCCGGAACGTCACGGGTGGCGACCTCGGCTCGCTCGCGCTGTGCACCGGCGTCCTCGTGCACTGGCTCGCGGTGCACCCGCAGCACCAGGGGCATCTCGCCGCGGCATCCGATCACGATCTCGACGCCGCGATCGACGAGATCCTCCGCGCCGACGACCCGTTCGTCTCCAACCGTCGCCGCGCGACACGCGCCACCGAGGTGGCCGGATGCCCCGTCCCGGCCGGTCAGGTCGTCGTGATCGACTGGCGCGCGTCGAACCGCGACCCCGCCGTCTTCGACGCCCCCGACGCATTCGACCCCGACGGCAACGCCGCCGCGAACCTCGTGTACGGCACCGGCCCGCACGTGTGCCCCGGGCGCCTGCTGGCGACGGCGGAGCTGCGGGTGCTCGTCCGGGCGCTCCTCGCCGCCGGTCGCATCGAACCGGCCGGCGAGCCCGAGCGGGAGCAGCCGCCCGTCGCGGGCTTCCGCACGGTGCCGGTGCGCCTGGTCTGATCAGGCGCACCACCGGTCAGGGTCGGTGCAGGCGCTCCGGATCGGGCGTGCGCACCGGGTCCCAGCCTCGGCGGACGGGACGGGCGCCGCGCACGGTGTCGCGCGAGCGGTACACGATGTACGGCCGGAAGAGATACCCGACGGGGGCGGAGAACACGTGCACGAGGCGCGTGAACGGCCACAGCGCGAACAGGGCGAACGCCGTCAGCACGTGCAGCTGGAACAGCAGCGGCACCTCCGTCATGAGCTCGGCCTGCGGCTGGAACAGGAAGATGCTGCGGATCCACGGCGAGATCGTCTCGCGGTAGTGGAAGCCGCCGCCGAACACCTGGTAGACGAACGTCGCGAGCGTACCGAAGCCGAGGGTCGCCGCGAGGAAGACGTACATGACCTTGTCCATGACGGTCGTCGCGAGGAACACCGGGCCCACCGTGCGACGGCGGTAGATGAGGATGACGAGGCCCGCCACCGTGAGCACGGCGGCGAACGAGCCGAGGGTCGTCGCGCCGAAGTGGTACATCTCCTCGTTGATCCCGATCGCGTACAGCCACTCGCGGGGGATGAACAGCCCCACGACGTGGCCGGCGATCACCATGAGGATGCCGATGTGGAACATCGGCGAGCCCCAGCGCAGCAGCCGGTTCTCGTACGTCTGGCTCGAGCGCGTCGTCCAGCCGAACTTGTCGTAGCGGTAGCGCCAGATGTGACCGACGATGAACACCGCGATCGAGGCGTACGGGATGGCGACCCAGAGGATAGCCTGCAGAGCGGTCACAGCGACTCCTGGGAGATGGGCTGGAAGGGCGGAAGCTGTCCGAGGAAGCTGAGCCCGACAGTCTCGGTCGGCGGCCCCTCGTTGATGAGGTCGAGGTAGCGTTCGCGCGTGCGGGCGTCGATCGGCGGGAGCGACTGCGTGATCGTGCGGACGATGAGCGCCCACGGGCTCGACATGCCCTCGAGGGCCGCACGGAGCACTTCGATGCCCTCGCGGTGCGAAGCGATGAGCGCGTCGGCGATCTCGGAGTCGGCGCGCGCGGAGAACTCCAGCACCGCGGGGAGGAAGTCGGGCAGGTCGTCGGCGTCGAACTCCCATCCGGCGGCGCGGTAGGCCTCGAGGAACGTCACCAGGGCGACGCCGCGCCGGCGGGTGTCGCCGGTCGCGTAGTAGCTGAGGTAGAGGCTGCACTTGCGCTTCAGGTCGAACGTCGTGACGTAGCGCCGCTGCCACTCCGCCGCACCGGCCGCCTCGGCCTGGTCGAGGAAGGATGCCAGGGGCTCCGCGATCGCGGCCGGGAGGGCCGCCACGTGCGGGCGCAGGTCGGGCAGGCGCGCGAACCACGCGGCATCCGGGTAGTCGAGCAGGAGCGACGCGAGCATGTGCGAGCGCGAGCGGTCGGCGGCGGACAGGCGCAGCGCGGGCAGTTCCGGCGGCAGGGCGCGGCGCGGCGTGACGCGGGGGAGGACCGAGCTCATGTCGCATCCTTCTTCTTCGTGCCCGTGCCCGTGCCCGTGCCCGTCTCGCGGACGGCGGTCATCGAGGTCGGCGGGAACAGCCCGTCGGCATTGCCGTTGCCGTCCCAGTTGAGGAGGTTCACCCGGCCCGGGGTCGACGGCCGGTCGGCGGTCTGCCGGTCGGCGAGGATGTGGAAGTTCTCCACCGCCACCGGCACGCTCGGTCCGCTCGACGAGCCGAAAGGACCCGCGCCGCCCATGCCCGGGCCGCCGTCGAAGTCGAGGGAGCACGCCATCTCCTCGAGCGCGTGCGCCTGCTCGGTGTGCGCCGACGGGATGACGTAGCGCTCCTCGTACTTCGCGATGGCGAGCAGGCGGTACATCTCCTCGATCTGCGCGCCGCTCATGCCGACGGCGCGGGCGATGCGCTCGTCGCGCTCGTCGTCGAGGTTGACGCCGCGCATGTACGACCGCATCGCGGCGAGGCGCCGCAGGGCGAGATCGACGGGCGCCACCTCGCCCGCGGTGAACAGCTCCGCGAGGTAGCCGATGGGGATGCGCAGCTTGTCGATCGCCGCGAACAGCGTGCGCGCGTCCTCGCCGTCGTTGCCGGATCCGGTGACGACGTCGACGACGGGCGACAGCGGCGGGATGTACCAGACCATCGGCATCGTCCGGTACTCGGGGTGCAGCGGCAGGGCGACCTGGTACTGCATGAGCTTCCAGATGGGGCTGCGCTGCGCCGCCTCGATCCAGTCCTCCGGGATGTCGCCGGCCCGAGCCGCCTCGATGACGGCGGGGTCGAACGGGTCGAGGATGATGTCGCGCTGCGCCTGCAGGAGGGCCTTGTCGTCCTCGACGGCGGCAGCCTCGGCGACCCGGTCGGCGTCGTACAGCACGATCCCGAGGTAGCGCAGGCGCCCGACGCACGTCTCGGAGCAGACGGTGGGAAGACCCACCTCGATGCGCGGGTAGCACATCGTGCACTTCTCGGCCTTGCCGGTGCGGTGGTTGAAGTAGACCTTCTTGTACGGGCATCCGGAGACGCACATGCGCCAGCCGCGGCACTGGTCCTGGTCGACGAGCACGATGCCGTCTTCGGCGCGCTTGTACATCGCACCGGAGGGGCACGAGGCGACGCACGACGGGTTCAGGCAGTGCTCGCAGATGCGCGGCAGGTAGAACATGAAGGCCTTCTCGAACTCGGCCTTCACCTCGTCGCTCATCTTCTGCAGGATCGGGTCGTCCTGCATCGTCTCCAGCGACCCGCCGAGGTCGTCATCCCAGTTCGCCGACCACGAGATCTTCATGTCCTCGCCGGTGAGCAGGCTCTTGGGGCGCGCGACCGGCGTCTGCGCGCCGCTCGGAGCGTTCAGCAGCATGTCGTAGTCGTAGGTCCACGGTTCGTAGTAGTCGTGGATCTCCGGCAGCTTCGGATTCGAGAAGATGCGGGCGAGCTTCGCCAGACGCCCGCCACTGCGCAGCTTCAGCCGACCGCGCTTGTTGCGCACCCAGCCGCCGCCCCACTTCTCCTGGTCCTCGTACGTGCGCGGGTAGCCGACGCCAGGCCGGGTCTCGACGTTGTTGAACCACACGTACTCGACGCCGGTGCGGTTCGTCCACGCCTGCTTGCACGTGACGGAGCACGTGTGGCAGCCGATGCATTTGTCGAGATTCATGATCATCGACATCTGGGCCATGACGCGCATCAGTACTGAACCTCCTGGCTGCGGCGACGGATCGCGGTGATCTCATCGCGCTGGTTGCCGGTGGGACCGAGGTAGTTGAACGCCCAGGCCAGCTGGGCGTACCCGCCGATGAGGTGGCTGGGCTTGAGGAGGATGCGCGTGAGCGAGTTGTGGATGCCGCCGCGCAGACCGCTCGTCTCGGCGATCGGCACGTCGACCGTGCGGTCCTTCGCGTGGTACATGTACACCGTCCCCTCCGGCATCCGGTGCGAGACGATCGCCCGCGCGACGACGACGCCGTTGCGGTTATAGGACTCGATCCACTCGTTGTCGCGGACGCCGATCTTCGCGGCATCCTGCGGGCTCATCCAGATCGTGGGACCGCCACGGCTCAGCGACAGCATGAACAGGTTGTCCTGGTACTCGGAGTGGATGGACCACTTCGAGTGGGGTGTCAGGTAGCGCACGGTGACCTCGGTCTGGCCCGGGGAGCCAGGCCCCGCGATGCGCTTGGTCGTGCCGACCTTCTCGGAGTCGAACAGGCGGTGCATGTCCAGCGGCGGGCGGAAGACCGGGAGGTTCTCGCCCAGCTCGCTCATCCAGTCGTGGTCGAGGTAGAAGTGCTGGCGCCCGGTCAGGGTGTGCCACGGCTTCAAGTGCTCGACGTTGATCGCGAACGCCGTGTACCGGCGGCCGCCGTGCTCCGACCCCGACCACTCGGGAGAGGTGATGACGCTGCGCGGCTGGATCTGCACGTCCTGGAACGTGATGTGCGAGCCCTCGTGGTCCTCGGCGAGCTGCGCGATGCGCTGGCCCGTCTTCTTCTCGAGCTCGCGGAAGCCCTGCACGGCGAGGCGCCCGTTGCTCGTACCGGAGAAGGCGAGGATCAGCTCGCACGCCTTCTTGTCGGTGTCCAGCAGCACGCTGCCGGTGTAGGGGCCCGACGTCGCGACGCCGTTCTTCTGCGCCAGCTGCGCGATCTCGCGGTCGGGCCGATAGGTGATGGCCTTCGTCGTCATGCCGAGCTTCGCCGTCAGCGGGCCGAGGGTCTTCCACCGCTCGTAGAGGTTGGGGTAGTCGCGTTCGACGACGATGAGCTTGGCCATCGTGACGCCCGGGATGAGCGGTGCGTCCTCGGGGACGACGCCGTGCGGGGTCGCCATGACGTCGGCGGTGTCGTGCTGCAGCGGCGAGGCGACGAGGTCCTTCCGCACGCCCAGGTGCACGGCCGCGTACTCGCTGAACTTCTCGGCGAGCGCCCCGAACAGATCGAAGTCGGTGCGTGTCTGCCACGGCGGGTTGATCGCGGGGGTGAACGCGTGGATGAAGGGGTGCATGTCGGTGGAGGACAGGTCGTACTTCTCGTACCAGGTCGCCGCGGGCAGCACGAGATCGCTGAACAGCGTCGTGGACGTCATGCGGAAATCCGCCGTCATCAGCAGGTCGAGCTTGCCCTCGGGCGCCTTCTCGTGCCAGACCATGTCGCGCGGGCGCGAGCCCTCCGGCGACTCGGGGGCGCGGACGGCGGAGTCGGTGCCGAGCAGGTGCTTGAGGAAGTACTCGTTGCCCTTGCCCGATGACCCCAGCACATTGGCGCGCCAGATCGAGATGACCCGCGGGAAGTTCTCGGGGGCGTCGGGGTCTTCGACCGCGTAGGCGAGGTTCCCCTCCGTCAGTTCGTCGACGACGTGCTGCGCGGGCTCCTTGCCGGCCGCCTCCGCCTCGTCGCACAGGTCCAGCGGATTGCGGGAGAACGTCGGGTACGCCGGCATCCATCCCCGCTTGACCGACTCGACGAGGCAGTCCGCCGTGGTCCGGTCCTCGAACTGGCCGCGGGCGAGCGGCGAGGCGAGAGCGGATGCCGGGAGCCCGTCGTAGCGCCACTGGTCGCTCGCGAGGTACCAGAACGCCGTGCCGATGTTCTGCCGCGGCGGACGGTTCCAGTCGCCGGCCGTCGCGTACTGCGAGTAGCCGGTGATCGGGCGGACCTTCTCCTGCCCGACGTAGTGCGCCCATCCGCCGCCGTTGACGCCCTGGCATCCGGTCATCGTCGTCAGCGCCAGGAACGTGCGGTAGATCGTGTCGGAGTGGAACCAGTGGTTCGTGCCGGCGCCCATGAGGATCATCGAGCGGCCGCCGGAGCGTTCGGCATTGTCGGCGAATTCGCGCCCGATGCGCGCCGCCTGCGCGGCGGGGACGTTCGTCAGCTCCTCCTGCCACGCCGGCGTGCCGGGGGTCGAGGGGTCGTCGTAGCCGGTCGGCCACTGGCCCGGAAGGCCTTCGCGAGCGACGCCGTACTGCGCGAGCAGCAGGTCGAAGACCGTCGTGACGAGCTTTCCCGCGACGCGGCGCACCGGGACGCCGCGCGTCACCGTGCCGGTGCCGCCGGCGTGCTCCTGGTCGCTGCCGTCAGGCGTGACGTCGAAGCGGGGCAGCACGATCTCGACCGACTCCGTGGTGTCGTCGAGGTCGAGCAGCGACAGCGGCGGCACGACGCCCTCGAGGTCGAGATTCCAGCGGCCCTCGTCCTCGGGGGTGAAGCGGTGTCCGAGCGATCCGTTCGGGACGACGGGCTCGCCGTTCTGATCGAGCAGGACGGTCTTGAAGTCGGCGCGCGGTGCGGCCGCCGCCTCGCCGCCCAGGTCGCTCGCGGTGAGGAACTTGCTGGGGACGAGGCCCGACGGGTGCTCCTCCAGCGCGACGAGGTAGGGCGCGTCGCTGAAGCGGCGCATGTAGTCCTCGAACCGCTCGGTGCGCCGCTGCACGAAGAACTCGGTCAGGATGACGTGCCCCATCGCCATCGCGAGGGCCGCGTCGGTGCCGGGGTGCGGGGCGACCCATTCGTCGGCGAACTTCGTGTTGTCGGTGTAGTCGGGCGAGACCGTCACGACCTTCTGGCCGCGATAGCGCGCCTCGGCCATGAAGTGCGCATCGGGGGTGCGGGTGACGGGGACGTTCGAGCCCCACATCATGAGGTACCCGGCGTTCCACCAGTCCGCCGATTCGGGGACGTCGGTCTGGTCGCCGAAGACCTGCGGGCTCGCGACCGGGAGATCGGCGTACCAGTCGTAGAACGACAGGATCGTGCCGCCGAGAAGGTTGAGGAACCGGGCGCCGGCACCGTGGCTGACCATCGACATGGCCGGGATCGGCGAGAATCCGGCGACGCGGTCGGGGCCGTACACCTTGACGGTGTGCACGTGCGCGGCCGCGGCGATCTCCATCGCCTCGTCCCACGTCGTGCGGATGAGGCCGCCCTTGCCGCGCGCGCTCTTGTAGCGACGCGACTTCTCGGGATCCTCGACGATCGACGCCCACGCGTCGACGGGGTCGGAGTGCGTCCGCTTGGCCTCGCGGTACAGCTCGGCGAGCGTATCGCGGATGTACGGATACCGCACGCGCGTGGGGGAGTAGGTGTACCAGCTGAAGGCGGCGCCACGTGGGCAGCCGCGGGGCTCGTACTCGGGTGAGTCGGGGCCGACCGACGGGTAGTCGGTCTGCTGGGTCTCCCACGTGATGATGCCGTCCTTGACGTACACCTTCCACGAGCACGATCCCGTGCAGTTGACGCCGTGGGTGGAGCGGACGACCTTGTCGTGCGCCCAGCGATCGCGGTAGAACACGTCGCCCGAGCGGCCGCCCTCGAGGAACAGCGACCGCAGGTCGGGGCTCGTCTCGCCGCGATGCAGGAACCTGCCCATCGTGAGCAGCGTGTCGGCGAGAGGACCGTCGGTCGTGGGCGTCGTGCGGATCTCGGGCGTCATCGGTCCTCCTGGCTGCCGGTCTGCGTCTCCAGTATCGAAACCCTCGCGCCGCGTGAGCGGGCCGTACACCGTATTTAATCCCGGCTGAAGGTTGCAGACAATGGGGGTGCGAGATCTCGCGCGCCTCGGGCAGGAAATAACAACGGTGAACCCCTGTGGCGAGGGGTGCCTGCGGCGCTACCGTGAGCGGGACGAATGGAGTCGACCGTGACGCGCACGCCTTCCGCCCCCGCCTCATCCGATCTGCGTGGCGGCCTCGCCCAGGTCATCCTCGCGACGCTCGCCTCCACGGCGGGGTTCTGGGCCTGGATGTCGATCGCCCCGCTGCAGAACATCTACGGCCAGCAGATGGGACTCGACCAGGGCCAGATCTCGCTCATGCTCGCCACGCCCGTGCTCGTCGGGGCGCTCGGCCGCATCGTGGTGGGCGCCATGACCGACCGCTTCGGCGGGCGCATCATGTTCACCGGCGTGCTGCTGGTCTCGGTCCCCGCCGTGCTGCTGGTCGCGCTCGCCGGCGCGCTCGGCAGCTTCTGGCTGCTCGTGGTGGCCGGGTTCGTCCTCGGCGTCGCGGGAACGATCTTCGCCGTCGGCATCCCGTTCTCGAGTGCCTGGTTCCCGCCGGAGCGTCGAGGCCTGGCCAATGGCATCTTCGGCATGGGCATGATCGGCACGGCGGTCTCCGCGTTCTTCACGCCGCGGCTCGCGCAGGCCATCGGGGCGCTGACCACCTATCTCGTCATCGCGGGGATCCTCGTCGTGATGGCGATCGTCGTGTGGTTCTTCCTGCGGGATTCCCCCGCCTGGCAGCCCAGCCGTCAGGCGCTCGTGCCGAAGGTCACGGGGGCGCTGAAGCTCGCCGTGACGTGGCAGATGTCTTTCCTGTACGCCATCGTGTTCGGCGGCTTCGTGGCGTTCTCGACGTACCTGCCCAAATACCTGCTGACGATCTACCCCGCCGACGTCGACGCCGTCGGTGCCGGGACCCGGACGGCCCTCTTCGCGGCCGCCGCCGTCGTCGCGCGTCCGATCGGCGGCGTGCTGGCCGACAGGTTCGGGCCGAAGGTGATCTCGCTCATCTCGCTCGCCGGGATCGTCGCGGCCGCCTACATCGTGGGGCAGCAGCCGCCGGAGGGCGTGCTGACCGGCGTCGTCTTCCTCCTCATGGCCGCGGCGATGGGGCTCGGCATGGGCGCCGTCTTCGCGTGGGTGGGGCCGTCGACCCCGCCCGACAAGGTCGGCGCGGTCACCGGCGTCGTGGCGGCGGCGGGAGGCCTCGGCGGCTACTTCCCCCCGCTCGTCATGGGCGCGACCTACAACGCGGCGACCAACTCGTACGCGCTGGGACTGTGGCTGCTCGTCCTCGTGGGCGCCGGCGCGCTCGTCGTGGCGGGGATGCTGCGCGACGCCCGGCCGGCGAAGGCGGCACCGAAGCCGTAGCGTCAGTCCCGCGGGCGCAGCTTCAGCATGAGCTCGCAGCGGTGGTCGTTCACGAGCGGCAGCAGGCGGTCGACCTCGACGGGGCCGCCGGCGCGGTCGAGGACGTCGCGGATGAGCCCTTCGTGCACGCGGCACAGCACCTCGCGATGCTCGGCGACGAGGCTGTGGAACGCGCACGGGCGCAGCGCCAGCTCGAGGTCGTCGTCGGTGGGGGCGGGGTCGAGGCCCTGCTCGTCGAGGTGCTCGTACAGCGCGTCGAGCTGGTGCACGGCATCCGGGTCCTGCGCGATGGCGGGATCGGGCGTCGTCGCCGGGTCGATGCGGCGCAGCAGGTCGCCGTGCCGCTTGGCGTCGTCGACGCGCCGCTGGGCCGCCTCGTTGACGGTCGTCGCATCGACCGGGTAGAACAGCGCGCGCGGCCGGCCGCGGGTCGCGCGATGCTCGACCTCGCTGCGGATGAGTCCCTCCTCGGTGAGCACGCGGACGTGGTCGCGCAGCGTGTTGGCGTGCAGCCCGGTCTGCGCGGAGAGGTCAGCGAGCGAGAGGCCCGGCTGCTCCATGACGAGCGCGACGACCTGCAGGCGGCTGGGCTGGGCCAGGCCGCGGTGGGCGTGCATCCGACGGGGCATGCTTCGATTATCCGTCGTGTTTCCCCCGGTGGTCGCGCCGGGGCGGGCGCCCCGCCGCGGCGTAGCCTGGGCGGGTGAGCATCCCCGCCGCCGTCATCACCGTCTCCGACCGGTCGGCCGCCGGTGTGCGACCCGACACCAGCGGCCCCATCGCCGTCGCGCAACTGCGCGAGGCGGGGTTCGCGTGCGCGGACGCGACCGTCGTCCCCGACGGGGCGGATGCCGTGGCCCAGGCGCTCCGCGACGCGATCGCCGTCGGCGCCCGCGTCGTCGTCACGACGGGCGGCACAGGACTGTCGCCGCGCGATGAGACCCCGGAGGGGACCGCACGCGTGATCGAGCGGGAGGTGCCGGGGATCGCGGAGGAGCTGCGTCGCCGCGGCCTCGCCGACACCCCGGCATCCCTCCTCTCGCGCGGCATCGCCGGCGTCGCCGGACGCGCCCTCATCGTCAACCTGCCCGGTTCGCCGCGCGCCGTCGCGACCGGCATGTCCGTCGTCGTGGCGGTCGCGGCGCACGTCGTCCACCAGCTCGAAGGGGCCGATCACGCATGACCATCGCCATCGCCCGCATCTCGGACGCGCCGCTCGACGCCGCCGCGCACCTCGCCGCCGTCGAGCAGCCGTGGGTCGGCGCCGTCACGAGCTTCATCGGCACCGTCCGCGCGCAGGACCCCGAGGCCGCCGGTCCCGTCGTGGCGCTCGAGTACTCCGCGCATCCGGATGCCGAGGCCACCCTGCACGACATCGCGATGAGCGCGATCGGCGACCGCCGTGCGATCGTCGCGGTCAGTCACCGCGAGGGGCGGCTCGCGGTGGGCGACGCCGCCGTCGTCATCGCCGTCGGCACGGCGCACCGAGGCGACGCGTTCACGATCTGCCGCGACGTCATCGAGGAGATCAAGCGGTCCTTGCCGGTGTGGAAGAAGCAGTGGACCGACGACGGCGAGGCCCTCTGGAAGGGCATCGGCGGCTGAGGGCGTCGGACGAGCGGTGAGACCCGGCGGGGCTCAGCCCCCGGCGAACGGGGGGAGCACGTCGACGACGGATGCCGCCCCCAGCGCCGTCTCGTCGTCGCTGCGACGGCCGTCCACGAGCACGGCGCAGCGGGGGAGGATCGCGCCGAGCGCGGGGTAGTCCGCCGCGAGGGTGCGACGCAGCGCGCCGAGCGTCGCGTCGTCGCGCTGCTCGGTGGCGCGGCCGGCGAACTCCTCCGCCGCGGCGAAGTAGCGCACCTGCGTCATGGGCGGTCGTCCCAGCCCGCGGCAAGCTCGGTCACCGCGGCGACCGCCGCCCGGACGTCGTCGGGAGAGCCGCCCGCGCGACCCGCGACGAGCCCCGCTGCGAACGCGCTGAACGGCGCGGCGGGTCGCGCCACCCCGTTCGCGACGTCACGGGCGAGGTCGAGGATGAGCGCGATCGGCAGGTCGTCGTCGGCGAGGCCGAAGCGCTCGCGCAGCGCGGCGGCCCATGCGTCCAGGGCCTCGGGGGGAAGAGTGCGATCGCTCATGGCGTCTCCTTCGTGGGGGTGCGAAGCGCGGTCGGGACGGGCCGGGGGCGCGCACCGGCGCGCTCGGCATCGTCCCACGTGTCGATATCGTCCGTCGCCGGCCCGGCGGCGATGAGCTCGAGCCGGAGCGGCCCGACGAGTGTCCGCACCGAGGCGTGCGTCCCGGCATCCGGCAGCGCCGCCGCCGCGCGGCGCAGTGCCGCGGTGCGGTACAGGGCCGTGAGCCACTGTGCGCGGCCGTCGCGGTCGCCGAGGCACCAGCCGTCGAGGTC
>JAEYAG010000159.1 GCA_023451265.1 Actinomycetes bacterium | reverse complement strand
CCCCGCATCCGCTTCTCGAAGCTCGGCGCTCGCATCGGTGAGCACAACTGGGTGCGGGCGGAGCTGTATCTGCGCCGGCGCGGCGGGCCGGCCATCTTCCTGTCGCGGTTCCTCCCCGTGCTGCACTCGCTCGTTCCGCTCACGGTCGGCATGAGCGGCTTCGCCTACCGTCGCTTCCTGGCGTGGACGGCCCCCGCCTGCACCGTGTGGGCCATCGCGTACGTCAGCGTCGCGGCCGCCGCCGCCGGCACGTATCGGGAGCTCGCCGACCGGCTGCATTTCGCGGGGTACCTCTTCGTCGCGGTCATCGTGGTGTTCCTCGTGCTGGCGTACGTCGCCAAGCGCATCATCGTGGCCCGTGAGGCCCGTCACATGAGGGCGGATGCCGGGGAGCACACCGCGACCGGTGAGCATTCCCAGGACGGCATGGGAGACTGAATCGATGCCCGCCGAACCCGCACCCCGCGCGAAGGTCCTCTGGCTCGCTCGTCTCGAATACCGCTTCCATGCCTGGCGCGAACGCCGCGCGCGGGCCCGCGGTCAGCGGGCGACCGTCGCCGGCTACCCCGGCTACGGCGGGGAGGACTGGGTCCGGGTGCTCGGGCGCGTCTTCATCGCGCCGTCGGTGCGCACGCGCTCGGCCGGCGAGTACGCCGGTGTGCGCGGCTGGCGCAGCTTCGCCGCGGTGCCCGTGGGCTTCGCGCAGGTCACCGTGATCGTGGACGGCGTCAGCCACGAGGTGGTCGCCGACCGCGGCGGGGTGATCGACACGGTGCTGCCGGCGACGCTCAAGCCCGGCTGGCAGCCGGTGACGATGACCGTGGAGGGTTCTGAGCCCTTCGAGACGCGCGTCTTCATCGTCGGCTCGGACGTCCGGTTCGGGGTCGTCTCCGATGTGGACGACACCGTGATGGTCACCGCGCTCCCCCGGCCCTTCGTCGCGGCGTGGAACTCGTTCGTGCTCAACGAGCACGCCCGCCAGCCGGTCCCCGGGATGGCGGTGCTGCTCGAGCGGCTCGTGCGCGATCACCCCGGCGCGCCCGTGGTCTACCTCTCCACGGGAGCCTGGAACGTCGCGCCGACGCTGCAGCGCTTCCTCCGGCGGCACCTGTTCCCGCCCGGTGCTCTGCTGCTGACCGACTGGGGCCCCACGCACGATCGGTGGTTCCGCAGCGGTCGCGCGCACAAGGAGGAGAACCTCCGGCGCCTCGCGCGGGAGTTCCCTCACGTGAAGTGGATGCTGATCGGCGATGACGGCCAGCACGACGACGACCTGTACACGTCGTTCACGAGCGAGTTCCCCGATCACGTCACCGCCGTCGCGATCCGCCGGCTGTCGCCGACGGAGGCCGTGCTGGCCGGCGGTCGCACGGCGGTCAATGACCACTCCGCCGCCGGGGTGCCGTGGGTGACGGGCGATGACGGTGCGGGCCTGCTCGACCGGTTGAGTGAGATCGGCGTGGTGGACCGCGACGCCGACGGTGTCGGAGGCGGCGCGTAGGCTGGCCGCATGTGCGGACGCTTCGTGGTGGCAAACGCCGGTTCCGAGCTGGTGGGGGTGCTGCGGGTCGATATCCAGGGCGATGATCTGCCGGCCCCGTCGTACAACATCGCGCCGACCGATCGCGTGGCGATCGTGCTCGACTCCGCCAAGACCGAGCCGCCCACGCGCCGGCTCGAGGCGGCCCGATGGGGTCTCGTCCCAGCCTGGGCGAAGGATCCCGGCATCGGGTCGAAGGCCTTCAACGCCCGTGCCGAAGAGGTCGAGGACAAGCCGATGTTCCGACAAGCGCTCATCAAGCGGCGCGCTGTCGTGCCGGCATCCGGCTACTACGAGTGGAAGACCGAAGACGGTGTCAAGACGCCGTACTACATCCACCCGATCGATGACGGGCCGCTGTTCTTCGCCGGCCTCTACGAGTGGTGGAAGGATCCCGCGAAGAGCGACGACGATCCGACGCGCTGGCTGCTGAGCTTCACGATCCTCACGCGCGACTCGATCGGCGCCCTCGGCTCGGTGCACGACCGCATGCCGCTGTTCATCGACGGCGACTACGCGGATGTCTGGCTCGACCCGACCACCGAGAACGTCGGCGACCTGCTGGACGCGGCGATCGACGCGGCACCCGCACTCGTGGATTCGCTGTCGATGCGGGAGGTAGACCGCGCCGTCGGCAACGTGCGCAACAACGGGCCCGAGCTCATCGAGCCGGTCTCCTGACACGCCGCTGCGGCGGGCGCCTTCTGACGCCCGCCGCAGCGATCGGTCGATCAGGAGAGCTCGACGGTCACGCTCTCGTTGTTCAGGACGATGATCGGCGTGACCGCGGAGTGGCCGGCAGCGCGGATCTTTCCCGCGTCGAACCGCAGCAGCGGCGTGCCCGCCGTGACGGCGTCGCCCGCCTTGACCAGCGTCTCGAACCCGTCGCCCTTCATGTCGACGGTGTCGATGCCGACGTGGATCAGCAGTTCCGTGCCGTCCGTGAGCGCCAGACCGATCGCGTGACCGGTCGGGAACACGGAGGCGACGGTCGCGTCGGCGGGCGCGACGATCGTGTCGCCGGTGGGATCGATCGCGATGCCCGGGCCCATCGTGCCCTGCGCGAACATGGGATCGGGGACCTCGGACAGCGGAACGACCGTCCCCGCCACCGGCTGACGGAGGCGGACGATGGCGGGCGTGTCGGTGGCTGCGTGCTCGTGCTGTTCGATGGCGGCGCCTGCGGCGATCGCCGCGCCGCCGACGCCGGGTGCGAGCATCCCGGCTACCGCGCCTGTCTCTGCCGCGCTCGCCCCCCGGAACGCCTCGATCCGCTCGGTGCGGTCGTTGATGATGTCCTCCATGGCGTCCTTCACGAACTGCACGTTGAGGCCGTAGACCACCTGCACGCTGTGGCCGCCGGGCTTGATCGTGCCCGCCGCGCCGGCGCGCTTGAGGGCGTGCTCGTCGACCTTCGAGGTGTCCGCGATCTCCATGCGCAGGCGGGTTGCGCAGTTGTCGACGTCCATGATGTTGTCCTTGCCGCCGAGCGCGGCGATGAACTTCTCGGCGGTTCCGTGGTAGCCGGTGAGGCTGGTGCCGAGATTGTCGGCATCCTGCTCGTCGAGCTCATCACCGCGACCCGGCGTCTTCAGGTTGAAGCGCTTGATCAAGAAGTAGAACGTGCCGAAGTAGATGAAGAACCACCCGACGCCCAGCAGCAGGAGGATCCACGGGTTCTGGGCCATGGGGTTCGTCCACTGCAGGACCATGTCGATGAAGCCGGCCGAGAAGCCGAAGCCGAGGCGTGTGGGCAGCATCGCCGCCACCATGACCGAGATTCCGGTGAAGACGGCGTGGATGAGGTACAGCCACGGCGCGACGAACATGAAGGAGAACTCCAGCGGCTCCGTCACGCCGACGAAGAACGAGGCGATCGCCGCGGAGAGCATGATGCCGTAGGTGACCTTCTTGCGCTTGCTGTCGGCGGTCAGGTACATCGCCAGCGCAGCGCCGGGCAGACCGAACATCATGATCGGGAAGAAGCCCGCCATGTACTGTCCGGTGACACCGTAGGTGCCGGTGCCGTTGAGGAAGTTCACGAGGTCGTTGATGCCGGCGACGTCGAACCAGAACACGGAGTTCAGCGCGTGGTGCAGCCCCGTCGGGATGAGCAGGCGGTTCATGAAGCCGTAGAGCCCGGCACCGAACGGTCCCATGGTCGAGATCCACTCGCCGAACGTGACGAGCGCGCCGTAGACGACCGGCCACACGAACATGAGCACGACCGCGGCGACCAGCGAGACCCCGGCGGTGACGATCGCGACGGAGCGCTTGCCCGAGAAGAAGGACAGCGCGTCGGGGAGCTTCGTGTCCTTGAACTTGTTGTAGCACCAGGCGCCGATGAGACCGGCGAGGATGCCGACGAACACGTTCTGCACCTTGCCGAAGGCGGGGTTCACGTCGGCGACGTCGTCAAGGCCGAGCAGGTTCTGCATCGTGGCGGGCGAGAGCAGGGTCGTGATCGTGAGCCATGACACGAGGCCCGCGAGAGCCGACGTGCCGTCGGTCTTGTTCGCCATCCCGATCGAGATGCCGACCGCGAACAGCAGGGGCATGTTGTCCAGCAGCGCACCACCGGCCGCGCCCAGGAACGCCGAGACGATGTTGGCGCCACCGGCGGCCGAACTGATCCAGTAAGAGATACCGGAGAGGATCGCCGCGACCGGGAGGACCGCGACCGGCAGCATGATCGATCTGCCGAGCCGTTGGAAGAACTTCATGGGTGAACTCCATCCTGAGGAACGTGCCGTCGTCATCGACGGCCCATAGGCAGACGCTACTCCCGAAAGGCGGACGCGCCCAGCATTCACTCAGGAATGGCGGATCCGCGGATCTCACCCACCGCTCCGCGGCGGCGAAAAGCGAAAGCCCCCGGTTGTCCGGGGGCTTGTCGTGGTGGACCTGAGGGGACTCGAACCCCTGACCCCCTGCATGCCATGCAGGTGCGCTACCAGCTGCGCCACAGGCCCAATCTCTGGGTTGTCACCGCCGTCGCGGCAACCCTTCGATGCTACTACATCTCCGGGCAGGCGATGACCACCCGCTACTCCGTCGCGGCCGGTGCGGTGCTCTCGATCGGAACGACCGGGCAGTCCTTCCACAGCCGCTCCAGGCCGTAGAACACCCGCTCCTGCTCGTGGAAGACGTGCACGACGAGGTCGCCGAAGTCCAGCAGCACCCAGCGCGATTCTTGACGACCCTCGCGACGCAGGCGCTTCACGCCCTGCTCCAGCATCGCCTCCTCCACGGCATCCGCGATGGCGGCCACGTTGCGCTCGCTCGACCCGGTCGCCAGGAGGAAGACGTCCACAAGCGGCAGAGGCTCGGAGACGTCGAACGCCAGCAGATCCTCGGCGCCCTTGCTCTCCGCGGCGGCGGCCGCGATCTGGACGAGCTCGCGTGTGCGCGCTGCGGCGGTCATCCGATGGCTCCCGTCACGAGTGCGACGATCAAGACGCCGGTCAGCGCGAGCGCGAGGGCACCGGCTGTGATGACGAGGGCGAGCATCAGCCGGCTGCCCTTCTCGGGAGCCGGCGGCTTGATGATGTCTTCCGCGCTCTTGATGGTGCTGATCGCCGAGCTCGCCGCGATGGGAGTCGGCGACGACGATGCGGGCAGCTCGCCGTCGACGAGGACCGCGTCGGTCTCCTTGTTGTCGGCGGCGCCGGGCATGGTCCCCGTCGCCCCGAACGAGTCGGGCAGCGAGAAGGTGCCAGTGATCAGCACCTCACCGGTCGACGCGATCGGCGACGTGAATGAACCGGTCTCGGGGGTCTGCGACAGGATCAGCGCGTTCGGCGCCGACAGCGCACCCGTTGCGGTGCTCCCTCGGCCCAGCAGCTGGTCGAAGGATGCCGGCAGCTCGAGCTCGACGCCTTCGCCCGACAACAGGCCGGAGCCGAAGGTGGGGGCGACGACGGGACGCTCCGCCTCACGGCCCTCCTCCTCGTCCTCGGCCGACTCGTCCTTCGGGCGGAACAGGGCGTGCGGATCGTCGGCGGCGGGCACGTCCTCGGCGGCGACGGCATCGGCGTGGTCGGTGTCGTGCTCGTCGGATGCGGCCGGGGCCGGCGCGTCGAACACGAGCTCGGCATCGACAGCCGGCTCCGTCGCGGCGTCGACGTCGGCGGTCGGCACTTCGTCGATGACGGGCGTCTCGTCAACGGCGGGCGTGACGTCGACGGCGGGCGCCTCATCAACAGCGGGGGTCGCATCGACGGCGGGCGTCTCGTCGACGACGGGCGTCTCGTCGACAACGGCGGGCGTGTCGTCGACAGCGGGCGCCTCGTCGACGGCGGGCGCCGCGGCATCCTGCGCTTCGCCTGCGTCTTCCGGCGTCTCTTCCGCCACCGTCTCGGCCGGCGCGGCGGCCTCGCCCTCGCTGACCACGGGCACGGATGCCGTGCGCAGCCGCTCCTGCTGTCGCTTGGCGCGTCGGGTCAGCGCAGGAGAGCCCAGGTCGACGTCGGCGGCCGCAGCCGGCACCTCGGCGATGATCGGCTCCGCAGCGCGCGGCAGCGGCGCGACGACGGCCGGTGTCGGCTCGGCGGCCTGGCTCTGCTCGATGTCTTCGGGCGTGATGATGGGCGTCGATGCGGTGTTGCGCAACTCACGCAGCTGACGACGCGTCAGCTGCGGAGTGTCGGGCTGGTCGGGTGTGCTCATGCCTCGCTCCGATAAAGGTGGTGCTTCGCAATGTATTGGACGACCCCGTCGGGAACGAGGTACCACACCGGGTGTCCGTTCTTCACGCGGGCGCGGCAGTCGGTGGACGAGATCGCCAGCGCCGGGATCTCGAGCCGGCTGACCACCTCTTCGGGCAGTCCGTCCGTGGACAGGATGTGACCGGGCCGCGACACCGCGACGAAGTGCGCGAGGTCCCACAGCTCGCCGTGGTCGCGCCATCCGAGGATCTGTGCGATCGCGTCGGCTCCGGTGATGAAGAACAGTTCCGCGTCGGGACGCGCCGTCTTCAGGTCGCGGAGCGTATCGATCGTGTAGGTCGGCCCGTCGCGGTCGATGTCGACGCGGCTGACCGTGAACTGCGGGTTGGATGCCGTCGCGATCACCGTCATGAGGTAGCGATGCTCCCCCGCGGTGACCTTCTCCTTCTGCCACGGCATGCCGGTGGGCACGAAGACGACCTCATCCAGATCGAACGACTGCGCGACTTCACTCGCGGCGACGAGGTGGCCATGGTGGATCGGGTCGAACGTACCGCCCATGACCCCGATCCGCGGGGCGCGCGCCGTTGTCATACCGCGGCCTCAGTGGTGGCCGTGCCCCACCTGCGCCTGGTCGACGGGGTGAGCCTTCGCATAGGCCTCGGCCTTGTGCGCGTGACGGTTGGCCACGTTGCGGTACGACATGGTGACGAGCCCGATCGCCATGAAGACGATGAACGCGATCAGGCCGAAGATGAAGGTCTCCGCCTGCACGTTGCCGTGGTGCTCGGCCTCCTCCGCTGCGAAGGCGAGGATGGTGGCGAAGGTCATGCGGACTCCGTTCGTTTTCGGGTGGTCTCAGTTTAGGCGGTCAGGCGCGGATCTGCCCGGACCCGCGCGCGAGCCACTTCGTGCTGGTGAGCTCCGGCAGGCCCATGGGGCCGCGCGCGTGGAGCTTCTGCGTCGAGATGCCGACCTCGGCGCCGAACCCGAACTCACCGCCGTCGGTGAACCGCGTCGAGGCGTTGGCCATCACGACGGCCGAGTCGACCTCGGCGAGGAACCGCTCAGCGCGGGCATCATCGGCCGTGACGATCGACTCGGTGTGATGCGTGGAGTACCGGCGGATGTGCGCAAGCGCCTCATCGAGGTCGTCGACCACGCGCATCGACAGGTCGAGGCTCATGTGCTCGGTGGCCCAGTCGGCGTCGGTCGCGGGCAGCGCGCCGGCGACGAGCGCCCGCACCGCGTCATCGCCGTGGATCGTGACCCCGGCATCCTGCAGGGCCGCCGCGACCGGCGGGATGAGGCGCTCGGCGGCGTCGCGCAGCACCAGCACCGTCTCGACCGCGTTGCAGACGCTCGGGCGCTGCACCTTCGCGTTCACGACGATCTGCTCGGCCCACTCGAGCGGCGCGGAGGAGTCGAGCACGATGTGGACGACCCCGGCACCGGTTTCGATGACGGGGACGGCCGATTGCGTGACGACCGTCTCGATGAGCTCGGCGCTGCCGCGGGGCACGAGCACGTCGATGAGGCCGCGCGCCTGCATGAGCGCGTGCGCGCCGTCGCGACCGAAGTCGTCGACGGTCTGGATCGCTTCGGGGTCCACTCCGCACTCCGCGAGCGCATCGCGCATGACGTCGACCAGGGCGGCGTTGGTGGACTGCGCCGCCGTGCCACCGCGCAGCACCACGGCGTTGCCCGAGCGCAGCGCCAGCGCAGCGATGTCGACGGTCACGTTGGGGCGGGCCTCGTAGATCGAGCCGACCACGCCGAACGGCACCGACACCTTCTGCAGCGCGACGCCGTTCGGCAGCGTGCGCTCCTCGAGCACGCGCCCGACCGGATCGGGCAGGGCGGCGACGTCGCGCACCGCCGCAGCGAGAGCCGCGACGCGTGCCGCGTCCAGCCGCAGGCGATCGAGCAGCCCGTCCGACAAGCCGTTCTCGCGGCCGCGGGCGAGATCGTCGGCGTTGGCGGCGACGATCTGCGGCGTCGCGGCCTCGATCGCATCGGCGATGGCGCGCAGAGCGTCGGCCTTCGCGGCATCCGGCAGCAGCCCCACTCCGCGAGCGGCGTCGTGCGCCCGCTCCAGGCGCTCCTGCACGGTCGTGGCGATCGTCGTGGTCATCCGGCCAGTCTACCGAGCGGGGTGCGCTCGCCCGGTCGCAGCGCTCAGGCGCCGGTGCGGACGGGAGCGGTGGCCGACGACGGCGTCACGGCGGGGTTCGGTGCGAACCAGGTGCCGATCGATGCACCCGACAGCGCCTCGTCGACGAGGTCGGCGCTCGTGACGAGCACGCCGATGCCGGATGCCGCGGCGAGCCGCGCGGCGGAGGCCTTGGTCGCCGCTCCCCCGGTGCCGACGCTGTTGACGACCGTCGCCCCGAACTCGAAACCGCTGAGGTCGTCGTCGTGTGCGACGGTGTCGATCGGCCGGGCGCCCGGCTCGGACGGCGGGCGGGTGTACAGCGCCTCGATGTCGCTGAGCAGCACGAGCGCGTCCGCGCCGATGAGCTCGGCGACCATGGCCGCAAGGCGGTCGTTGTCGCCGAAGCGGATCTCGTGGGTGGCCACGGTGTCGTTTTCGTTGACGATGGGGAGGATGCGCAGGCCCAGCAGGCGTTCCATCGCCCGGCGGGCGTTGGAACGGTGGGTGGCGTTCTCGAGGTCGCCCGCGGTCAGCAGCACCTGGCCGGCGACGATCTGGAAGGGGCGCAGCGCGTCCTGGTAGCGGTAGATCAGGACGTTCTGCCCCACGGCCGCGGCCGCCTGCTGCGTCGCGAGATCGACGGGGCGCTCATCCAGCGAGAGGTACGGCATGCCGGTCGCGATGGCGCCGGAGGAGACCAGCACCACTTCGGTGCCGCGCGCGTGCGCGGCGGCGAGCCCGTCGACGATCGTGGCGATCTTGTGGGCGTTCTCGCCGCTGATCGACGACGAGCCGACCTTGACGACGACGCGCCGTGCTCCCGCCAGCTGCGCCCGTTCTCTCACGCTCACGCTTCCTCGTCGTCCTCCCGGTCGTAGCCGGCGCCGCCGGCGCCCAGGCGCTCCGCCTCGAGCTCGGCGCGCGCTTCGGCCTTGGCGTCCATGCGCTCGTGATAGCGCTCGCGGCGCTGCGACGTCGTGCGCCGGGGGTTGAGGTCCAGACGCGGGTCGGTGCCGCGCGGCGCCGTCATCAGCTCCGCCGCCGACGAGAGCGAGGGATGCCAGTCGAAGACGATTCCGTCGCCCGGGCCGATGACCACCGTGGAGCCGGCCACGGCGCCGGCGCGGTACAGCTCGTCCTCCACGCCCAGCTTCTCGAGCCGGTCGGCGAGGAAGCCCACGGCCTCCTCGTTCTGGAAGTCGGTCTGCTGCCCCCAGCGCACCGGCTTGTCGCCCAGGATGCGGTAGATGTTGCCGTAGGTGCCGCCCTCGACGCGGATCTCGAAGTCGCGCTCGGCACCCCGCGGCCGGATGACGACCCGCTCCGGGGCCGGCGCCGCGGCCTGCTCAGCGCGGTGCCTGGCCACGATGTCGCCGAGGGCGAACGTCAGCGGGCGCAGGCCCTCGTGGCTGACGGTGGAGATCTCGAACACGCGGTAGCCGCGCTCCTCGATGTCGCCGCGCACGAGGTCGGCGAGGTCCTTCGCCTCCGGCACGTCCACCTTGTTCAGCGCGACGAGCTGCGGGCGCTCCAGCAGCGGGACCTGCCCCTCGGGGACGGGGTAGTTCGCGAGCTCTTCGCGGATCACCTCGAGGTCGCTCAGCGGGTCGCGGCCCGGCTCGAGCGTCGCGCAGTCCAGCACGTGCACGAGCGCGGTGCAGCGCTCCACGTGACGGAGGAACTCCAGACCGAGCCCCTTGCCCTCGCTGGCGCCCTCGATGAGACCCGGCACGTCGGCGACGGTGAAGCGCGTCTCCCCCGCCTGCACGACCCCGAGGTTGGGGTGCAGGGTCGTGAACGGGTAGTCGGCGATCTTCGGCCGTGCCGCGGAGATCGCCGCGATGAGGCTGGACTTGCCCGCGGAGGGGAAGCCGACGAGAGCGACGTCGGCGACGGTCTTCAGCTCGAGCTGGACATCGCCCTCCCAGCCGGGCGTGCCGAGCAGCGCGAACCCGGGCGCCTTGCGCTTGGGGTTGGCCAATGCGGCATTGCCGAGGCCACCCTGGCCGCCGGGAGCGACGACGAAGCGCGTCCCGGGGACGATGAGGTCGGCGAGCGGCTCCCCGTCGGCATCCTTCACGACCGTGCCGACGGGAACCGGCAGCTCGATGCTCTCACCGGCGGCGCCGGAGCGGTTGTCGCCCATGCCGAACCCGCCGTTGCCGGCGGAGCGGTGCGGCGAGTGGTGGTAGGACAGCAGCGTCGTCACCTGCGGGTCGGCGACCAGCACGACGTCGCCGCCGTGACCGCCGTTGCCGCCGTCGGGGCCGGCCAGCGGCTTGAACTTCTCGCGGCGCACCGAGACGCACCCGTTGCCGCCCTTGCCGGCGCGCAGATGCAGCGTCACCCGGTCGACGAAGGTCACCATGTCGGTCTCCTGACGAGAAAACAGCAAGGGGCGAGCCGAAGCCCGCCCCTCACTTCACTGTGAACCCTTACGGTTCCTGAGCTTGAACCCTTACGGTTCCTGAGCTTGTCGAAGGATCACTCCGCGGCAGCGACGATGTTGACGACCTTGCGGCCGCCCTTGGTGCCGAACTCCACCGCGCCCGCGGCGAGGGCGAACAGCGTGTCGTCGCCACCCCGGCCGACGCCGGTGCCCGGGTGGAAGTGCGTGCCGCGCTGGCGGACGAGGATCTCGCCGGCGTTGACGGTCTGGCCGCCGAAACGCTTCACGCCCAGTCGCTGGGCGTTGGAGTCACGACCGTTGCGGGTGGAGCTTGCGCCCTTTTTGTGTGCCATGTCTGTGTCTCCCCTGGCTTACTTGATGCCGGTGATCATGACGCGCGTGAGGTCCTGACGGTGGCCCTGGCGCTTCTTGTAGCCGGTCTTGTTCTTGAACTTCTGGATGACGATCTTCGGACCGCGCTCCTCGCCGAGGACCTCGGCGGTGACGGTCACCTTCGCGAGCTTGTCGGCGTCGGTCGTGACGGTGTCGCCGTCGACGAACAGCACGGCGGGAAGCTCGAGCTTGTCGCCGACCTTCGCCTGCTGACGGTCGAGGACGACGATCGTGCCGACCTCAACCTTCTCCTGCCGGCCGCCGGCGCGCACAACTGCGTAAACCACTTCACACCTGTTTTTCTTCTGCGGAGCACACGGCTCCGGCTGTCTTCATGGGACGAGCACGCCCCGAAAGTCCGTGCTTCACTCTCGATGCGGAGGCGGAACTCGACGCACCAAGGGTCCACTTTACCGGATGCCGGGGCCATGGGCAAAAGCGGGTGAGGGCGTGTCGCGGCGCGACCTAGACTTCCGTCATGGCCATCCTGATCGACGATCCGCGATGGCCGGCTCACGGCCGGTTGTGGGCGCACCTGGTCAGCGACTCCGATCTGGCCGAACTGCACGCGTTCGCGCAGGCCGGCGGCATCCCGCCTCGCGCGTTCGACCTCGACCACTACGACGTTCCGGAGGAGGCCGTGCCGCGCCTCATCGCCGCCGGAGCGGAGCACGTCAGCGGGCACGAGCTCGTCACCCGCCTCATCGCGTCGGGGCTGCGGGTGACGGCGCGCCAGCGCCGCGGACTCTAGGAGTCCGAGCTCTCCGGCGTCGCGGCGACCGGCGTGCCGCTGAGCGCGGCGGTCGTCACGCGGCGGCGGCCGCGCCCCTGCCCCGGCGCCTTCGGCTCCGGCAGCGCGTTGAGCACCGAATCGAGCAGCAGGTCCTTCTCGGTGCGCTCGGCCGGCTTGCCACCCTCGCCGCGCTTCTTGCGGGGCTTCTTGGGACGCTCCGCCGGCTCTGCCGCGGGCGCGACCGCGAGGTCGCCGAGCGGCAGCGTGATCTCGGCGGCGGGCTCCTCGTGGGCGTGGATGGTGGATGCCGCGATCTGCGCGAGCGCGGACTTCGCGCTCTCGGTGATCACGTGCGTGCCGCCACTCGTGCCGGCCGGCGTGGACGCGCCGTTCTGACGCGTGCGCCGCCCCCCGGAGGACTGCGGCTGCGCGCCGCGGTGCTTGACCACCGGGTCGTGGTGCACGATGACACCGCGACCGGCGCAGACCTCGCACGGCTCGCTGAAGGTCTCCAGCAGTCCCAGGCCCAGCTTCTTGCGTGTCATCTGGACGAGGCCGAGCGAAGTGACCTCGGCGACCTGGTGCTTCGTGCGGTCGCGGCTCAGGCACTCCACGAGGCGGCGCAGCACGAGGTCGCGGTTGGACTCGAGCACCATGTCGATGAAGTCGACGACGATGATGCCGCCGATGTCGCGCAGCCGCAGCTGACGGACGATCTCCTCGGCCGCCTCGAGGTTGTTCTTGGTGACGGTCTCCTCGAGGTTTCCGCCGGATCCGACGAACTTGCCGGTGTTGACGTCGACGACGGTCATCGCCTCGGTGCGGTCGATGACGAGGGATCCGCCGGAGGGCAGCCAGACCTTGCGGTCCAGGGCCTTCTCGATCTGCTCGGTGACGCGGAAGCGGTCGAACGGGTCCTGGTCGTCTTCGTACTTCTCGATGCGCTCGAGGAGGTCGGGCGCGACGCCCGTCAGGTACGCGGTGATCGTCTGGTACGCCTCTTCGCCCTGGATGAGCATCTTCGAGAAGTCCTCGTTGAAGACGTCGCGGACGATCTTGACGAGGAGGTCCGGCTCGGAGTGCAGCAACGCCGGCGCCTGCTGCGTCTCGACCTGTTGGGAGATGTGCTCCCACTGGCTCGTGAGGCGCTGCACGTCGCGGGTCAGCTGGTCTTCGGTCGCCCCCTCCGCCGCCGTGCGCACGATGACGCCGCTCGACTCGGGCAGCACCTCCTTGAGGATGCGCTTGAGGCGCGCGCGCTCGGTGTCGGGGAGCTTGCGGGAGATGCCGTTCATCGCGCCGCCGGGGACGTACACGAGGTAGCGGCCGGGCAGCGAGATCTGGCTCGTCAGTCGGGCGCCCTTATGGCCGACCGGGTCCTTCGTCACCTGGACGAGCACGCGGTCGCCGGACTTCAGCGCCAGTTCGATGCGGCGCGGCTGGTTGCCGGTCTCCACGGCATCCCAGTCCACCTCGCCGGAGTACAGCACGGCGTTGCGGCCCCGGCCGATGTCAACGAACGCCGCCTCCATCGACGGCAGGACGTTCTGCACGCGACCGAGGTAGACGTTGCCGATGAGCGAGGACTCCTGGCTGCGGGCGACGTAGTGCTCGACGAGGACGTTGTCTTCGAGCACGGCGATCTGGATGCGCCCGTTCTTGGAGCGGACGATCATGTCGCGGTCGACGGCCTCGCGCCGCGCGAGGAACTCGGCTTCGGTGACGACCGTGCGGCGGCGTCCGGCCTCGCGACCGTCGCGGCGGCGCTGCTTCTTGGCCTCCAGGCGCGTGGAGCCCTTGATGCGCTGCGGCTCGGTGATGAGTTCGACGGCGCGGCGGCGCGGCGCGCTCTGCCCGCCCGTGGTGTCGTCGGCGTCGGATGCCGGTGACCCGCCGCCGCGACGACGGTTGCGCCGACGGGCGCTCGAGCCGCCCTGCGAGCTCTGACCGAACGCATCGTCCTGGTCGTCGCGGTCGTCGCGCGCCGATCCGGGGCGCGCCGGCAGCGGCACGATCTCGGGCGCGTAGAACACCAGCTGCGTGGACACGCTGGAGACGAACTCCGCCGGCAGGAGTCCGAGGCTCACGGCCGTGGGAGGCTCCGGTGCAGCAGGCGCTTCGGGCGCTTCGGGCTCGGCCGCTTCGGGTGCGGCAGGCTCCTCGGCCTCGGGCGCGGACGGCGGCTCCTCGGGGTCGGCGGCTTCGGCGCCGGCATCCGGCACCTCGACGACGGCGACCACCTCGGCGGTGTCGACGGCGGACGGGTCGGCGGCGGCATCCGCCACGGCGTCGGTCGCCGCGACGTCGGCGGAGATCTCGAGCTGCACCTCGTCGATGGCCTCGTCGATGGCCTGCTCGGTCGTCTCGACGGTGGGCTCGTCGGCAGTCTCGGGCGTCAGCGCGAGCTCTTCGTGGGCGGGAGTGGTCTGGTCGTTGTGCTCATCGGCCATCTCTGGCTTACTCCTAGCCGACGGCTCCGCGGGCCGTCTGGCGAAATCTGGCGGCGTCACCCAGGTCCTGGGGAACCGCGAACTCACTCGGTCTGCAGCCTCACCCGCTCCCTGGCGGGGCTCGTGCTGCGAAGGGCGTTCATCGCCCGAAGTCTTCGGCGATGCCGTTCGCGGCGCGGCCGCGGAGCATCGGCGACCATTATCGCACTTTCATCCGCGGAATGCGCGAAGCCCCGCGCGCCGGGTCGCGCACGGGCACCGGCGGGTGCGGGCGGGCGGCGGCGCCACAGGCCCGAATGGGATAATCGCGCTCATGTCGCCGCGCACGATCAACTCCCGCCCCGTCGCCCTCGCCGTGTGGCTGGTGATCGCGGGGATCATCGGCTGGATCGCGGCGTTCGCGCTCACCGTGGAGAAGTTCCACGCGTACGCGAACCCGGGAACGGCGGCGTCGTGCGACTTCAGCATCATCGTGCAGTGCACGGAGAACCTGAACTCGCCGCAGGGCAGCGTGTTCGGGTTCCCGAACCCCATCCTCGGGCTCACCGGCTGGGTGGCGCCGATCGTCGTGGGGATGGCGATCCTGGCCGGCGCCCGATTCGCCCGTTGGTTCTGGTGGGCGTTCTTCGCGGGGATCACGTTCGCGTTCGGGTTCGTGCTGTGGCTCATCGGTCAGAGCATCTACGTGCTCGGCACGCTGTGCCCGTGGTGCATGGTGACCTGGCTCGTGACGATCCCGACGTTCTACGCCGTCGCGGTGCACCTCGTGCGGTCGGGCGTCGTGTCCGACGCCCCGCGCGTTCGCGCGGCGGGGGCCGCGCTCGCGCCGTGGGTGCCGCTCATGGCGTTCGTGACCTACGCCGTCGTGCTGCTGCTCGCGCAGCTGCGCCTCGACGCGATCCCGCAGCTCATCGACGTCATCTTCTGACGCCTCTCGAACCGGACCGTCAGAACCAGATCGCCAGCTCGCGCGCGGCCGATTCGGGGCTGTCGCTGCCGTGGACGAGGTTCTGCTGCACCTTCACGCCCCAATCGCGGCCGAAGTCGCCGCGGATCGTGCCGGGCGCGGCCGTCGTCGGGTCGGTCGTGCCGGCCAGCGACCGGAAGCCCTCGATGACGCGGTTGCCCGCGAGCCGGATGGCGACCGACGGGCCGGAGAGCATGAACTCCAGCAGCGGCTCGTAGAAGGGCTTGCCGGCGTGCTCGGCGTAGTGCTGCTCGAGCAGATCGCGGTCGGGCTCGACGAGCTTGATGTCGACCAGGGCGTAGCCCTTCGCCTCGATGCGCGCCAGGATCGCGCCGGTGAGGCCGCGCGCCACACCGTCGGGCTTGACCAGGACGAGTGTCTCTTCGGTGGGCATGTCAGTCTCCGTTCGTTGCGGGCGGTGAGGTCGCCTGAGCGCGCTGGGCGTTGCGGCGGTCCAGGGCTCCGCCCTTGATCGTCGCATACGCGTACATCGCGCCGAAAATAAGTCCCACCAGAGCGAGGGCCGGTTCGAGGAATGCGCCGAGGACGACGATGAGCTGCCACACCCAGCCGAGTGCGATCCCCCACCGGTACCGCACGAGACCCGTCGTCACGACCATGAGGAGCGCGAGGACCGAGCCGGCCACGATGCCCCACCACTGCGGCACGCCGTCGGGGAGCGCGCCCAGGCCGTAGACGGCGAGGCCGCCCAGGAAGACGACGAGCGACTCGAACCCGAGGACGATCTGGGCGAGCGACTCCTCCGCGCCACGCGCCCGTCGGGCCCTCGCCGGCGCAGGTGTGCTCGACGGATCCGGTGCGCTCATCGCTGCCACCCGCTCTTCCAGTCCTCTTCCGCCGCGAGCTGCACGGCCTCGCCGGCGAGCACGACGCTCCCGGCGATGACCACGGCACGACGATCGGATGCCGCGGCCCACTCCCGTGCCGCCTCCGCGGCATCCGCGAGGTCGCGGTGCACCGTCACGGGGACGCCGGCCGCCTCGACGAGGTCGGCGAGCCGGTCGGGATCGGCGGCGCGCTTGGAGTCCGGTGCGGTGACGAACACCTGGGTCGCCGCCGGCGCCAGCGTCGACACGATCCCGGCGGTGTCCTTGTCGCCGAAGGCGCCGAACACGATGCCCCATTCGTCGAAGTCGAACGAGTCGTCGAGCGCCGCCACGAGGGCACGCGCACCGTGCGGGTTGTGGGCGCTGTCGACCAGCACCGTCGGCGCGACCCCCACGAGCTGCAGCCGGCCGGGCGAGGTCACCTGGGCAAGGCCCTCGGTGAGGACGTCACCGGTCAGCGGCTGCGTGCCACCGCCGATGAGCGATTCCACCGCGGCGATCGCGAGGGCGGCGTTGTGACCCTGATGCGCGCCGTAGAGCGGCAGATACAGGTCGTCGTACGTGCCCGCGAGCCCCTGCACACTCAGCTGCTGGCCGCCCACCGCGAGGCGCTGGGACGTCAGCCCGAAGGCCACACCCTCGACCGCGAGGCTCGCCTGGCGGGCTGTGGCGGCCGTCTCCAGCACGCGCAGCGCCGCAGCATCCTGCTGCGCGGAGACGACGGCGGCACCGTCCTTGATGATCCCGGACTTCACGGTCGCGATCTCGCCGATCGTGTCGCCGAGCTTGTCGGCGTGGTCGATGTCGATCGGCGCGAACACCGCGACATCGCCGTCGGCGGTGTTCGTCGAGTCCCACGCACCGCCCATTCCCACCTCGATGACCGCCACATCCACCGGCGCATCGGCGAATGCGACGAAGGCGAGTACGGTGAGCAGCTCGAAGAAGGTCAGCGGCGCGTCGCCCGTCGCGGCGAGCTCGGCGTCGACGAGGTCGACGAATGGCACGATCTCCTCCCACGCGTCGGCGATGAGGCCGTCGTCGATGGGTTCGCCGTCGATCATGACCCGCTCCGTGAAGCGCTCCAGGTGCGGGCTCGTGAACAGTCCCGTGCGCAGCCCGTGCGCGCGCACGATCGACTCGATGATGCGGCTCGTCGAGGTCTTGCCGTTGGTGCCGGTGACGTGGATGACCCGGTAGGTGCGCTGGGGGTCGTCCAGCAGCTCCAGCACCCGACGGGTGCGCTCCACCCGCGGCTGCACCCACTGCTCGCCCTGCCGTGTCAGCAGTGCCGCGTAGACGGCGTCGGCGCGATTGCGGTCGCTCATGAGGTCCTCTCCACGCGGGTCACCGCGATGGTCACGTCGCCGACGTTGGCGTAGGCGCCGGCGCCGACGGATGCCGTGTGCTCGGCGTCGATCGTCTCGGCGGCCGCCAGGATCGACCCCTCGCCGACGAGCACGGTGCGCTCGGGCGCGACGACGGCGTACTCGACCGCGAGCGTCTCCCCCGCCACGTCCGCGGCCTCGAACGCCGAGGCGACCGCGGCGGCATCCTGCGCGTCGGCGAACAGCAGCTGCAGGCGGATGCGGTCGCTGACGTCGAAGCCGGCCGCGCGGCGCGTCTCCTGCACGGCGCGGATGACGTCGCGGGCGAGCCCCTCGGCCTCGAGCTCGGGCGTCGTCGTCGTGTCCAGCAGCACGAAGCCGCCACCGGAGAGGAGCGAGATCGCGGTGCCCTCCGCCACGCCGCCCGCTTCGAGCGTCAGCTCGTACTCGGTCGTCTCGAGCGCCACGCCGTCGACGACGACCACGCCGTCGACCACGGACCAGACGCCCGCCTTGGCGCCGGCGATGACGTGCTGCACCTGCTTGCCCAGCCGGGGACCGGCGGCCCGGGCGTTGACGGCGAGGCGCTGGCTGATGCCGTACTGCTCGGCCAGGCCCTCGGTCAGCTCGATGACCTGCACCGACTTGACGTTGAGCTCGTCGCGCACGATGTCCTCGAACTGCGAGAGCGCGGCGGCATCGGTCACGGCGACGGTGAGCGCGGGCAACGGCAGGCGCACGCGCTTGCCCTCCTTCTTGCGCAGGGCGTTCGCGACACTCGAGACCTCGCGGACGGTGTCCATCGCGGCGCGGATGTCGGCCGCCGCGGGGAACGCCTCGGCATCCGGCCAGTCCTCCAGATGCACGCTGCGGCCGCCCGTCAGACCCTGCCAGACGCGCTCGGTGACCAGCGGCAGCAGCGGCGCGGCGACGCGCGTGAGCGTCTCGAGCACCGTGTACAGGGTGTCGAAGGCCTCGGTGGATGCCGGGTCGTCGGCCGACACGCCGACCCAGAACCGGTCGCGGGAGCGACGGATGTACCAGTTGGTCAGCGCCTCGGCGAAGTCGCGGAGCTTCGCGGCGGCGGTCGTCGAGTCCAGCACCTCCAGCTCGGCGGCGACGTCCCGGACGAGGTCGCCGGTCAGGGCGAGGATGTACCGGTCCAGGACGTTGGTCGAATCGGTGCGCCAGCGCGCGGTGTAGCCCACGCCGTCGGCGCCGCTCGCGTTCGCATAGGTCGCGAAGAAGTACCACGCGTTCCACAGCGGCAAGAGGAACTCCCGCACCCCGGCGCGGATGCCCTCCTCGGTCACGATGAGGTTGCCGCCGCGGAGCACCGACGACGCCATGAGGAACCAGCGCATCGCGTCGGAGCCGTCGCGGTCGAACACCTCGCTGACATCGGGATAGTTGCGCAGCGACTTGCTCATCTTCTGCCCGTCGCTGCCGAGCACGATGCCGTGGCAGGCGACCCCGGTGAAGGCGGGCCGGTCGAACAGCGCTCCGGAGAGGACGTGCATGACGTAGAACCAGCCGCGGGTCTGACCGATGTACTCGACGATGAAGTCGGCCGGCGCGTGCTCGTCGAACCACTCCCGGTTCTCGAACGGGTAGTGCACCTGCGCGTACGGCATCGACCCGGAGTCGAACCAGACGTCGAAGACGTCCTCGATGCGGCGCATGGTCGACCGCCCCGTCGGGTCGTCGGGGTTCGGCCGCGTCAGCTCGTCGATGTACGGGCGGTGCAGGTCGACCTCGCCGGCCTCGTTGCGCGGCAGCCGCCCGAAATCGCGCTCGAGGTCGGCGAGCGAGCCGTACACGTCGACGCGAGGGTGCTCCGGGTCGTCGCTGCGCCAGACCGGGATCGGTGACCCCCAGAACCGGTTACGGCTGATCGACCAGTCCCGGGCGCCCTCGAGCCACTTGCCGAACTGGCCGTGCTTGACGTTCTCGGGGGCCCACGTGATCTGCTCGTTCAGCTCGACCAGGCGGTCCTTGATCGCCGTGACCCGCACGAACCAGCTCGAGACGGCCTTGTAGATGAGGGGGTTGCGGCAGCGCCAGCAGTGCGGATAGGAGTGCTCGTACGACGCCTCGCGCAACAGGCGCCCCTCGGCGCGCAGCAGGCGGATCAGCGGTCGGTTGGCATCCATCCACAGCTGGCCGGCGACATCGGTCACCTGCGGGAGGAACTTCCCGCCGTCGTCGAGGCTCATGATGAGCGGGATGCCGGCGGCTTCGGTCACGCGCTGGTCGTCCTCGCCGTAGGCGGGCGCCTGATGCACGATGCCGGTGCCGTCGCTCGTCGTCACGTAGTCGTCGACGAGGATGCGCCACGCGCGTTCGGTGCCCCACACCTCGGCATCCGCATAGTAGTCGAAGAGCCGGTCGTACTGCACGTCGGCCAGCGCCGCGCCCGAGATCGAGCGCTCGACGGCGGCGGCGGCGTCGGCAGGGCTCTCGTAGCCGAGGTCCTTCGCGTAGCCGGCGAGCAGCTCCGCGGCGAGCAGGTAGCGGTGCGCGGTGGCCTCCTCGGCATCCTGCAGCACGTCTGCCGCTCCCGCCGGGCCGCCCGGAACGACGACGTACTCGATGTCGGGGCCGACGGCGAGAGCCAGGTTCGTCGGAAGGGTCCAGGGCGTCGTCGTCCAGGCGAGCGCCCGCACGCCGGTGAGCCCGAGGGCTTCGGCCTTCGCACCGACGAGGGGGAAGGTCACGGTGACCGACGGGTCCTGACGCATCTTGTAGACGTCGTCGTCCATGCGCAGCTCGTGGTTGGACAGCGGGGTCTCGTCACGCCAGCAGTACGGCAGCACCCGGTAGCCCTCGTACGCGAGACCCTTGTCCCACAGCTCCTTGAACGCCCACAGCACCGACTCCATGAAGCCGACGTCGAGCGTCTTGTAGCCGCGCTCGAAGTCGACCCAGCGGGCCTGACGGGTGACGTAGTCCTGCCACTGCTGGGTGTACTCGAGCACCGACTCGCGGGCTTTGGCGTTGAACGCCCCGAGCCCCATGGCCTCGATCTCGCTCTTCTCGGTGATGCCGAGCTGCTTCATCGCCTCGAGCTCGGCGGGCAGGCCATGGGTGTCCCAGCCGAACACACGGTCGACCTTCTTGCCGCGCATCGTCTGGAACCGCGGGAAGAGGTCTTTCGCGTACCCGGTCAGGAGGTGCCCGTAGTGCGGGAGGCCGTTGGCGAAGGGCGGGCCGTCGTAGAACACCCACTCCTCGGCGCCTTCGCGCTGGGCGATCGACGCCCGGAACGTGTCGTCGGCGGCCCAGAAGTCGAGCACGTCCCGCTCGATGTCGGGAAACCGCGGGCTCGGCACGAGTGCGGCGTCGGCGGCAGCCCCGAAGGAGCTTGTCGAAGGGCGGGGATAGGTCATGTCACTCCAGCAGGTGCTCGTGCGTCTTGCAGCGCTTCCTGCGAGGACGATCGCCGTGCGACCGCGGTACCACCCCGCTTGCCGTCGGTCGGAGACCTCGGGCCACTCACTCTGCGGCTGTCACGGGCCTGCCCCGCGCGGTTCTAGTGGGCCCGGCCCCGAGCGTGTGCCGAGGTCGTGCCGTTCTTCCGCGAGCTCCCCGGTGATGGCCGGATCGATGCTGATGCGTCCATCATACGCGGGCCTACGCTGAAGGACATGGCCCGTCGTACCACCGCGCCCGCGTCGCCGCGCGATCACACCCCCGATCTTCCGCCGCGGCTGGAGGAGCACACCGGTCTCGCGCCCCGGGCCGACGTGGTCGGAGCGCAGGTCACGCTGGGCGCCGGTGACACGGATGCCGCACACAGCCGCATCGCCGAGTCGCGGCTGGCCGCGGCATCCGTCGGCCGGCTCGACCTCACGGGGGCCACACTGACCGACGTGGTGGTGTCGGACCTGCGCGCCGTGGAGCTCGTCGCCCGCGACGGCACGTGGCGCAATGTCGTCGTCGAGGGCGGCCGGCTCGGGAGCCTCGACGCGTTGCGTGCCGAGTGGGACGGCGTGACCCTTCGCGGCGTGCGCATCGACTACCTCTCGCTGCCGTCCGCGTCACTCGGCGACGTCCGCTTCGTGGGGTGCGAGATCGGGACCCTCGACGTGCCCGAGGCGCGGCTGACCCGGGTGCGGTTCGACGACACGCGCGCCGACGAGGTCGACACGCGCGGCCTCCGCTCGACGGATGTCGACCTGCGCGGGCTCGAGGCGCTGTCGTTCACCGACCCGCGCGGGCTGTCCGGCGCCTGGCTCTCCCCACGCCAGAGCGAACTGCACGCCGCCGCGTTCGCGCACGCACTCGGCATCCGGATCGCCCCGTGAACCTGGCGACACCGCGACTCACGCTGCGGGAGATGACGGATGCGGACCTGCCGGTCCTGGCGGCGATTCTCACCGACCCGGTCGCCATGGTCGCCTACGAGGGCGCGTTCAGTGCGGGCGAGGTCGAGGAGTGGCTGCAGCGGCAGCGCGAGCGCTACGCGCGCGACGGCTTCGGGCTGTGGGCGGTGGTGCTGCGCGAGAGCGGCGAGATGATCGGCCAGTGCGGCATCACGCTGCAGCGCATCGACGACGACGAGGTGACCGAGGTCGGGTACCTGTTCCAGCGTGCGCACTGGCACCGGGGCTATGCGCTTGAAGCCGCCGCCGCGTGCCGCGACTGGGCATTCGGCGCGCTGCCGATCGACGACCTGTACGCCAAGGTGCGCTCGACCAACGTGGCCTCCATGAACGTCGCCATCCGACTCGGCATGACCGTCCGCCGCACCTACACGACGCACTACCGCGGCGTGGACATGCCGCACCTGGCCTTCGCGCTGTCTCGGGCCGCGTGGGACCGCCGCGCGCCGGAGCGGACGGCCTAGGCATCCGAGCCGGCCGGGGCGGATTCCGAGGAGGAAGTCGGGTTCCGAGGAGCGGATGCCGGGGTTCGCTCCTCGGAATCCGCCATCTCCGCGGCATCCGCCGCCACAGGCCCGCGGGTCCGCACCCGCACCGGGTAGACTGACGCCACAACCCACACTCAGGCACGCTCACACAGTGCCGCCTATATCGCTCGAGGAGACCACCATGTCGACGATTCCCGACAAGCCCGCGCTGGAAGGCCTCGAGCAGAAGTGGGATGCCGCGTGGAGCGCGGCCGGAACGTACCTGTTCGACCGCGACGCCGCCACGGCGAAGGGACGGGCGGGGGTCTTCTCCGTCGACACTCCCCCGCCGACCGCGTCGGGGAGCCTCCACATCGGCCACGTCTTCAGCTACACGCACACCGACGTCAAGGCGCGGTTCGAGCGCATGCGCGGCAAGACCGTGTTCTACCCGATGGGCTGGGACGACAACGGCCTGCCGACCGAGCGGCGCGTGCAGAACTTCTACGGCGTGCGCTGCGACACCTCGCTGCCGTACGACCCCGACTTCACCCCGCCATTCCACGGCGACGCGAAGAGCCTCAAGCCCGCCGACCAGGTGCCGATCAGCCGCCGCAACTTCATCGAGCTGTGCGAGGCGCTCACGGAAGAGGACGAGAAGGCCTTCGAGGCGGTGTTCCGTCAGCTCGGCCTCTCGGTCGACTGGACCCAGACCTACCGCACGATCTCGGACGAGACCATCCGCACGAGCCAGCTCGCGTTCCTCCGCAACCTCGAGCGCGGCGAGGCGTACCAGTCGATGGCGCCGACGCTCTGGGACATCGACTTCCGCTCTGCGATCGCGCAGGCCGAGCTCGAAGACCGCGAGCAGCAGGCGTCGTACCACCGCATCGCCTTCCACAAGACCGACGGCTCCGGCGACCTCCACATCGAGACGACGCGCCCCGAGCTGCTCGCGGCCTGCGTCGCGCTCGTCGCGAATCCCGACGACGAGCGGTACCAGCCCTACTTCGGCACGACTGTGCGCACCCCGATCTTCGACGTCGAGGTGCCCGTGCTCGCGCACCACCTCGCCCAGCAGGACAAGGGCTCGGGCATTGCGATGATCTGCACGTTCGGCGACGTGACCGACATCATCTGGTGGCGCGAGCTCGACCTCCCCAACCGCACGATCCTCGGGCAGGACGGCCGCATCCTCGCCGACGCCCCTGAGGCGCTCGTGACGGATGCCGCGAAGGCCGCCTACGCCGAGATCGCGGGCCTGACGGTGTTCAGCGCGAAGAAGAAGATGGTCGAGCTGCTCGAGGCATCCGGCGAGCTCCTCGAGGTGTCGAAGCCCTTCAGCCACCCAGTGAAGTTCTACGAGAAGGGCGACCGGGCCCTCGAGATCGTCTCGACGAGGCAGTGGTACCTGCGCAACGGCGCCCGCGACGAGGCCCTGCGCGACAAGCTCATCGCGCTCGGCCGCGGCATGGACTGGCACCCCGACTTCATGCGGGTGCGCTACGAGAACTGGACGAACGGCCTGACGGGCGACTGGCTCATCTCGCGCCAGCGCTTCTTCGGCGTGCCGATTCCGGTCTGGTACCCGCTCGACGAGAACGGAGAGCGCATCGACGGCGAGGTGATCACGGCGGACCTGGCCGCGCTGCCCGTCGACCCGACGACCGACGCGCCCGCGGGATACACCGAGGACCAGCGCGGCGTGCCGGGCGGATTCGAGGGCGAGAAGGACATCTTCGACACGTGGGCGACCTCGTCCCTCACCCCGCAGCTGGCCGGCGGCTGGCAGCGCGACGAGGAGCTGTGGAACCTCGTCGCGCCGTTCGACCTGCGCCCCCAGGGGCAGGACATCATCCGCACGTGGCTGTTCTCCACGATGGTGCGCTCGGCTCTCGAAGACGGCCGCGCGCCGTGGACGGATGCCGCGATCAGCGGCTTCATCGTCGACCCCGACCGCAAGAAGATGTCGAAGTCGAAGGGCAACGTCGTCACGCCCGCCGACATCCTCGAGGCGCACGGCACCGACGCCGTGCGGTACTGGTCCGCATCGAGCCGCCTGGGCGCCGACGCCGCCTTCGATCCGCAGAACCCGACGCAGGTGAAGATCGGCCGGCGTCTCGCGATCAAGGTGCTGAACGCCGCGAAGTTCGTGCTGTCGTTCCCGGTTCCCGAGGGTGCCCACGTGACGCATGCGCTGGATGCCGCGATGCTCGCGACCCTCGATCAGGTGGTGCGCGACGCGACGAAGGCCTTCGAGGCCTATGACCACGCCCGCGCGCTGGAAGTGACCGAGGCGTTCTTCTGGACGTTCTGCGACGATTACCTTGAGCTCGTCAAGGAGCGTGCGTACAACCAGACCGACGCCGGTCAGGCATCCGCCGCGCTCGCGCTGCGCCTCGCGCTGTCGACCCTGCTGCGCCTGCTCGCCCCCGTCCTCGCCTTCGCGACGGAGGAGGCGTGGTCGTGGTTCGAGGAGGGGTCCATCCACACCGCCGCCTGGCCCGAGCCGCTCGAGATCGCGGGCGACCCCGCGGTGCTCGCCGCGGCATCCGTCGCGCTCATCGGCATCCGCCGCGCCAAGACCGAGGCGAAGGCGTCGCAGAAGACCCCGGTCGCGCGCCTCGTGCTGCGGGCCGACGACGCCACGATCGCCGCGCTGCGGCTGGCCGAGGGCGACCTGAAGGCCGTCGGCCGCATCGCGGATCTCGAACTCCTCGGCGGCTGGGACACCTTCGCCGTCGACACCGTCGAACTCGCCACCGAGGAGGCCTGATATGCAGCTCGGTACACGCTGGACGAGCGGCGACGAGCCCCCGGCGGCGGTGCCGGCTGTGCTGCGCGCGCAGATCACGGCCGTCGATCGTGCGATCCCCGGCGACGACCTCGGTCAGCCGCGCCCGCGGTGGACCCTGACGTTCCTCGAGGGCCGGCCGATCGCGGAGCTCGACACCGGCGTCATCGTGGAGGCGAGCGCCTCGGGCGAGGTCGTCGTCCGTCACGACGACGAGGACGAGTTCGGCTGATCCTCAGCGGCGGATGCCGAGAAGGTGCGCGCGCATCGCGCACTGGTCCCATGCCGTCTCCGGGACGTCGGCACGCCGACAGTCGTCACGGAATCGGCGGCGCTCGATGCGCTCGATGACTCCGACCTCCAGCGCCACCGCAATGCGCAGGGCGACGCGGTCCGCGAGCGTCAGGCGTACCGGCGGGGTCGCGATGGCGGCCATCAGCGGGCACCTCGCGCGCGCGGAGGGTTCTGGGAGGGCAGGATGTCGAGGCGAACGCTGTAGCGCACCGCCTCTTCGTCGTCCTGGTCGCGGGTCTCCTCCGCGACCTCGTCGATGATCGCCTGCAGTCGCCGGGCGAGCTGCTCGTACTGCGGCACCGTGAGGGACAGGTTGGCGAACGTCAGGTGCGCATCCCACTGCTCGCTCGGGCGCGCCAGTCGCTCCTGGAGGGTCCGCAGGAACCACTCGCCGCGCTGACGGTAGAGCTCGGTGAGCGCCAACTGGGTCGCCGCGAGCCCCGCCGGCGTGGACGAGGTCTCCTCGCTCCCCACCAGCACCCGTCCCCGCGGCAGCATCCACCAGCGTTCGCGGGCGTTGCCGCGGGTGGGATCCTCCTCGATGAGCTGCGCGCGGGCGAGGATGCGGAGATGGTAGCTCGTCGACCCGCTGGACTCCCCCGTCATCTCGGAGAGACTGCTGGACGTCTGCGCGCCTTCGCGGCTGAGGATGTCGAAGATCCGCACGCGCAGGGGGTGCCCCAGCGCGCGCAGCGCCGCGGTATCCAGTTCGCGCATCTGTTGTTCGGCCATGATGCAAAGATACCTTTGCCTTGGTTGTTTTGCAAACATACCTTTGTGATTCCCGCCGACCGCGGACTCTAGGGTGGATCCATGACGGATGCCGCGACGAACCCCCTCCTCCTCGAGAGCACGCTCCCCTACGGCCTGCCCGACTACCGGCAGATCCGTCCGGAGCACTATCTCCCGGCCTTCGACGCGGCGTTCGCGGAGCATCGGCGCGAGATCGAGAACATCACCCGGGTGCGCTCGATGCCGACGTTCGAGAACACGATGGTCGCGCTGGAGCGGTCCGGGGACCTGCTGGGACGCGTCGCGCGCACCTTCTACACGGTGTCCTCGGCGGATGCGACGGCACAGATCCAGGAGATCGACGAGGCTCTCGCGCCGCTCATGGCCGCTCATCAGGACGCCGTGCAGCTCGACGGTCAGCTCTACTGGCGCATCAAGACACTGCACGACCGGCTCGCCGACCTCGCTCTCGACCCCGAACAGCGGTACCTCGTCGAGCGTCACTACCGCGAGATGACGCACGCCGGGGCGGGGCTCGACGATGCGCAGAAGCAGCAGCTCACGGAACTGAACCAGCGGCTCTCGGTGCTCACCACGACCTTCGAGAAGAACCTGCTCGCCGATACGAACGACCTCGCGGTCGTCTTCGACGACGCCACCGAACTCGACGGGCTCACCGAGGGCGAACTGTCCGCCGCGGCCCAGAACGCCGCCGATCGGGGGCTCGACGGGAAGTACGTCGTGACGCTCACGCTGTTCACCGGGCATCCGTACCTGTCGAGTCTCATCGACCGGGAGAGCCGGCGGCGCTTGCTGGAGGCCTCGCGCAGCCGAGGCGCGCGCGAGAACGAGTACGACAACCGCGCGGTGCTCCGCGAGATCGTGCGGCTGCGGGCCGAGCGCGCGTCGCTCCTCGGGTACGACAGCCACGCGGCGTATGTCACCAGCGATGAGACCGCGGGTTCGCCCGAAGCGGTGCATGCGCTGCTGCGCCGGCTCGCCGTGCCCGCGGCCCGCAACGCGCACGCCGAGCAGGAGGCGCTGCAGCGGATCGTGGACGCCGAGGCGGAGCCCTTCGCCCTCGAGGCCCATGACTGGGCGTTCTACACCGAGAAGGTGCGCGCGGCGGAGTACGACCTGGATCGCACAGTGCTGCGCCCCTGGTTCGAGGCGGAGCGCGTCCTGCAGGACGGCGTCTTCCGCGCCGCGACCGCGCTCTACGGGATCACGTTCACCGAGCGGGAGGACCTGCCGGCCTACCATCCCGACGCGCGCGTGTTCGAGGTGCACAATGCCGACGGATCGCCACAGGGGCTGTTCATCCTCGATCTGTACACACGCGACACGAAGCGCGGCGGCGCATGGATGAACTCGATCGTGTCGCAGTCGCGACTGCGGGGAACCCTGCCGATCGTCGTGAACAACCTGAACGTCCCGAAGCCCGCGGCCGGACAGCCGACTCTGCTCACCCTCGACGAGGTGACGACGCTGTTCCACGAGTTCGGCCACGCCCTGCACGGACTGTTCGCGACCGTCACCTACCCCCACTTCGCGGGGACGGCGGTGTTCCGCGATTTCGTGGAGTTCCCCAGCCAGGTCAACGAGATGTGGATCCTGTGGCCCGAGGTCCTCGCCGCATACGCCCGTCATCGCGAGACGGGTGAGCCGCTGCCGCAGGAGGTCGTCGACAAGCTGCGTGCGTCGGAGGCGTTCAATCAGGGCTTCACGACGAGCGAGTATCTCGCGGCATCCTGGATCGATCAGGCCTGGCACGCGCTGGACGCGCGTGCGGCCGCCGAGGTCACCGACGTCGCGGCCTTCGAAGCCGCGGCCCTCGCCGACATCGGACTCGACAACCCGGCGGTGCCGACGCGGTACTCCTCGACCTACTTCGCGCACGTGTTCTCGGGCGGCTACAGCGCCGGCTACTACTCGTACATCTGGAGCGAGGTGCTCGACGCCGACACCGTCGAGTGGTTCCGCGAGAATGGCGGCCTCACGCGCGAGAACGGCGACCGATTCCGCGAGCGGCTGCTCGGCGTCGGGGGCTCCAAGGACCCGCTCGAGGCGTACCGCGACTTCCGCGGTCGCGACGCCGACATCGCTCCGCTGCTGACGCGCCGCGGCCTCGACGCCTGAGGCGTCAGTGCGCGGCGGGTGCGGTGACCTCGTAACGCAAGCGCGCGAACTGGCCGGCGGCGGATGCCGACAGCAGACGGAGCCGGTTCGACTCCAGCCGCCGCGGCAGGAGCGGTGCTCCCCCGGTCAACAGAACCGGCGCGATCGAGACGGCGATCTCGTCGAGCGCGCCGGCATCGAGGAACTGGCCGGCGAGCTCTCCCCCGCCGATGATCCACACGTCGCCGTCTCCGGCGGCTGACCGGATGGCGGGGAGGGCGTCGGTGACCGCGCCGGACACGAACCGGACATCCGCGCCCTCCGGAACGGGCAACGCGCGCGTCGTGAACACGAACGTCGGCCGATCGCCGTGGAAGCTCCGCCACTTCTCGGGGTGCGCGAGGATGTCCTCGTGCTCGAGGACCCACTGGTATGTCGTGGAGCCCTCCACGAGCACGGTCGCGTTCTGCGGCACGAGTGAAGCATCGGGCTCGGCGCCGCCTTCCACGGCGAACAGCCAGTCGAGCGAGTTCTGCTCGTCGGCGATCCAGCCGTTGAGGGTCGTGGCGGTGTCGAAGAGGAATCGGTTCATGCCCGCATCCTACGAACCGGCTCCGGCAGGCCTCAGGCGCTCTTGCGCTTGCGCTCCAGCACGAGGGTGGGCGGAGCGCCCTCCGTGACCGACGCGCGGGTGACGATGACCTTCGCGACGTCGTCGGTCGACGGGATCTCGAACATGATCGGGCCCAGCACGTCTTCCAGGATGGCCCGGAGGCCGCGGGCGCCGGTCTTGCGGGCGACGGCCAGGGCGGCGACGGCGCGCAGCGCCTCGTCCTCGAACTCCAGCTCGGCGCCGTCGAGCTCGAACATGCGCTGATACTGCTTCACGAACGCGTTCTTCGGACCGGTGAGGATCTCGATGAGCGCTTCTTGATCGAGCGGCGCGACCGAGGTGACGACCGGCAGACGGCCGATGAACTCCGGGATCAGGCCGAACTTGTGCAGGTCCTCGGGACGCACCTCGCTGAACAGGTCGAGCTCCTTGCCCTTCTCCTGCAGCGGGGCGCCGAACCCGACGCCGTGCTTGCCCACGCGCGAGGAGATGATGTCCTCGAGGCCCGCGAACGCGCCCGCGACGATGAACAGCACGTTCGTCGTGTCGATCTGGATGAATTCCTGATGCGGATGCTTGCGTCCGCCCTGCGGCGGGACCGAGGCGACCGTGCCCTCCAGGATCTTCAGCAGCGCCTGCTGCACACCTTCGCCCGACACGTCACGGGTGATCGACGGGTTCTCCGCCTTGCGGGCGATCTTGTCGACCTCGTCGATGTAGATGATGCCCGTCTCGGCCCGCTTGACGTCGAAGTCGGCGGCCTGCAGGAGCTTCAGCAGGATGTTCTCGACATCCTCACCGACGTACCCGGCCTCGGTGAGGGCGGTGGCGTCGGCGACCGCGAACGGCACGTTCAGGCGCTTCGCGAGCGTCTGCGCGAGATAGGTCTTGCCGCAGCCGGTCGGGCCAAGCAGCAGGATGTTGCTCTTGGCGATCTCGACCTCGTCGGCGCGCTGCTCGGCGCTCTGCAGGGTGCCGTGAGCGCGGACACGCTTGTAGTGGTTGTAGACGGCGACCGAGAGCGCCTTCTTCGCGGCATCCTGCCCCACCACGTACTCCTCGAGGAACGCGTAGATCTCACGGGGCTTCGGCAGGTCGAAGTCGGCCACGACGCCTTCGCCCGACTCGGCCATGCGCTCTTCGATGATCTCGTTGCACAGCTCGACGCACTCATCGCAGATGTAGACGCCGGGGCCGGCGATCAGCTGCTGCACCTGCTTCTGGCTCTTGCCACAGAAGGAGCACTTGAACAGGTCGGCGCTCTCACCGATTCGAGCCATGGTGCTCCTCCTTCAGAGAACTCTCAGGTGCGGTTCGAGCCTAACCGCTGTCCGGGACATCCCGGCGGATTGCGACGCCGATGCGTGGATCGCGTGAAACGACGAAGTCCCGCCGCCCGGGTGAACGGTGCGCGGCGGGACTTCGCGGGTGGGTCCGCTCAGGACGTGATCGCGGCGGGCTGACGCTTGCGCGAGGTCAGCACCTGGTCGACGATGCCGTACTCGAGAGCCTCGGTCGCCGACAGGATCTTGTCGCGGTCGATGTCCTTGTTGACCTGCTCCTGCGTGCGGTTGGTGTGACGGGCCATCGTCTCCTCGAGCCACGTGCGCATGCGCAGGATCTCGGCCGCCTGGATCTCGATGTCCGACGCCTGCCCGTGCCCGGCCTCGCCGACGGCGGGCTGGTGCATGAGGATGCGGGCGTTCGGCAGCGCGAGGCGCTTGCCGGGCGCGCCGGCCGCGAGCAGGACGGATGCCGCCGACGCGGCCTGACCGAGGACAACGGTCTGGATCTGCGGCGAGACGTACTGCATCGTGTCGTAGATGGCCGTCATGGCCGTGAACGAGCCGCCTGGCGAGTTGATGTACATGATGATGTCGCGGTCGGGGTCCTGCGACTCGAGCACCAGCAACTGCGCCATGACGTCATCGGCCGACGCGTCGTCGACCTGGACGCCGAGGAAGATCACGCGGTCCTCGAACAGCTTGTTGTACGGGTCCTGACGCTTGTAGCCGTAGGCCGTGCGCTCCTCGAACTGCGGGAGGATGTAGCGGCTGGAGGGCATCGCGATGCCCTGCGGCAGCCCTGCGGTGGGGATGTTCATGTGTCGGTGTCCTCCGGTCAGTTCTCGGTGCCGCCGCCGCCGATGACGTCGGAGGCCGATTCGCGGATGTGGTCGACGAAGCCGTAGGCGAGCGCCTCCTCGGCGGTGAACCACCGGTCGCGGTCGCCGTCGGCGTTGATCTGCTCGACTGACTTGCCGGTCTGGGCCGCGGTGATCTCCGCGAGGCGCTTCTTCATGTCGAGGATCAGCTGGGCCTGCGTCTGGATGTCGCTCGCGGTGCCGCCGAAGCCGCCGTGCGGCTGGTGCAGCAGGACGCGGGCGTTGGGAGTGATGTAGCGCTTGCCCTTCGTGCCCGCCGTCAGTAGCAGCTGCCCCATCGAGGCGGCCATGCCGATGCCGACCGTGACGATGTCGTTGGGCACGAACTGCATCGTGTCGTAGATCGCCATGCCGGCCGTGATGGAGCCGCCGGGCGAGTTGACGTAGAGGTAGATGTCCTTCTCGCTGTCCTCGGCCGCAAGCAGCAGGATCTTCGCGCAGATCTCGTTCGCGTTCTCGTCGCGCACCTCCGACCCGAGCCAGATGATGCGGTCTTTCAGCAGCCTGTCGAAGACGCTCGTCGCGACTAGTGGTTCAGCCATGGATACTCCTGATTCCGGGTTTCCGTACGCCATCGAATCTACCGACGCGGCATCGGCGTCCTGCCCGTGTTCGCCGTCGGCGGAGCGCCGTGTCGCCCTGGCCGCCGTGGAGAACGACGAAGGGTCGGATGCCGTGGCATCCGACCCATCGCACGTGTGCTTACTCGGCGTCGGCCTTCATAGCCGGAGCCTTCTTGGCCGGTGCCTTCTTCGCGGCCGGCTTCTCGTCGGCATCCGCCTTCTCGGCGGGAGCCTTCTTGGCCGGCGCCTTCTTGGCGGGAGCCTTCTTCGCGGGAGCGGCGTCCTCGGCGTCGGCCGCGGCATCCGCGATCTCCTGCGCCTCCTCGACGACCTCGGCCTCAGCCTCGTCCTCGTCGACAGCGGCGAAGCCGGTGAGGTCGACGCTCTTACCGTTGGTGTCCACGACGGTGACCTTGCCCAGGGCGATCGCGAGCGCCTTGTTGCGGGCGACCTCGCCGACCATCGCCGGCAGCTGGTTGCCCTGCTGCAGCGCGTCGACGAACTCCTGCGGCGCCATGCCGTACTGCGCGGCCGACTGGATGAGGTACTGCGTCAGCTCCTCCTGCGACACCTGCACCTCGTGCGCCTCGGCGAGCTTGTCGAGGATCATCTGGGTGCGGAACTGCTTCTGGCTGGCCTCGGTGACCTCGGCACGGTGCTCGTCGTCCTCCAGGCGCCCTTCGCCCTCGAGGTGCGCGTGCACCTCGTCCTCGACGAGCTGCTCCGGAACGGGGATCTCGACCTTGGCCAGGAGCGCCTCCAGCAGCTTGTCGCGCGCCGCGGCGCCCTGCACGAACACCGACTGCTCGGCGACGCGCTCGGCGAGGCTCTCGCGAAGCTCCGCGATCGTGTCGAACTCACTCGCCATCTGGGCGAAGTCGTCGTCGGCGTCGGGCAGCTCGCGCTCCTTGACGGCGGTCACCGACACCGAGACCTCGGCCTCCTCGCCAGCGTGGTCGCCGTCGATGAGCTTCGAGCGGAACGTGGTGTCCTCACCGGCGGTGAGCGAGTCAACGGCCTCGTCGATGCCCTCGAGCAGCTCGCCGGAGCCGACCTCGTACGAGACGCCCTCGGCGCGGTCGATCTCGGCGCCGTCGATCGTGGCGACGAGGTTCAGCTCGACGAAGTCGCCCTTCGCGGCGGGACGGTCGACGGTCACCAGCGTGCCGAAACGGCCGCGCAGACGGTCCAGCTCGGCGTCGATCGCCGCGTCATCGGTCTCGACGGCGTCGATCTCGACGGTCACGTCCTCGAGGGCCGGCAGGTCGAACTCGGGGCGGACGTCCACCTCGACCTCGACCTTGAGGTCGCCGGAGAAGTCCTTGTCGCTCGGCCACTCGATGACCTCGGCCGAGGGACGGCCGACGATGCGGATCTCGTTCGCCGTCACGGCCTCGCGGTAGAAGCCGTCCAGGCCCTCGCTGACCGCGTGCTCGATCACGGCGCCGCGACCGACGCGCTGGTCGATGATCGGGGCCGGGACCTTGCCCTTGCGGAAGCCGGGGATCTGGATGTCCTGGGCGATGTGCTCGTACGCGTGCGTGATGCTCGGCTTCAGCTCATCGGGGGTGACCGTGATGTGCAGCTTCACCCGGGTGGGGCCGAGCTTCTCGACGGTGCTGGTGACCATGCCTGTTGTTCTCCTCGTGTCCGGCCGCGCAACAGCGCGTCCGTGGTGGTCTGGGTCTGGGTCTACGGGCCGTATGTCGGGGCGACAGGATTTGAACCTGCGGCCTCCCGCTCCCAAAGCGGGCGCTCTACCAAGCTGAGCTACGCCCCGGGCGCGCACTTGCCTTTCGACAGGGGGCGTGCGCCGAAAAACGGCCGGTGGTCAGTCTAGCCGACGCGACCTAGTAGACTCTTCGAGGCCCTGCCACGCGGCAGGTTCGGGGATGTAGCTCAATGGTAGAGCCTCAGTCTTCCAAACTGATTACGCGGGTTCGATTCCCGTCATCCCCTCCACCGAGCCCTCGTGGCCACCTCCCCCGCGACACCCGGCGGCGACGTCAACGGGCGTCGGATGCCGACGCGTGCGCCACGGAGTGCGCGCGATAGATCTGCGCGTTGCGCAGGAGCCCGGCCTTCTCGTCGTCGGCGAGTTCTCGGCGCACCTTCGCGGGCACACCGGCCACGAGCGAGCCATTCGGCACGACCGTGCCCTCCAGCACGACCGCTCCGGCGGCGACGAGGCACGCCGACCCGATGACCGCCCCTGACAGCACGACGCTGCCCATTCCGATGAGCGAGCCGTCGCCGATCGTGCAGCCGTGCACGACCGCGTTGTGCCCCACGGAGACATCGGCGCCGATGACGACGGGGTGCCCGGCATCCACGTGCACCGACACGTTGTCCTGCAGGTTGCTGCCCGGCCCGAGCACGATGGGCGCGCTGTCGCCGCGCACCACGGCGTTGTACCAGACGCTCGCGCCCTCTTCGAGGGTCACGTCGCCGACGAGGCGGGCCCCGGCGGCGACGTACGCGGTCTCGTGCAGCCGCGGAGAGCCCGCGGCGAGAGCGAGGATCGAGGCGTCGTCGGCGATCGTCATGCCTCCGAATGTAGCGCGCGATCATTCGGCCGATGGAGGGCATTGGCCAGCCTTCTCTTGCTTGCGGAATGCTCCGGGCTGAGTAGCGTTGAACACAACGTGGGGCACAGCCCCGACGAATGGAGGCCACATCATGACCAAGACGCAGACGATCTCCTCGACGGCCGCGAGCCCCGAGTACGCCGCCAGCACGGCACAGTTCCTGACGCCGGTCGCGCTCGGCCTGCAGGGCCTCGCCGTCAACGGCAAGCAGGCGCACTGGAACGTTCGTGGCGCGAACTTCATCGCGATCCACGAGCTCCTCGACTCCGTCGTCGCGCACGCGCAGGAGTTCGCCGACCTCGCCGCCGAGCGCATCGTCGCCCTCGGCCTGCCGATCGACGCGCGCCTGAACACGGTCGCCGAGAAGACGCAGCCGACCGCGGTGCCGGCCGGTTTCACTCAGTGGGAGCAGGTCATCGCCGCCGTCGTGAGCGACATGGACACCGTGATCGCGGACGTCCAGGCAGCCATCGACGGTCTCGACGAGACCGACCTGACCAGCCAGGACGTCGCGATCGCCATCAAGGCGGGCCTGGAGAAGGACCGCTGGTTCCTCTCGGCTCACCTCGCCGCGTAACCGCACCGCACGAAACACAGATGCCCCGGGCCTCGCGCCCGGGGCATCCGTCGTTCCGGACAGGCCATCGGCCGCCCGGCGCCGTGACAGGCGCCAGGAGGTCACGCCATGTGGGTGAGCCGCCCGGCGAGCAGCGTCGCCAAGACGGCTGTGGCGCGCAGCTCCGGCTCCGCCGCCGTCAGCGGGTCGCGATCCACGACGGCCAGGTCGGCCACGGCGCCCGGCGACAGCGCCG
>JAEYAG010000119.1 GCA_023451265.1 Actinomycetes bacterium | reverse complement strand
GGGCGCCGGTTCTTCACGATGCTCGGCGCGCTCGTCCAGGGCCGCGTGTCGCTGGACGGCGCGGCGACCACCGGCACGGCGCTCGCCCTCCACATCGCCGTCACCTACGCGAACCAGCGTCGCCAGTTCGACTCCGGCGCCGACACCGACGAGGTCGTGCTGCTCGACTATGGAAAGCACCAGCGCCGCCTGCTGCCGCGGCTCGCGCAGGTGTACGCCCAGTTCTTCGCCGGCGACGAGCTGCTGCGCACGTTCGACGGCGTCTTCAGCGGCCGCGCCGACACCCCCGCCGAGCGTGAGAATCTCGAGACCCTCGCCGCCGCCCTGAAGCCCCTGTCGACCTGGAACGCCCTCGACACCATCCAGGAGTGCCGTGAGGCGTGCGGTGGCGCCGGCTTCCTCGCCGAGAACCGGCTCGTCGGCCTCCACCACGATCTCGACGTCTATGTCACGTTCGAGGGGGACAACAACGTGCTGCTGCAGCTCGTCGGCAAGCGGCTGCTCAGCGACTACGCGAAGCAGTTCAAGGGGGCGGATGCCGCGAAGCTCGCCTCCTTCGCCGCTCGCCAGACCGCGGGCAAGGTGTTCCACGGCGCGGGCCTCCGCCAGTTTGGTCAGGCTGTCGCCGACCTCGGGTCGACCGCGCGCTCGGTCGAGTTGGGGCTGCGCGCCGAGCAGCAGCACGACCTGCTCGCCGGTCGTGTGCAGCAGATGATCGCCGACATCGCCGGGCGGCTGCGCCCGGCATCCAAGGCCTCTCCGGCCGAGGCCGCCGAGATCTTCAACGCGAACCAGGCTGAGCTCATCGAGGCGGCCCGGGCGCACGCGGAGCTGCTGCAGTGGGAGGCGTTCACCGACGGGATCGCGCGCGTCGACGACGAGGGCACGGCGCAGGTGCTGACCTGGCTGCGGGACCTCTTCGGACTGTCGCTCATTGAGAAGCACCTCGCCTGGCACCTCATCAACGGACGGCTCTCGACCCAGCGCGCCGCGTCGGTGTCGAAGTACATCGACCGGCTCTGCCGCCGCCTGCGCCCCCACGCGCAGGATCTCGTCGACGCGTTCGCCTTCGCGCCCGAGCACGTCCGGGCGCCCATCGCCTCGGGCGCCGAGCGCGCGCGGCAGGACGAGGCGCGGGCGCACTACGCCGACCTCGCGGCATCCGGTTCTGCGCCGGTGTCGGAGAAGTCGCTCAAGAAGAAGTGACGCGGGCGCGTCGGCGCCCGTCGATACGCTGGCCGGGTGAACGACCTGCGCATCGGCCCCGACGGACTGTCCCGCTGCGGTTGGGTCGGTGACGACGCGGAGTACCGCCGGTATCACGATGAGGAGTGGGGTCGGCCGCTGCACGGCGACCGCGCCCTGTTCGAGAAGATGAGCCTCGAGGGGTTTCAGGCCGGGCTGTCGTGGATCACGATCCTGCGCAAGCGCCCGCGCTTCCGTGAGGTGTTCGCCGGCTTCGATCCCGCTGCCGTCGCCGCGTTCGACGACGCGGACGTGGAACGGCTGATGGCGGATGCCGGCATCATCCGGAACCGCGCGAAGATCCTCGCCACGATCGGCAACGCGCGCTTGGTCCTGGCGATGGCGCCGGGGGAGCTCGACGCGCTGATGTGGTCGTTCGCCCCCGCGCCGCGGGCCGAGGCCGACCGGCCGCGGGCCTTCGCCGACGTGCCGGCGGTGACCGCGGCATCCGACGCTCTGTCGAAGGCGCTGCGCACGGCGGGCTTCCGTTTCGTCGGATCCACGACGATGTATGCCCTCATGCAGTCGGCCGGCATGGTCGACGATCACCTCGTCGGCTGCCACCGCGCGTCGGGATCACTTGATGCGTGATGCTCGATGCGCGATGATGACCTCATGCGCACCACCCTCAGCATCGACGACGACGTGCTCGCGGCGGCGAAGCAGTTCGCCGACTCCCGCGGGCTGACCCTCGGCGAGGCGATCTCCCAGCTCGCGCGCGCGACGCTCACCGAGCGGCGGCGCCATAGTGGCACGCGCAATGGCATCGTGCTGTTGCCGGCGGCGGCGGATGCCGGCAGAGCGACGCTCGACGACGTTAACGCGCTGCGCGACGAGACGCCATGAGCGGGTACCTGCTCGATGTCAACGTCGTGATCGCACTGATCGATCCGCTCCACGTGCATCACGATCGCGCGCACGCCTGGTTCGGCTCCCGCGAGCGCGGCACGTGGCACACCTGCCCGATCGTGCAGAACGGCGTCGTGCGGGTCGTGAGCCACCCGAAGTACGCCAACCGGCAGCCGGCGCCCGTTGTGGTGGCCAGTCTCGCAAGCCTTGCGGCGCACGACGGGCACGAGTTCGTGGCCGACACGGTGAGCCTGCTCGACAGCTCGGTCTACACCGAGCGACTGCTCTCGAGCGCCCAGGTCACCGACACCTACCTGCTGCACCTCGCCGCGTCGCACGATGCCCAGCTCGCGACATTCGACACCCGCATCGTCACCGCGGCGGTGCCGTCCGGCACCAAAGCGGTCTTCCTCATCCCCTGAGTCGGGGCAGGTCGCCCTCCCGGGGCCCACCCCCCGGTGATCGAGTGCCCGCGAGGAACGAGCGGTGTATCGAGATCACGGCCCGTGGGGAGGGTCGCCGTGGTTTCGGTACGCCTCCGCTGGCGCTCCGGCTACTCAACCACCGGAGGGGCGCTGGCGCTCCGGCTACTCAGCCGCCGGAAGAGCGCCCCGGCAGGGCAGACTGTCGCCATGGCATCCGCTTCGCAGTCCACGCACGTCGCCGACTCGCACGAGGTCATCCGCGTCATCGGCGCCCGTGAGAACAACCTGCAAGGCATCGACGTCGAGATCCCCAAACGCCGGCTGACGGTGTTCACCGGGGTCAGCGGCTCGGGCAAGTCCAGCCTTGTGTTCGGCACGATCGCGAACGAATCGCAGCGGCTCATCAACGAGACCTATCCGACGTTCGTGCAGCAGTTCATGGGGCAACTCAGCCGCCCCGACGTCGACGCGCTCGAGAACATCAGCCCGGCGATCGTCGTCGACCAGGAGCGCATGGGCGCGAACGCCCGGTCGACCGTCGGCACCGCCACCGACGTGCACGCCATGCTGCGCCTTCTCTTCAGCCGCATCGGCCAGCCGCACGTCGGCTCGCCGCAGGCGTTCTCGTTCAACGTGCCGTCGGTCTCCGGCGCCGGCGCGGTCACGTTCGAGAAGAGCGGCAAGAAGGTCAAGGAGCGGCGTTCGTTCGAGGTCACCGGGGGTATGTGCCCCGCGTGCGAAGGGCTCGGCCAAGTGAGCGACATCGATCTCGACGAACTGCTCGACCGCTCCCTGTCGCTGCGCGGCGGCGCCATCCAGGTGCCCGGCTACAACGCCGACGGCTGGATGGTGAAGGGCTTCTCCGAGTCGGGCTTCTTCGACCCCGACAAGCCGATCGCCGACTACACCGAGACCGAACTCCACGACTTCCTCTACAAAGAGCAGACGAAGGTCAAGATCGCCGGCGTCAACATGACCTATGAGGGGCTCGTCCCCAAGGTCACGAAGTCCATGCTGCAGAAGGATCGCGACAGCCTGCAGCCCCACATCCGCGCCTTCGTCGACCGCGCCGTCAAGTTCATGCCGTGTCCGGCATGCGACGGCACGCGCCTCAACGACGGCGCGCGCTCGTCGAAGATCGCGGGGATCAGCATCGCGGATGCCGCGGCGATGCAGATCACCGACCTCGCCGCGTGGGTCGCGACGATCGACGACCCCGCCGTGGCGCCGCTCGTCGCGGGACTGCGCCAGACCCTCGACTCGTTTGTCGACATCGGCCTCGGCTACCTCTCGCTCGACCGCTCCAGCGGCACGCTGTCGGGCGGCGAGGCCCAGCGCACCAAGATGATCCGCCACCTCGGGTCGAGCCTCACCGACATGACCTACGTGTTCGACGAGCCGACCACCGGCCTGCACCCGCACGACATCCAGCGCATGAACGACCTGCTCCTGCTCCTCCGCGACAAGGGCAACACCGTCCTCGTCGTGGAGCACAAGCCCGAGGTCATCGCCATCGCCGACCACGTCATCGACCTCGGCCCCGGCGCCGGCCGGCACGGCGGACGCATCATGTACGAGGGCGACGTCGCGGGGCTCCGCGCCTCCGACACGATCACCGGCCGGCACTTCGACCATCGCGCCGAGCTCAAGCCCACCGCCCGCACCCGGACCGGCGCGATCGAGATCCGCGGCGCGCACCTCCACAACCTCAAGGACGTCGACGTCGATGTGCCCCTCGGCATCCTCACCGTGATCACGGGTGTCGCGGGGTCGGGCAAGTCCTCGCTCATCCACGGCAGCCTGCCCGCGAGCGCGGATGTCGTCGTCGTCGACCAGACGCCCATCAAGGGGTCGCGGCGGTCGAGCCCCGCGACCTACACCGGCATCCTCGACGACATCCGCAAGGCCTTCGCGAAGGCGAACGGCGTGAAGCCCGCGCTCTTCAGCGCGAACTCCGAGGGCGCGTGCCCCGCGTGCAAGGGGCTCGGCGTCATCATCACGAACCTCGGCTTCACGCAGAGCGTCGAGACCCGGTGCGAGCTGTGCGAGGGCTCCGGGTTCAGCGACGACGTGCTGGAGTACACCCTCGACGGGCGGAACATCGCCGAGGTCCTCGCAATGAGCGCCGACGAGGCGGCGGCGTTCCTCGGGAAGGGCCCGGCCCACACGACCCTCCTCCGCATGATCGACGTCGGGCTCGGCTACATCACGCTCGGCCAGGCGCTGAACACGCTCTCCGGCGGCGAGCGGCAGCGCCTCAAGCTCGCCATCTCGATGGCGAAGACCGGCGCGGTCTACGTCCTCGACGAGCCGACGACGGGCCTGCACCTCGCGGACGTCGACAACCTTCTGGCGCTGCTGGACAGGCTGGTGGATGCCGGGAACTCGGTCATCGTCATCGAGCACCACCAGGCGGTCATGGCCCACGCCGACTGGATCATCGACATCGGCCCCGGCGCCGGTCGCGACGGCGGAACCGTCGTCTTCGAGGGCACACCTGCCGCGCTGGTGTCTCAGGCTGAGACGCTGACCGCCCAGCACCTCGCCCGCTACGTGGGCGCCTGAGCCGTCCGGGCCCACTGCGCTCACCCCGCCGAGCCCTGACTCCCGGGACGAACCCTCATTTCCGGCACGCCCTGGGAGGGAGGGTTCGGCGCGGGGGCGAGGGTTCGCGCACGCAGCGCGTGGGGGATGGGCAGTTCTCCCCATGCTCGGCGTTTCGGTGCGCGCGGGGGTGTGACGTAGGCTAACGGGGTCTGCACGCCGTGTGCGCCTGCGTCAGCACCAGGTCCCGACGCCACGCAAACAACGAGTCCGGAGGGGGAGCCGAGCCTCAATGAAGTCCTTTGCGTGGCTTCGCGCGCGTCCGCGCGCCCTCGCGTCGGCCGGTGTCGTCACCGCCGTGGCGCTGACCGTCGGCTATTTCGCCTACGCCTACGAGGGCAAGCCCACCACCGAGGTCGACCTCAACGACGGCGGCGTCTGGGTGACGAAGCAGTCGAGCCTGCTCGTCGGTCACTTCAACCACTCCTCCCGCGTCCTCGACGGCGGCCTGCGCACCAGCTCCGCCGACTACGACCTGCTGCAGAGCGGCTCGCGTGTGCTGGTCGTCGACAGCACGGCATCCGCCATCTCGGCGATCGACCCGGCCCGCGTCATCATGTCCGACTCCGCCGACGTCGCCCCCGGCTCCGAGATCGCGATGGGCTCGGGCACCGTCGCGGTTCTGGAGCCGTCGGGGTCGCTGTGGGCGAGCCCGTTCACCGCGGTCAGCGGCATCGGCGCCGAGGGCAGCGAGCCCGTCGCCGACGTGGGCGAGCACGCCCAGGTGGCCGTCGGTGTCGACGGCACGGTCTACGCGGTCTCCGCCGAAGACGGCACCCTGCGCTCCTACGGCCCCGGCGATGAGGGCGCGACGGTCGAGAAGTCCTCGCGCACCCTGGAGGGCATCGCGAAGGACCACGAGCTGTCGATCACGGTCGTCGGCACGACCGCGTTCGTGCTCGATCACGACACGAACACGCTCTACGGCAGCGACGGCGCGCAGGTCGAGGTTCCCGCCGACGCCGTGCTGCAGGAGCCCTCCGGCACGGCGGACGCCGTGACGCTCGCGACCCCGACGGCGCTCGTGCGTGTGCCGCTCGGCGGCGGCGACCCGGTGACGACGGATGCCGGCGGCGCCAAGGGCGAGGCCGCGCAGCCCGTCTACGTCGCCGGGTGCGCCTATGGCGCGTGGTCGGGTTCGGGCCGCTACGTGCGCGACTGCCCCGGCGACGCGGACGACGTCGTGCAGGAGGTGCCCGGCATCGAGCCGACGAGCATCCTGCGCTTCCGGGTGAACCGCGACGTGGTCGTGCTCAACGACGTGTTCGGCGGCGCGGCCTGGATGGCGTCGGACTCGATGCAGCGCGTCGACAACTGGCAGGACATCACGCCGCCGGAGGGCGAGGGCGAAGAAGAGGAGGAGACCACCGAGGAGACGGTGCAGACCACCCTCCCCGAGCGCACCGACCAGAACACCCCGCCCGTCGCGCAGGACGACGAGTACGGCATCCGCCCCGGCCGCACGACGGTGCTGCCGGTGCTCGACAACGACACGGATGCCGACGGGGATGTGCTCGTGGCGGCGGTCTCGCAGGTCCCGGGCTTCGGCACGGTCGAGCCGATCCACAACGGCGCGGCCCTCCAGATCACCACCCCGGACGACGCCACCGGGTCGACGAGCTTCCGCTACACCGTGCAAGACGGCCGCGGCGGCGAGGCCACGGCATCCGTCACCCTCTCGGTCCACCCGTTCGACGTGAACTCCGCGCCGGTGCAGAAGCGCACGACGCCCATCACGGTCGAGTCGGGCGGCACCGCCTCGTACAACGTGCTGCCGGACTGGATCGACCCCGACGGCGACGACATCTTCCTGCTCGACGTCGTCGCCGACGGCGGCGACGAGGCCGACTTCACCTCCGACGGGCAGATCACCTACCGCGCGATCGGCGGGGTGCAGGGGCGCAAGGACGTGCCGATCGTCGTCTCCGACGGCACCGATCGCGGCGCCGGCGTCGCCCGCTACGACATCCGCCCGCTCGGCACGACCGTGCCCATCACCAACGCCGACCACGTCGTCACCCGCGTCGGGCGCTCGGTGACCGTCGCGCCGCTGACCAACGACACCAGCTCGGGCAGCGAGCAGCTGCGCCTGACCCGCGTCGACGAGGTGCCCGGCGCCACCATCACGCCCGACTTCGCCGACAAGACCTTCACCTTCACGGCGGCCGCCCCGGGCACCTACTACGCCCAGTACCTCGTCTCGGCGGGCCCGAACTCGGTGCCCGGTCTCGTGCGCGTGGACGTGCTGCCGGAGTCCAACGAGGACCTGCCCCCGGTCGCGGTGCGCGACGTCGCCCTGCTGCCGAGCGGCGGCGAGGTGCTCGTCAACGTGCTCTCCAACGACACCGACCCCGCCGGCGGCATCCTCGTCGTGCAGTCGGTCACGGTCGACTCCGGCACGGGTGTCGCCGCGGCCGTCCTCGGTCACGAGACCATCCGCATCACCGATCTCGCCTCGATCGATCAGCAGGTGCGAGTCGGCTACACGATCTCCAACGGCTCGCAGTCGGCCGACGGCGAGATCGTCGTCATCCCGGTGCCCGCCCCCGCGCGGCTGCGTCCGCCGGTCGCCAACGACGACCAGGTCGTCGTGCGCGTCGGCGACACCGTCACGATCCCGGTGCTCGAGAACGACTACCACCCCAACGGCGACACGATCCACGTCGAGCCCGACCTCGTGCCGCCGCTCATCGACGCCGCCGACGGCGAGGCGTTCGTGTCGGAAGACGCCATCCGCTTCCGCGCCGGCGACGAGCCGAAGACCGTCTACGCGACGTACCAGGCGGTGGACTCCACCGGCCAGCACGATGCCGCGTACGTCACGATCCAGATCCTGCCGCGCAAC
>JAEYAG010000022.1 GCA_023451265.1 Actinomycetes bacterium | reverse complement strand
TCGGGGAAGTCCGCACGGAGATATCTTCGATTCTCCGCCGCCGACCGGAATCGCCGGACCGACCGCAGGTTGACGATTCGCTCAGCCTCCGGCGCGGCGTAGAGCGGCGCGCCGGCGAGCCGGACCGTCCAGTCGACGGCTGCCGCACCATGCGGCTCGCCGGCCCCGAGCATCACCGTGACGTCGACATCGTCGCCGGGGGCGGCACCGAGCGCGCTCGCCAGAACGGTGCTCACCCCCGGCGCGATCCCGGCCCCGAGCAGCACCGCCCCGCCGTCGGCGACGCCGCCCGCGAGCCGAGCGAGGTGGGATGCCGTCGCCGACACGTCGACAAGAGGCGTCGAACCGACCGCCTCCCGCACCGCGGTGATCTCGAGCCCGCTCGCATCGATCACGGCATCCGCTCGGCGCGCGGCGGCGGCCCGGCGGGCGCGAGCGCGGGCGCGGCATCGAGCGTGGCGACTCACCGCGATCATCGCCCTGCCGACGGCCGCGCTCGCGCTCGTCATCGCCGGCATGCTCGGGCTCCTCGCGGGCGTCGGCCCGGGCGGTTGGTCGCGGAACGGCGACGCCCCGGCATCCGCCGAGTACACCCAGGAGCAACGCGACAACGCCGCCATCATCGTCAGCGCCGGCCGCGACCTCGGCTTCTCCGAGCGCGACCAGACCATCGCCGTCATGACCGCCATGGGCGAGTCGTCACTGCGCAACCTCGACTACGGCGACTGGGAGACCAGCGGAGTCACCAACCCCGACGGCTCACGCACGACGTCGATCGGCCTCTTCCAGCAGCAGGACGGCTGGGGCACCCGCGACGAGCGCCTCGACCCGTACACGGCGGCCGTCCTCTTCTACCGTGCGATGGTCGCGCGGGTGCCCGACCGCGACGGCCTCGAACCCACTGAGGTCGCCCATCGCACGCAGATCAACCGCGACCGCGACCACTACGCCCCGTACTGGCCGCGCGCCGTCGCCCTCGTCGACGAGCTGTCGGGTCAGGGCGACGCGGCGGCTGAGCGGGTCGAGGGGCTCAGTTCGGCGGCTCAGCGGACCGACGGGCTCGTCTCGTTCCACTTCTCGATGCCCTGCACGATCCAGAACGCGCAGAACAGCACCAGCGCCGCCGCCTCGGCCAGCAGCACCACCGGCACGTCGAGCATCTTCACGTAGGGCAGGGCGATGACGTATGCCGCGAGCACCGCACCGAGCAGCACCGCGATCACGACATACAGCGCCCGAAACGGCTGCCGCGCCGGGTCGCTCCGCCGCGGAAACGCGCTGAGCACCGCCACTGCCGCGAACAGGGCGAAGAACACCACCGTCGCGATGAAGTGTCCCTGCTGCAGCACGAAATCCGGCGCCAGCATCCACGCGCCGCCCACCACCGCGAGCACCGCAACCGCGACGCCGCCGCTGATCGCGACGGCGCCCACCGACACCTGGCGAAGCGCCGTCAACAGCAGCGCGACCACCACACCGACGCCACCGACGATGAGATACGTCGCGATGCCGTTTGCCGCATCCGCCGCGAATGCGGGAGGAAAACAGCGGAACTCGCACGGCAGATCCACGCCGTCGATGGTCCCGGGCGCGAGCGTCGTGGGAATCAGGGCGATGAGGGGCGCGAACAGCGCCGCCGCATCGAGCAGCCCCCGTTCCACACCGCGCCCCGACAGCGCCAGCAACGCCAGCGACACCGCGATCAGCGCACCCACGAACGACGTGCGCGCGGGGGAGTAGTAATAGTCGCTCACCGACGTCAACCAGCCGGTGGTCGTCGTCGCCACCCCGATCGACGCGAACATCACCACCACCATGCCCGCGATGCCGATGCGCAGATACCGGTACGTCCGCTGCAGCGAACTCGACTGCTCGGTGGTCGCCATCGTCCCACGCTAACCGTGACGGAGCGCACGCCACAGGTCAGTGAATGAACGTAAACAGTGCGTAAAGTCCACATGCTCGATCGGTGCCGACCGCGCACAGGGTCCACGATGGAAACGTGAGCGGTCGAACGGCCGCATCCACGCCTCCGATGCTGGGAACGGAGCACGTCGTGGTGTCGCGCCGCACCTCGGTGACGACAACGCGGTGATCGGCGTGGCGCAGACACCTCCTGGGACGCAATGAGCAGGGTGCGCGGCAGCAGAATCGTCGAAGTCTACGTCGATGCGCGGTGGCAGCCCGCCCCACCCCGCGCCGTGCTCGACCTGCCGACCGCACGCGCGCTGCGCGAGGAGGGCATCACCATGATCCGCATCGCGCCGAGCCTGTGGAGCCGGCTGACCGGCAAGGCCGCCGGCCTGCGAGGCCGCGATATCTCGGTTGCGCGCTACCTGGCGACCGCCGAGCGTGCGGTCCGCGGAAGCGTCGACTGAGCCGCTCCCTCACTCCAAGATGAGATTGCTCTCATCTATGTACACATCGCCGAGCCGGTGCACCATCATGGGGGTGCTCCACCCCAATCATCGGCGACTTGGGTCGCCGTTCGGGAAGACGGTCGCCCCGCCGACACCGGGGGGTATCTGGCGGGGCGACCGTAACTCTCCGTCACCGTTGCGTGAGCACGCGGACGCCATCAGCGGGTTCACCGCGCGAGGCTGCGGGAACGCGCGAGCCGCTCTCCGAGCACGGCGACGAGCATGCCGAGGCCCGCGCCGGCCGTGTTGGCGACGACATCCCACACACTCGGCGTGCGCGCCGCGAGCAGGAGCGCCTGTCCGCTCTCTATCGTCACCGTCACCAGCAACGCGATCGGAAGCACCAGCCAGCGCCGTCGTCTGATGATGAGCGTCAGAAGCACCCCGAGCGGCACGAACATCGCCACATTGGCCATGAACTCGATCCGCTCGTATGTGAGCAACGGGAACGCGCGCGTGATGGCGCGCAGCAGCGGACCCGCCTCGGAATCGACCGGCACGGGCCAGAACGCGATCGCCGCGAGCAGCACGCCGTAGACGACCAGCCAGACGCGCGGATCGGCGATCGTAGTGAGCACGGTGTCGCCGCGCGTCGACCACTCGCGTGCGGACGTTCGTTGGTTCGCGGCCATCGGATCTCCTCGAGGTCGGGCCGCGGCGCTGCGACGAGCATGGCGAGACATATCACGAAATCTCGCCCCCACATATAGACGAATGATTACACTCGGGACTGTTGGGGAGTAATCGTTATGCCAAGGACGATGTGATGGTGCGTAGCGACGCGCGTACGTCTGGCCTGCTCGCAGCATACGCGGAGGCCGCCGGCAGCGGTCGATTCTTCACCATGTGGAGCGCCCTCGCCTCGTTCATCGTCGCCGTCTTCCTGCTCATCCCGGTCGTCCGGGACGGCGGCCTCGAGGCCTATGTCCACGGAGCGGCCGCCGCTGCCTTCGCGTGGGTCATCCTCGCCGTCCCCGTCCTGCTCGTCGCCGCAGCAGAGCGGCGGCTCACCGAGCGCTCGCACCGCGGCATCCTCGTCACCGCCACGCTGCTCGCCCTCGGCGTCGCCCGCCCTTTCGTTAACGAGACCGTGCTGTGGGGGCTGTTCGCGCAGCGCTCTGACGGTGACGCCGTCACTCGCATCGCGACCAACCTCGTCGTCGTCGTGCTGCTGTTCTCACTGGTCGCCATCATCACCACCCAGGCGCAGCGCTCGCGCACGATCGCGGAGCGACTGGCCGTGGCCCTCGGTCGCCTCGACCGCGCGGCGGCCCAGCTCGCGTCCGACCAGCCCGCAGCGGTCGGCGTCGTCCACGGCGTCGTCACTGATCTGCGCGCCAGCCGTGACCGTCTGCTCGAGAGCGCCCCCGACTTCGCCTCCGTGCGCGAGTACTCCGAACTCGTCCGTGCTGCCAGCCATCGACTCGAAGAACTCGCCGCGGCGCCGGTGTCCTATCCCGCCGGCGGCCCCCGGGAACTCGACCCGGCGACGCGACCCGGCATCCACCTCGAACCCACCCCGCTGCTGTGGGTGGGAGTCGCCTACGTCATCCTGTGCCTGCCCTTCGTGCTCTCCACCGGCGATGTCCTGACGCTCGTCGTCGCGGGGCTCAGCATCCTGCTCCTCGACCTCGCCGTCGGAGGGCTGTTGCGCGCCCTGACCGGACTGCCGACGCGCCTGCGCTCCGTTGCCTTCGTGGCCGCGTGGATCGTCGCCGGCCTGATCGCCGTGGTCATCGGCGTCGCCCTGCTTCCCGAGGTGGGCCTGCTCGTCTTCGTTCCGCTCGGTGGGTTGCCGCTCTGCGCGATCGTCATGGCGCTCGCCATCGACAGTCGCCGTCGTGCCCGCGACCAGGAGATCGCATCCACCGCCGCGCTCGCGCGCGCCACCCACGACCTCGCCGATCGCACCGCATGGGCCCGTCGACCGCTCAGCCACGCGGCAGCTGCCCTGCACGGTCGTGTTCAGGGACGCTGCGTCCTCTTCGCGGCGCTCGCTGATGAGGCGACGCCGACGCCCGACGACGTCGAACGATTCCGTGCCGAGACCGACAAGGCGTTCGACGACGTGCTCGACCCGGATGCGGGAGCGGAGCCGCAGCGTGTCGGCGCGCTGTCGCGCGTTCTGTCGGGCTGGGAGGCTCTCATGGAGCTCGACACCCGGATCGACGACGACGTTCTCGCGCTCGCCGAGGAGTCCACGAGCGCACCCCTCATCGCCGATCTCGTCAACGAAGCCCTCGTCAACGCCGTCAAGCACTCTGGCGCCCGCGCCGCCCGCATCCGCATCTCCGGCGACGACGGTGCCGTCCGCGTGCACGTCGCGTCGCCGGGGGAGCTGCCGCGCGCTGTCATGACCAAGCGTTCGGCGGCCGGAGACACCGTGCTCTACCAGCGGGGTGGCGACGTCGTCCTCGAATCCACCATCGCGACTCCGCTCGTCAAAGCGCACGCCTGACATACGGCGATACACGTCGTTGGCGTGGGTTATGCTCGCGAAAGAAACGTCGGCTCGCGCCTGCCGCTCCGGAGCAACCCCCCTCACGCCCCGAAGGACACCCATGACCGTGCAGTACAAAGCTGTCATCCCCGCCGCCGGCCTCGGCACCCGCTTCCTGCCCGCCACCAAGGCCATGCCGAAAGAGATGCTGCCCGTCGTCGACAAGCCGGCGATCCAGTACGTCGTCGAAGAAGCGGTCGCCTCCGGCATCCGCGATGTGCTCATCATCGTCGGTCGCAACAAGAACAACATCGCCAACCACTTCGACTCGGTGCCCGAGCTCGAGTCGGCACTGACGACCAAGGGCGACCACGCGAAGCTCGGGCAGGTCGCGCACTCGTCGCAGCTCGCCGACATCCACATGACGCGTCAGGGCGAGCCGCGCGGGCTCGGCCACGCCGTCTCCCGCGCGCGCTCCTACGTCGGCAACAGTTCGTTCGTGGTCATGCTCGGCGATGATCTCATCGACGAGCGCGACCCGCTGCTGACCACGATGCTCGAGGTGCACGAGCGCACCGGCGGTGCCGTCGTCGCGCTCATGGAGGTCGACCCCGAACAGGTTCACCTCTACGGTGTCGCCACGGTCGACGGCCCACGCGGGGACGACGGATCGGTCCGGGTGCTCGACCTCGTTGAGAAGCCCGCCCGCGAAGATGCTCCTTCGAATCTTGCCGTGATCGGGCACTACGTTCTCAGCCCCGCGGTGTTCGACGTGCTCGATCGCACCCCTCCCGGCAAGGGCGGCGAGATCCAGCTCACCGACGCCTTGCGGACTCTCGCCGCCGACCCCGATGGCCCCGGCGTTTACGGGGTCGTGTTCTCGGGTCGTCGCTACGACACCGGCGATCGTCTCGATTACATCAAGGCGATCATGCAGATCGCCGTCGATCGTGAGGACCTCGGGCCGGATCTGCGGGCATGGGTCAAGGATTTCGCCGCAACGTTGTCGTGAAATGCTGATGAACAGGCCGCACACAGCGCTAAGCTGAGCCGTGGCCGGAGCCCGAACTCCGCCCCGCATCATCACGACCCCCGGATGTGTCCCCCGCACAGCCGGCTCGGTGTTCGCCGTCCCCCCGCGCGCGAACACCCCCGGAGGGCCGAAGCACGCTATCTGCCAGCTTCGGCCCTCCGCCTTCCGTCGGCGCGGGGAGTGGCGCGGGCGGGTTGCGGGCGCCGCTCCCGGTGAGTTTGGCCGCGGCATCCGGATGACGTAGACTGTTCCTTTGGTGCGTCCGCTCCTCGATTCGCTCGGGCCGGACGTGCCGACACCGAACGTGAGCCCTCCACTGGCGTGTTCCGCAGGAACCACCCCGGAGTGGGATTCACGAACCTCTCCGTTCGATCAAGAAAGCAGCACTACTGTGACGCGCACCTACACCCCCAAGGCCGGTGAAGTGACCCGTGAGTGGGTCGTCATCGACGCGACCGACGTCGTCCTCGGACGCCTCGCCTCGCACGCGGCCGCGATCCTCCGCGGCAAGCACAAGCCCACCTTCGCGAACCACATCGACACCGGCGACTTCGTCGTCATCGTCAACGCCGAGAAGGTGGCCCTGACCGGTCAGAAGCTCCAGAAGAAGATGGCGTACCGCCACTCCGGCTACCCGGGCGGCCTCACGGCCACCAGCTACGCCGAGCTCCTCGAGAAGAACCCTGTCCGCGCCGTGGAGAAGGCCGTCCGCGGCATGCTCCCCAAGAACAGCCTGGGTCGCCAGCAGCTGTCGAAGCTGAAGGTCTACGCCGGTGCCGAGCACCCGCACGCGGCCCAGCAGCCCACCCCGTACACCTTCGGCCAGGTCGCCCAGTAAGCGCGCCGAGAGATATAAGGACAACTCATGGCTCAGATCGCTGACTCCATCGACCAGACCCCCGAGAGCTACACCACCGAGAGCGCTGCCGCCCCCGCCGCTGCCGCGCCCCGCCCGGTGCTGTCGGTTCCCGGTGCCGCCGTCGGCCGCCGCAAGCAGGCCATCGCCCGCGTGCGCCTGGTCCCCGGCTCCGGCACCATCACGGTGAACGGCCGCACGCTCGAGGACTACTTCCCCAACAAGCTGCACCAGCAGCTGATCAACGACCCGTTCACGGTGCTCGACCTCGCAGGCGCCTACGACGTCATCGCCCGCATCTCCGGCGGCGGCCCCTCGGGCCAGGCCGGTGCCCTGCGCCTGGGCATCGCGCGTGCGCTCAACGAGATCGACGCCGAGAACAACCGCCCGACCCTGAAGAAGGCCGGCTTCCTCTCGCGTGACGCGCGCGTCAAGGAGCGCAAGAAGGCCGGTCTCAAGAAGGCCCGCAAGGCTCCGCAGTACTCGAAGCGCTAAAGCTTCATGGCGCTGTTCGGAACGGACGGTGTGCGGGGTCTCGCGAACGGCCCCCTCACCGCTGATCTGGCGCTCACCCTGGCCCAGGCGACTGCTGTCGTCCTGGGCCAGGGGCGTATCGCCGAGGCGCGCAAGGCCGCCGGCAAGCGGCTCACCGCCGTCGTCGCGCGCGACCCCCGCATCTCGGGGCAGTTCCTCTCCGCCGCGGTCGAGGCCGGCCTCGCCTCCTCCGGCGTCGACGTGCTCGACGCCGGCACCCTCCCGACGCCGGCGACGGCGTTCTTGATCGGAGACATCGACGCCGACTTCGGGGTCATGATCTCGGCATCCCACAATCCCGCTCCCGACAACGGGATCAAGATCTTCGCGCGCGGCGGCGTGAAGCTGCCCGACCTCGTCGAGCAGCGCATCGAAGAGGCGATGGCGGGCGAGAAGCTGCGCCCGACCGGCGGTGACGTCGGCCGTGTGGTGCGCTTCGCCGACGCGGAGGACCGCTACGCGATCCACCTGCTCGCCTCGCTCCCGCATCGCCTGGACGGCCTGCACGTCGTGCTCGACTGCGCGCACGGCGCGGCATCGGGCGTCTCGCCCGAGACGTTCCGCAACGCCGGCGCGAAGGTCACCGTCATCGGGGCCGACCCGGACGGCATCAACATCAACGACGGCGTCGGCTCGACGCACCTCGACAAGCTCGCGGCGGAGGTCGTGCGCGTCGGCGCCGACGTCGGCATCGCGCACGACGGCGACGCTGACCGGTGCCTCGCGGTCGATGCCAACGGCACCGTGGTCGACGGCGACCAGATCATGGCGATCCTCGCGGTCGCCATGAAGGCGCGCGGCCAGCTCGCCTCGAACACGCTCGTCGCCACCGTCATGAGCAACCTCGGGCTGCACCGCGCGATGGCCGAACACGGCATCCACGTCGAGACGACGGGGGTCGGCGATCGCTACGTGCTGGAGCGCATGAACGAGGGCGGGTTCTCCCTCGGCGGCGAGCAGAGCGGCCATGTCATCATGAGCCGCTACGCCACCACCGGCGACGGGGTGCTCACCGGGCTGCACCTGTGCGCCGAGATGGCGCGGACGGGGCGCTCGCTGCAAGACCTCGCGTCGGTCATGACGGTGTTCCCACAGGTGCTCGTGAACGTGCGGGGCGTCGAGCGCACGCGCGCGACCGACCCGGATGTCGCGTCTGCCGTCGCGGCGGCATCGGCGGAGCTCGGCGACTCGGGCCGCGTGCTGCTGCGTCCGTCGGGCACCGAGCCGATGGTCCGCGTCATGGTCGAAGCGGCGTCGCACGACGACGCCCAGCGCATCGCCGACGAGCTCGCCGCGGTCGTCCGCGGCTGACGCCGGCGGGTGCGCGGGTGCGCGGGGTCGCTGGGCCGCAGGCGCCACGGACGGCGCAGCCGCCGCGCAACCGCGGGGTACCCGCGAGCGGGGCTCACCAGCGTGAGCGCCGCCGGAGCCTCAGGATCACGGCGATGAGGACGCACGCGGCGAGCGTCGCGGCCAGGGCGACGCCCCCGCTGGCGGCATCGCTGCGCCCCATCCACGCGACCACGTCGCTCCACACGTCGGCCGACGGCGGCGCGCCGTCTGCTCCCGCCCCCGCGACCGCTGTCCAGACAGACGACAATCCCCCATGCATGGCTCCCCCCAGAGGCTCCGCACGCTACTGCTCACACGCGGGGGATTCCCAGGCGGCTCCCACAGCCGCATCCCCCGTGTGCCGACGCTAGCGCATATCGGAGCCTGAGCGCCAGCGCGGGCCGCGGTCAGGCGGGTTCGCTCCAGCTGAGCGACTCGATGTAGCGCAGCAGCACACCCTCGCGCAGCGCCCACGGGCTGACCTCGAGCTCGTCGACGTCGAGCGCCGTCATCGCCGCGTGGAGCACGACGGCGGCCGCGACGATCTGGAACGTCCGGTCGGGCGTGATGCCCGGCAGCTCCTGTCGGGCGGATGCCGGGATGCGCGCGAGCCGCGGAATCCACGAGCCGAGCGCGCCGCGGGGAAGCAGCATCCGCTCGCTCCCGCTCCATCCCGGCGCGGGGTAGCCGGCGAGCTTCGCGAGCGACCGGATCGCCTTCGACGAGCCGACGACGTGGTTCGGCCGGGGCTGATCGGCCATCAGCCTCGCCACGGGGGCGAGGGTCTCGCGCGCGTGCGCGCGAAGGACCTCGACGGCGTCTTCTCCCGGCGGGTCGAGCGGCAGGAACTCCACCGTCGTGCGCCCGGCGCCGAGGGGGACGGATGCCGCGACCTCCGGCAGCTCGTCGGCTCCCGCCGCGAGCTCGAGCGAGCCGCCGCCGATGTCGAACAGCAGGATCTGTCCCGCCGACCAGCCGAACCAGCGGCGCACCGCGAGGAAGGTGAACCGGGCCTCGCTCTCGCCGCCGAGCACCTGCAGGTCCTGACCGAGGGCGGCCTCGATGCGGGCGATGACGTCGGCGCCGTTGGTCGCCTCGCGGACGGCACTGGTCGCCGTGGCGAGGAGTTCCGCGACGTTCTCGGCCTGTGCGGTCTCGCGGGCCTGCGTCACCGCATCCACCAGCGCCTGCACGCCGGTCTCACTGATCGAGCCGTCGGGCTCGAGGTAGCGCATGAGGCGCAGCACGGTGCGCTGACTCGTGGTCGCGAGCGGCCGGCCGCCGGGGTGGACGTCGGCGACGAGCAGGTGGACCGTGTTCGAGCCGATGTCGAGGACTCCCAGACGCATGCGTTCAGCGTACTGGCGCGCCGCGCGCCGGCAGATCGCGCGCCGGTAGAGTGGGCGCGATGTCCACCGACGACGCCGACACTGTGACCCCGGTCGATTCGCTCTACCGCGAGGTCGGCCGTTCGGAGTGGGCGCGGCTGGCCCCCGGCATCCCGAACCCGCTCACCGAGACCGAAGTCGTGCAGCTGCGCGGCATCGGCGATCGGCTCGATCTCACCGAGGTGCGCGAGGTCTACCTGCCGCTCAGCCGGCTGCTGTCGACGTACGCCGAGAACACGAAGCGGCTCGGGGCCGAGACGGCCGCGTTTCTCGGCGAGACCGATTCCACGACGCCGTTCGTCGTCGGGGTCGCCGGTTCGGTCGCCGTCGGCAAGTCGACGATCGCCCGCCTCCTCCGCGAGCTCATGAGCCGGTGGCCCGGGACCCCGCGGGTCGAACTCGTCACCACGGACGGGTTCCTGTACACCAACGCCGAGCTCGAGCGCCGCGGGATCATGCACCGCAAGGGCTTTCCGGAGTCGTACGACCGCCGCGCGCTCGTGAGCTTCCTCACCGAGGTCAAGTCGGGCGCCGCCGAGGCCCGGGCGCCGTTCTACTCGCACGTCCGGTACGACATCATGCCCGACGCGCACGTGACCGTCCGCCGGCCCGACGTCGTCATCGTCGAGGGCTTGAACGTGCTGTCGCCGCCGCCCACACCCAACGACGTCGCCGTCAGCGACCTGTTCGATTTCTCGATCTATGTGGATGCCGACGAGGACGACATCGCGCAGTGGTACGTCAACCGGTTCCTCGCGCTGCGGCAGGGTGCTTTCAGCAACCCCAACTCGTTCTTCAGGGTGTTCGCCGAGCTGTCGGATGCCGAGGCCGTCGAGACCGCGATGGGGTACTGGAACGACATCAACCTGCCGAACCTGCGCGAGAACGTCGAGCCGACCAAGCATCGCGCGACGCTCGTGCTGCGCAAGGCTGCCGACCACGCCGTGGAGACCGTGCGGTTGCGCAAGCTGTAAGCGGCGCGGGTGGGCGTGGGGCGACGCGGTGCGCAGGCGCGAGACGGGACATCCTTGACGAGACGGGGTGTGAGGCGTGCCGTCTCGTCGCAGATGTCCCGTCTCGTCACCTGACGCGGGCGAGGATGCCGTCGACGATGTGCTCGGCGATCGCGAGCGATGAGGTGGCACCGGGCGAGGGGGCGTTGCGGACCTGGGTGGTCGCGGCATCCGCCTCGATCGCGAAGTCGTCGAGCAGCCGGCCAGTCCCGTCCATGGCCTGAGCCCGGATGCCGCGGGTCAGCCGTGTC
>JAEYAG010000262.1 GCA_023451265.1 Actinomycetes bacterium | reverse complement strand
TCTTGTGGTCGAAGACCTGATACGCGATGCCACCGGGCTGCGCGCGCACAGCCCACCCGGTCTTCGCGTACGTGAGGAACACATTGTCCTCTCCCTCGTCGATGAACCGCTTGCCATCGCGGTTGAGCAGAAGCGCGTAGGGGTACGAGTAGCGGCTCATCTTGTCGGTGATCCGCAAGTCGCCGACGGGCGGCGCCCCCGCGTCGATCGGCACGGCGTGCGCACCGCCCCAGTGCCCGACCGGCTGCGCGCCCGCGGCGATCGACTTGGTGTGCATCTGACCCATGTTGAAGCGAGTGCCGCGGACTTTGACGAGGTCCCACCCGTGTCCGAGGTAGCGCAGCCGCATCTCCGGGTTGGACTCGAACCCGCCGCAGGCGAGGACCACGGTGCCGCGCACCTCAACGAACTCGTCGCCCTTGCGGACTCGGATGCCGTGGACGGTGTCGCCCGTCGTGAGCAGGTCGTGGGCGGGCGAGTCGTACCAGACGTCGATGTCGGTGGCCTCGACGGCGGCGTACAGATCATCCATCAGTCCGACGCCCTCGTGCAGGGTCCGCAGGGCGCCGCCGGGCGCGAGCGTGATGGTGGTCGATTCGTCCACTTTGGCTGGGTCGACCAGCTTGTTCGCCGTCAACTCCCACTTGACACCCTTAGAGTGCATCCATCGGACAGTCTCGAACGAGCGGTTGATCGTGATGTCCATGAGCGCCGCGTCCTGCCGCCCTTCGGACGTCCGGTTCCAGTCCGCGGCGTAGTCGTCAGCGGAGTAGGCCTCCACCGCGACCCGCGGATACCACTGCTCGTTGGATGGATCGAGAATCGGCTTGAGCGAGTCTAGGCCGTCGTGCGTGACGCGGAAGATCGCTCCCGTGAACCGGCTGTTCCCGCCGCGCAGCTCGCGGCTGGCCGCTTCGAGGACGAGGACGCGGGCTCCCGCGTCGTGGGCCGCGAGGGCGGCGGTGAGCGCGGCGTTGCCGCCACCGGCGACGATCACGTCGTAGCTGTTGTGCGTCATGGGGGTTCTCCTTCTGGTCGACGCGTCGGCGTCAGGTTCTGATGACGAACGGATCGCGCGCCTCGGAGGAGGTGTCGATCATGACGTTCTTGATGTGGGTGTAGTCGTGGAGGGCTTCCTCGCCGCGCTCACGTCCGTAGCCGCTCTGTTTGGTGCCGCCGAACGGCGCCTGAGCCGCGGATGTGCGGTAGGTGTTGACCCAGACGACGCCGGCGTCCAGGCCTTCGGTCATGCGGAACGCCTTGGAGATGTCCTGGGTCCAGATGCCGGCCGCGAGTCCGTACTCGGTGTCGTTGGCGATGGCCACCGCCTCGGCCTCGTCATCGAAGGCGATCACGGAGAGCACAGGCCCGAAGATCTCGGTCTGCGCGATGTCGCTGCGGGGCGCGACGCCGGCGAAGACCGTCGGCTGGATGTAGAAGCCGTCGTCGAGGTCCTTCCCGGAGGCGCGCCCTCCGCCGGCGGTGACGGATGCCCCGGCATCCTTCGCCTGCTCGATCAGCGCGAGGATCCGATCGAACTGGGGACGGTTGGCGACGGGACCCATCTCGGTCGCACGATCGAGCGGGTTGCCGAGCTTCACCCGGGCCGCGCGGTCGGACACCTCCTGCACGACTCGGTCGTACGCCGGTCGCTCGACCAACAGACGGGATCCCGCGACGCATGTCTGGCCAGCAGCACCGAAGATGCCCGCGACCGCGCCTTGCACCGCGCGGTCGATGTCGGCGTCCGCGAAGACGATGTTGGGAGACTTGCCGCCCAGCTCGAGGCTCACGGGCACGAGGCGTTCCGCCGCGTTCGCGGCGATGCGGCGCCCGACCACTCCACCGCCGGTCAGGCTGATCATGTCCACGTGCGGATGACGGGTGAGGGCATCTCCGACGGCGCCGTCGCCGGTGATCACGTTGATCACGCCGGGCGGGAAGCCGACCTCGGTCGCGAGCCGCGCGATCTCGGTCGTCGTGATCGACGCGTGCTCGCTGGGCTTGATCACCACCGTGTTGCCGGTCGCGAGAGCGGGTGGCAGCTTGTTCGCGAGCAGGGCGACCGGGCTGTTCCACGCGGTGATGAGCGCGCACACGCCGTGCGGGCGCCGCACCGTGTAGTCGAACACGGCGGGGTTGTCGAGCGGGATCGTCTTGCCATAGAGCTTGTCGGCGTAGCCCGCGAAGAAGCGCAGGTTGCGTGCGGCGAACGACATCTGCGGACGCGTCTCGCGGATGACCTTGCCGTTGTCGGTCGTCTCCCACTCGGCGAGGCGATCGGCGCTCGCCTCGATGGCATCCGCGAGACGATGCATGAGGCGCGCCCGCTCGACCCCTGGCGTCGCACGCCAAGCCGGGAAGGCTGCTCGAGCGGCGGCGACGGCACGGTCGACGTCGGCGCGGCCGGCCGCCGGGATGGTGCCCCACGCGCGGCCGTCGAAGGGGTTCACCGCGTCGGACACGGCGCCGTCGGCAGCGTCGACGGACTGCCCGTCGATCACCATCTGAGCGTGGATCATGGTGGGTCCTCTGTGAATCGGGGTCGGTGGATGATCCCCACGCGGCGCGCGGGGACGGTGAGGTGTCGCAGCTGTCAGCCGCTGCTCATGCGCGCGGCGCGGCGGGACATGATGCGGTAATCCGGCAGGTCGAGCGCTGTGACCGCGGAGGGCTCGTCGCCCAGCGCGCCCCCGCGTAGCAGCGCGCGCTGCTCGGCGGCGCCGTCGGTCTCCGCGATCTCGCCGAGTTCGATGTGGTAGGCCCGGTGACTGCGAGCGATCGCGAGGGCCGCGTTCTGCTCGGCGACGAGAACGCTCAGTCCGGACCCGTTCAGGCGCGCGATCACGTCGAAGATCTCACGCACAAGCAGCGGCGCAAGCCCGAGGGACGGCTCGTCGAGGATAAGCAGCTTCGGGGATCCCATCAGCGCCCGGCCGACCGCAACCATCTGCTGCTGTCCGCCGCTGAGGCTGCCTGCCGGCTCACGGGACTTCTCCTTCAGGATCGGGAACAGCCCGTACACCATGTCGAAATTCTCCGCCGCACGACGGCGTCGCTCGCCTCGCGGAAGAGGCACCGTCCCGAGAGTCAGGTTTTCCTCGACGCTCATCGTTCCGCAGAGCTCGCGTCCCTCAGGCACAAGCAGCAGTCCCCGGCGCGCGCGTTCGTCAGTGGAGAGGCGGGTGATGTCCTCACCGTCGAAACGAACCGTCCCGCCGCGCGCGGGCAGGAGCCCGGCAACGGTGCGCGCGATCGTGGACTTGCCTGCGCCGTTGAGCCCGATCATCGCGACGATCTCGCCGGAGCCGATCATCAGCGACGCGTCCAGGAGCACGTCGGGGCCTTTACCGTACCCGGCTCGGAGGTCCTGTGTCTCAAGCAACGTCCTCCTCCTTTCCGAGATAGGAGTCGATGACCCTCTGGTCCCGGGATACCTCCTCCGGCGAGCCGTCCGCGATCTTGTGTCCGAACTCGAGGACGACGACGTGGTCGGCGACACCGAGCACGAAGGGCATGTTGTGCTCGACCAGCAGGATCGTGGTGCCGCGCTCGCGGAGCGCTTCGAGCACGCGGCGCAGCGCGAGGGCTTCGTCGGGGTGCAAGCCTGCGGCGGGTTCGTCCAGCAGCAGCGTCCTCGCACCGGTCATGAGCGCCTTCGCGATCTCGACGAGTCGCTGCTGACCGTACGGCAGTTCGTGCACCCGCTTGCCCGAGAGGTGATCCAGACCGAGCGCGGCGAGGGTCTCTCGCGCCTCATCCTCGAGTCGTCGATCGCTGAGGCGGACGGCGGGGGTTGCGAGGATGGAGTTCCAGAAGCCCTGCCCGCTGCGCCAATGCCCGGCAACCATCACCGTCTCGAGGACCGTCAGCTCGCGGAAAGAGCGCACGAGCTGGAACGTCCGCGCGATGCCGGCATCGAGGATCCTCGCCGGCGGACGGCCGGTGATGTCCACACCGTTGAACGTGACGATGCCGGAGGTCGGCTTGTGGAGACCCGCGATGCAGTTGAACATCGTGGTTTTCCCGGCACCGTTCGGCCCGATCAGCGCAGTCAGCTTGCTTTGCTCTACGGCGAAACTGACGTCCGACAAGGCGGTGTTCCCGCCGAATCGCTTCGTGACGTTCTCGATGACCAGGCTCATGATGCCGACCCTTCGGAGGTTTCCGGTCGCCGGTTGAAGCGGGCGATGAGAGAGCGGATGCCGCCGACGATCCCGCCCGGGAGGAACAGGAGGATCGCCAGGACGACCAGCCCGAAGATGAGGTTCTCGGCCTGTTCGAGGAACTTCAGCCACTCCGGGAAGAACACGATCACGATGGCGCCGATGATCGCGCCGATCCGGCTGGACATCCCGCCGATCACGACGATCAGCAAGACCTCGATGGAGGTGTGGAAGCCGAATGTTTCCGGGGTGACGACCTGCGTCTGGTGCGCATAGAGGACCCCGGCGGTCGCCGCGAGACCGCCGCCCACCATGAACACGAACGACTTATATCGCGAGACGGGGATGCCCAGGGCAGCGGCACCTGCCGGATCATCGCGCAGGGCGAAGAAGGCGCGTCCGGCACTGCGCTGGGTGAGGTTTCGCACCAGCCAGTAGGCCACCACGAGGAAGCCGAGCACGATGTAGGGGAACCGCAACTGAACCCACTCACCCAGATACTGAGACCCCGGGATGCGGATTCCGTCATGACCTCCCGTCAGGGGGGCCAGCTGGACCAGCAGCGTTTCGACAATGAGTCCCAATGCCAAGGTTCCGAGCGCCAGGAAGTGACCATGGATCCTCAACAGCGGAACACTGATCACGTAGGCGATCGCCATGCCCAGACCGATCGCGATGATCCAGGCCAACGGCGCGGGGACGCCCGCCTTCGTCTGCAGTATGACCGAGGCATACGCGCCGACTGCATAAAAGGCCGCCTGGCCGAGGGAGATCTGGCCCGTGAAGCCGAGCACGAGCGTCAAGCTGAGCGCGAGGATGCCCCAGATCGCGACGTCCTGGATCAGGCGCATCTGGTACGCGCTGGGCACCAGGGCAGGCAGCGCGATGACGATGACGCTGGCGGCGAGCTCGACCCAGAAGAGGCGGCGCTTCTCGCCGTGACGAGACGCATAGCGTCGCTCGCGCTGCGTGCGGACCGCTGTAGTGGTCATGCGTGCGCTCCGCTCTCTCGGACGCGGGCAGGCATCAGGACGAGCGCGAAGAAGAGGATCGCGTAGGCGATGACGGGCGCCCACGCACTGCTGAGGTAATAGGAGGAAAGCATCTCGATGAGCCCGATGGCCACACCAGCGATCATGCCGCGGTAGACGCTCGACATTCCGCCGAGAACCGCAGCAGCGAAGCCCTTCACAGCTATGGACATCCCCATATCCGGCCCCGCCCCGATGATCGGTGCGACAAGCATCCCGCCGACGGCGGTGACCGTGACACTGATGATGAACGCGATCGTGATGAGTCGGGACACGCGCACGCCGCTCACGGCCGCCGCGTTGCGGTTCAGGCCGACGGCTCTCAGCGAGACGCCGGTGAGCGTTTTCGTGAAGAAGAACCAGATGGCACCGACCAACGCCCACGCGACGATCACTATGACGAGTGACTGCGTCTGGATCGAGACGGGTCCGATGGCGATGGGCGCTCCGGGGAAGAGGGGGTCGACGCCGTACTTCGTGTTGCCGATCGCGAGTTCGACTGCTGCCGTGAGCACGAGTCCGAAGGCGATGGTGGCGACGACCATATTCGTGATGGGTGCGCCTCGCGCGACCATCGGACGGTGGATGCCGTAACGGAAGATGAGGGCGATTACGAGGGCGACCACGATGACTGCGAGGAGGGCGAGCGGGTAGCCGAGGCCGAACCGCACCAGGACCAGGTAGGTCACCATCGCGCCGGCCATGAGGAGCTGGCCCTGCGCGAAGTTGACCAGGCCCGTGGCGTGGTAGATGACCAGGAATCCCAGGGCGATGAGGCCGTAGATACTTCCCAGCGCGATCCCGCTGACCGCGAGTTGCAGAAATGTAGACATAGTGGTCGCCCTCGTGGCGCTCAGGGACGGGTGGACGGGATGGTGTTGCTGTACATCTCGTACTTGCCGTCGACGATCGTGAAGAACGTCTGGAAGTTGTCGCTCGGGGCTCGGTGGTCTCCTTCGGCGAAGCTCAGCGAGGAACCCTCGCGTCCTGTGACGGCATCGTCGAGAGTGACCTCGGACAGAGCGTCGGCAAGCGCCTGACCGCCCTTGTAGTCGCTCGCCTTGAGGGCTTCGGCGAGGATCATGACACTGTCGTAGCCGAGGGCGGAGAAGGTCTGCGCCGGATCCTCGTCGCCATACTTCTCCGTGTACGCCGCAATGAAGTCTTTCGCCGATTGCTTGTCCAGGTCGATGACGCTCGGGAAGATCAGTCCGTCACCTGCGGTGCCGGCGATCGAGAGGAACGCGGCCTGGTTCAGAGCGCGACCGCCGATGACATCGACGTCCCAGCCGAGCTGGTTCACGGTCTTCATGAAGACGGCGGCATCCTGGCCGTAGTCGTACAGGTAGATCGAGTCGCAGCCCGCGTCACGCAGGCTCAGAACCTGCGGAGTGAGATCTGTCGCGTTGACTTCGTGCGACTCTGTCTTGGCGACGGTCAGACCGTTCTCGCCGAAGACGGTCTGGATCGCCTTGATTCCGCTCTGGCCGTACTCAGTGGTGTCCGCGACGGCGCAGATGCTCTTGTAGTCGGCGTCCTTGAAGAACTGCACGGTCGCGCCGACGTTGTAGGTGTTGTTCTCGGTGACCTGGAAGGTCAGATCATAGCCGTCGCTATCCGGGTTGATGAGTCCGTCCGCCTGAGCGACGGTGATGAGTTGCACCATCCCCGCGCCCGTGATGATCGGATTGTTCGCGAGCACGGTGCCCGAGTTCGGTCCACCCAGGACGGCGATCACATCTCCGTCGGCGACCATCTTCTCCGCGGCGGCGGCCGACTTCGTCGCGTCGCCTTCGTCGTCGACCGCGACGAGTTCGAGCGTGCGGTCCAGCTCGCCGCTCTCATTGAGCTTGTCAATCGCCAGTTCGATGCCGTGCTGCGCCGGAACGCCGAGCGAGGCGGAACCGCCAGTCAGCGCTGCGATATAGCCGATCTTCAGCGTTCCCCCGTCCGAGCCGGCGTCGCTGGAGGGCTCGCCGGTGCTGGTGCTCGCTGGAGCACATCCTCCGACAGTGATCACTGCGGCGAAGGCGACAGTCGCAATACCTGCGCGTCGCCACATCGAGTTCGTCTTCACGGGGCCTCCTTGCTCCGAAGAATTGTATGCAATCGGTATGCGATTGGTAAGACAGTAGCGACGACGACCACCGTTGTCAATCAAGCGGAGGAAAAGCCGTACCGCCCGGACTTGTCGATCGCGCAGAAGTAAGGGCCTGACGACGCGCACCGCCGTGCCGCGCGATCGACGCTCCACAAACGTCACGCAACCGATGAGGGCACAGCTGCGGTCCGGGGCTTCTATGAGCAGCTCGACGCCTTCCCGGACGGCCTCATCGACGAGTTGCGACCAGCGCAGCGAGAATACTCTCGCCTGGGACTCACACCGACCAGCAGCGCAGCCACCGTAGCCTCCGGCATCTGGTGGCAATCAGGTCACTCGCGAATGACCGTCGCGGGCCCTTGCAGGAGACACGCCCTAGTCGATCTGATCCACGGCTTCGCGCATCGCGTCGAGGAAGTCGATGACCGTCGCGCGCGCGTCGGCATCCATGTCCCGCACCACGCTCATCATGCGGTCGTGCATCGCGGCGAGGGTCTCGCGCACCTCGGTCTCGCTCTTCTCGCTGGCGGCGATGTGCACGCTGCGGCGGTCGGCGGGATTGGGGGAGCGCGTGATGTGCCCCGACCGCTCCAGGCGGTCCAGCAGCGCCGTCGTCGACGCCGACGTGATCCCGAGGTAGCGACTCAGGGCGACCGGGGTGACCGCCTCGCCGCGCAGCCGCGCGCGGGTGAGGTAGCGCAGCACGAGCAGCTCGTTCTCCCCCATGTCCATCGACTGCTGCGTGCGCCGGCGCATCGCGACCTCGGCCGCGCGGTACGCGCGCATCGCCTCCATGACCGACGTCGACCGCGCGTCGTCATCGACGTACCAGTACGACGCGGGCTGTTCCGCCGGGGAGGTCATCCGTCCATTGTGGACCTGCGCACCGCCCCGGTGGACGCGACGGACCGACGACGCTACGCTGAATTCAGTTAACGGTGGATAACCGAATTGAGGATGCCGTGTCGATGTCGACCGCAACCGGCTACCGCGCCCTGCTCGATGAGCTGCGCGAACGCCGCGCGACCGCCGCGCTCGGGGGCACCGCGGCGGCCCGCCGCCGCCACGTGGAGCGCGGCAAGATGCTCGCCCGCGACCGCGTCGATGCGCTCCTGGACCGCGGCTCGCCGTTCCTCGAGATCGCGCCCCTGGCGGCGTGCGACCTCGACGACGCGTGGCCGGCGGCGGGCGTCGTCGCGGGCATCGGCCTCGTGCAGGGCCGGCACGTCATGATCGTCGCCAACGACGCGACCGTGAAGGGCGGCACCTACCATCCGCTCACCGTGAAGAAGCACCTGCGCGCACAGGAGATCGCCGCCGAGAACCGCCTCCCCTGCGTGTACCTCGTCGACTCCGGCGGGGCGTTCCTGCCGCTGCAGGACGAAGTGTTCCCCGACCGCGACCACTTCGGCCGCATCTTCTACAACCAGGCGCGACTGTCCCGCGACGGCATCCCGCAGATCGCCGCGGTCATGGGCTCCTCCACCGCCGGCGGTGCGTACGTCCCGGCGATGAGCGACGAGACGGTCATCGTGCGGAACCAGGGCACGATCTTCCTCGGCGGGCCGCCCCTGGTGAAAGCGGCGACGGGCGAAGAGGTCACCGCCGAGGATCTCGGCGGCGGACTCACCCACGCCCGCATCTCCGGCGTCGTCGACCACCTCGCCGACGACGACGCCGACGCGCTGCGGATCGTCCGCGACATCGTCGCGACGCTCCCGGACGCCCCGCAGCCGGTGCCGCCGCTGGATCGACCGGTGCCCGCCGTGCCGCCCGCCGCCGACCCCGCGACCCTCGTCGACGTCGTGCCGGTCGAGCTCACGACGCCGTACGACGCCCGGGAGATCATCGCCCGCATCGCCGACGCCGCCACCTTCCACGAGTTCAAGCGCGAGTACGGCGAGACCCTCGTGACGGGCTTCGCCCGCATCCACGGTCACCGCGTCGGCATCCTCGCCAACAACGGTGTCCTGTTCGCCGAGTCGGCGCTGAAAGGCGCGCACTTCATCGAGCTGTGCGATCAGCGCGGCATCCCCCTGGTGTTCCTGCAGAACATCACCGGATTCATGGTCGGGCGCGAGTACGAACAGGGCGGCATCGCCAAGCACGGCGCGAAGATGGTGAACGCCGTCGCGTGCGCCCGCGTGCCAAAGCTCACGGTCGTCGTGGGCGGTTCGTTCGGCGCCGGGAACTACTCCATGTGCGGTCGCGCGTACTCCCCGCGATTCCTGTGGATCTGGCCCGGCGCGCGCGTGTCGGTCATGGGCGGACCGCAGGCCGCGTCGGTGCTGTCGACCGTGCGCGGCGACCAGCTGGACGCCGCCGGCACTCCCTGGACCGCCGACGAGCGCACCGCCTTCGAGCAGCCGATCCGCGAGCAGTACGAGCGGCAGGGCAGCCCCTACTACTCCACGTCGCGCCTGTGGGACGACGGGATCATCGAGCCCGCCGAGACGCGCGACGTGCTCGGCCTCGCGCTCGACGTCGTCATGCGCGCCCCCATCGACCCGGCGCCGGCCTACGGCGTCTTCCGGATGTGAGGGCGATGGTGCTCCCCCTGTCCCGCGAACGGATCGACACGGTCCTCATCGCCAACCGCGGCGAGATCGCCGTCCGCATCATCCATACGCTGCGCCGCCTCGGCATCCGATCGGTCGCCGTCTACAGCGACGCGGATGCCGGTGCCCGCCACGTCCGCGAGGCCGACGAGGCCGTCCGGCTGGGACCGGCGGCCGCGGCCGAGAGCTACCTGTCGATCGAGCGCGTTCTGGCGGCCGCCCGGCACACCGGCGCGCAGGCGATCCATCCGGGCTTCGGATTCCTCGCCGAGAACGCCGCCTTCGCCCGCGCGTGCGCCGACGCCGGCATCGTGTTCATCGGCCCCGACGCCCGGGCCATCGAGGTGATGGGCGACAAGATCGCCGCCCGCGCGGCGGTGGAGGCCCGCGGCGTCGCGACCGTTCCGGGCCTCGCCCGGCCGGGCCTGTCGGACGGCGAGCTGATCGCGGGCGCGGCCGCCGTCGGATTCCCGGTGCTGATCAAGCCCTCCGCCGGTGGCGGCGGCAAGGGCATGCACGTCGTGACCCACGCGGCGGAGCTGCCCGAGGCGCTCGCTGCGGCGCGGCGGGAGGCCGCGGCATCCTTCGGCGACGACACCCTGTTCCTGGAGCGCTACGTCGCGACGCCCCGCCACATCGAGGTGCAGATCATCGCCGACGCGCACGGCCACGTCGTGCACCTCGGCGAGCGCGAGTGCTCGCTGCAGCGCCGGCACCAGAAGGTCATCGAGGAGGCGCCCTCCCCGCTGCTGTCGGACCTCGCCGGCGGCGCGGCGATCCGCGAGCGCCTCGGGGCGGCGGCGTGCGAGACCGCCCGCAGCATCGGCTACGTCGGCGCGGGGACTGTCGAGTTCATCGTGTCGGCCGACCGGCCGGAGGAGTTCTTCTTCATGGAGATGAACACGCGGCTGCAGGTCGAGCATCCCGTCACCGAGGAGATCACGGGTCTCGACCTCGTGGCGCTGCAGCTGCAGGTCGCCGCCGGTGACCCGTTGCCGTTCACGCAGGACGACGTGACCCTCACCGGTCACAGCATCGAGGCGCGCGTGTACGCCGAGGATCCGCGGTCCGGTTTCCTGCCGACCGGAGGCCGCGTGCTGCGCGTCGTGCACCCGGCGACGGACGAGCGCGGCGGCGCGGACGGCGCAGATGGTGTCGGCGGGCGCATCCGCGTCGATTCCGCCCTCGAAGACGGACTCGAGGTCGGCGTGGACTACGACCCGATGCTCGCGAAGGTGATCTCCTGGGGTCCCGACCGTGCCACGGCGCTGCGGCGGCTGTCGGCCGCGCTCACCGACACCGTCGTGCTGGGGTTCGAGACGAACATCGAGTTCCTCCGGCTGCTGCTGGCGCACCCCGATGTCGCCGCCGGCGCCCTCGACACGGGGCTCATCGCGCGCGTGTTCGACGAGCTGCGGTTCGCCGACGCATCCGATCGCCTGTTCGCCGAGGCGGCGCTCGTGCAGGATGCCGCGGCATCCGCCCCCGGCCTCAGCGACCCGTGGCGGCGGTGCGACGGGTGGCGGCTGGGACCGCCCGCGCCGCGGCGCTACGCCCTCGAGTCCGGCGACCGACGCGCCGAGGTGGGCGTGTGGGGAGCCGGCGACACCCTCCGGGTCGCCGTCGACGAGGCGGGGCCGGCGCCCGCCGCCGTCACGACCCTCGGTGACGGTCGAGCGG
>JAEYAG010000034.1 GCA_023451265.1 Actinomycetes bacterium | reverse complement strand
GCGTCGACCTCGGTCGAGCCGTAGAACTGCGTGAACCATCCGCCGGGGGCCACGCCGTGCGCGTCGATCTCGGCGCGGGCGCGATCGCGCATCCGCTCCCAGTCCGCGGCGGGGCCGGCCAGGCCGTGTTCCCGCACCGCCCGCACGCCGCGGTCGAAGGCCGCCCACACGAGCGCCCGGGAGTGCGTGAACATGTGCGGTTCGCCGCGGATCTCCCAGATGCCCCGGTCGGGCTCGTCGAACCGCTCCGTCGCGTGGCCCAGCAGCGCCCGCTCCAACGGCCACGAGAAGGTGGATTCCTCCAGGCCCGCATCGCGCGCCGCGTGCAGCGCCACGAGCACCTCGCCGATGACATCGGCCTGGTACTGCAGCGCGGCGCCGTTGCCGATGCGCACCGGTGCGCTGCCCCGGTAGCCGGGGAGCGAGTCGAGCTCCCGCTCCAGCAGGTCGCGCTCGCCGCCGAGGCCGTAGACGATCTGCATCTGGCTCGGGTCGCCCGCGATGGCTCGCAGCAGCCACGACCGCCAGTGGTCGGCGGCCTGCAGGAAGCCGTGGGCCACGAGGGCCTCGAGCGTCAGCGCCGCGTCGCGCAGCCACACGAACCGATAGTCCCAGTTGCGTTCACCGCCGAACTGCTCCGGCAGCGAGGTGGTCGCGGCGGCGATGATGCCGCCCGTGTCGCGATGGGTGAGTGCCCGGAGGATCAGCAGCGACCGCACCACTTCGGCGCGGTGGACGTCGCGCACGTCGATACGGTCGGCCCAGTCGGTCCACCACGTGCGGGTGTGGTCGAGGGCGGCCGCGACGTCGAGCGGCCGCGGCGGCTCGCGGTGGGACGGATGCCACGTCAGCACGGTGTCGTGCACGTCTCCGGCGGCGACCGTCACCCGCGCGCGGTGGGAATGGTCTTCGGGCTCGAACCTCGCTCCCCGCAGCACGAGGCTGTCGGGGCCGGCGATCGCGACGAGTTCCGGTTCGGCGCGGGTGCCGTGCTGCCGCACCCAGGGCAGGGCGCGGGCGTAGTCCGGCCGCATCCGCAGCGTGTGGGAGAAATCGACCGAGCCCGACACCCCGACCAGCCGCCGCACGAGGTCGATGCGCTCGACGACCGCGACCGTATGCGGGCCGATCGTGAGCGCGTCGTGGACGTCCGCGACGCCGCCCGCCGTCGTCCAGCGGGTGACGAGCGTGAACGTGTCCCCGTCGTAGTGACGCTCCGCGACGGCATCCGGGTCATCAGGGCGCAGCTGCCAGCTGCCGTGCGCGTCCTCGCCCAAGAGCGCGCCGAAGACCGACGCGGAGTCGTACCGCGGCAGACACAGCCAGTCGATGGCGCCCTCGCGGGAGACCAGGGCCGCCGTGCGGCAGTTGCTCAGCAGCGCGTAGTCCGCGATCTCAGATGCCATCGATGCGATTCTCGCAGGCGCCCCCACGCGCCCCGGCAGGCTCGCGGGTTAGTGTGGCGTTCATGTCCGACGAGACGGTGTTCGTGATCATCGGCGCGAGCGGCGATCTCGCCTCGCGCCTGCTGCTGCCCGCACTCGGCGAGCTGCTGCTCGCGCAGCCCGAGCGCCGCGTGCACCTCGTCGGAACCGGCCGCAGCGAGAGTACCGACGCGCAGTGGCGCACGACCGTGCGGCGCGCGTTCAAGACGGCGGATGCCGAGAGCGCGCTCACCGGCTCGATCGCTTCGACCCCCTACATCCGCGCCGACGCATCGACCGCGAGCGGCCTGCGGACCATCCTGCACGCGCTGCCGGAGGTGGACGACGGCCGCGTCGTGCTGTACTTCGCCGTGCCGCCGCAGGTCGCGGCATCCGCCTGCCGTGCCCTGAAGCCGAAGGACCTGCCGCCGGGCACGATCCTGGCGCTCGAGAAGCCGTTCGGCGACGACGAGGCCAGCGCGCGCGAGCTCAACGAGGTGCTGCAGGCTCTCGTGCCCGAGCGCCAGGTGTTCCGGGTCGACCACTTCCTCGGCCGGTCCACGGTGCTGAACCTGCTGGGCGTGCGCTTCGCGAACCGTTTCGTGGAACCGGCGTGGTCGGCCGAGCACATCGCCGCCATCACCGTCCGCTTCGACGAATCGCTGGGGCTCGAGGGACGGGCCGGGTACTACGACCGGGCGGGCGCACTCGTCGACATGATCCAGAGCCACCTGCTCCAGGTGCTCGCGATCCTCACGATGACACCCCCGGCAACGCTCGGCGACGCCGATGTGCGGGATGCGACGGCCGCCGCGCTGCGGGCCACGCACGTGTGGGAGGACAACGCGGTGCGCTTCTCCCATCGGGCCCGCTACACCGCCGGCGCGATCGACGGCCGCGACCTGCCGGACTATGCCGCCGAACCGGGCGTCGACCCGTCGCGACAGACCGAGACGCTCGCGCAGGCGACGTTCGAGGTGCGCACCGACCGCTGGGCGGGGGTGCCGATCACGCTCCGCTCGGGCAAGGCGATCGGCGACGCCGTGACCGAGATCGTCGTGCGCTTCCGACCGGTCCGCCACCTGCCGGCCGGCTTCACCGGTGCCGAGGAGCCCGCCGTGCTCCGCTTCTCGCTCGGTCCCGACCGGCTGTCGCTGTCGATCAACGTCAACGGGGGATCGGATCCCTTCGCCCTGCACCGCGCGACGCTCGAGGCGGATCTGGGCGTCGGGGCGCAGCGCGCGTACGTCGATGTGCTCGCGGCCCTGCTGGACGGCGACCCCACGCTGTCGGTCCGCGGCGACGCCGCGGAGGAGTGCTGGCGCATCCTGCAGCCCATCCGCGACGCGTGGACGCGCGGCGACGTGCCGCTGGAGGAGTATCCCGCCGGTTCAGCCGGCCCCGCGGACTGGGATCCGGACCGCTAACGAGGACGGTTCCAGCGATACTCGGTCTCGGGCCTGCCCCGCCCGCCGTAGCG
>JAEYAG010000164.1 GCA_023451265.1 Actinomycetes bacterium | reverse complement strand
CCTTCGGGCCGAGCGGCGCGTTAGCGTGCAACCTCATCCGGTGTCCTCCCTTGGTGCTGGCGGCCTCGAGAACCACCAGCCTCCAAGGAGGCCCGGATGAACAACCCCCTCAGGAACTACACCTAGGGCACCTTGACATGGACCACTCGCGCGCGGAGTCTCTCTCTTGCAGCGCTCGGCGCCTCAAGCCATCCGCGGCGCGATGACGACTCTCGGCGGTCTTTGCTGTGCTGAGAGATCTTGTGATTGGTGCCGGTGAGCGTCTCCGCAACGGCGAGGTGACTCAAGCCATGTCCCTGCCCCCACTCACACTCAACTGCGTCGCCGATGCCGGTGCCGCCGAGCAGGTGCACAGAGACCGGATTCGCTCTGATCAGGGTCGCGATGCCGTACTCGTTGACCATGAGGTCAACGAAGTTCCGCACGGCCGCTCACGACGCAGTCCACTGTCAACCGTGCCAGATCCGATTGATTCACCATTTTTCGCTATATAAACGACAACCGTCTCACACACTGAGAGTCGTCACGGCCGCGGGTTGCTAAACACGTCTCGCTCCGGCAGCTGCTCAATTTCCTTGGAACCAGGTTGTTCCATCGGTCCCTCCGGCGTCAACCAACTCGACCTGGTGCTTTCGAGCTTCCACCGATGATCTTCCCACACCATGTTGACAGTAGTCCGCTGAAGCGGTGCGTCGTACCGATCATTGCGGCTCAACGACCCAGTGTCGTACCCGATAAAGACAACGACCGCCCTGCGACCTTGGACGCGAATTGATTCCCATCTACCAACGGTAAGCGCATCCGTCCACGGCTGGCGGTAGCGCTTGCCCCCCACCTTCTCGATCGCGTCGGAGACCTCCCGAACCTCCCGCGCGAGAACGCCCTTCGCGACGTAGCGCTCCATGCGCCGGCGCAGCACCTTCGTGTCATACGCACGCGGCAACGCGGTCGCATTGGCGTTCTGCAGGACCAAACGCACAGCGTCCTGCCTGACATGCGATTGAGCGTCAGCAGGGAGTTGGGATCTGTCAGCCACGCGCGACGCTGTCGGCGTCTCAGTCGAGCAACTTGCGAAGCCGACGAACATCAGAAGCATAGCTGCGCACCGAACCGTAACCATGATTCCGCCGCTACCGCACGCGAACGTGCACGACCCGAGTTCTCATGTTAGCTCTCACCTGCGGACTTCTCGTGTGAACCCAACCGCGGCGCCAACTTTCGTCGCTTCGGTTGCTGCTGTGCTGCGAAATTCTCGCATATGCCCCAGAGAGGTTGACGACAACCGCGAGGTGACTCCATCCGGCACCCTCCCCCCAGTCGTACTCCACTGCGTCGCCGAGCCCGACGCTCGATGGGAGGCGCGCTGCCCCGGGCGATACTGTAATGAGGCTAGCGATCTGCCGGACACTCACCATGTAGTCGACAAAGTTCCGCACGGCGGCCCACGATGCAGTAAAGCGTCGCTCCCAACTAATCTGACGGATGAACCATTTGCCCGTCATGTTGAGACCGCCACCTTTGTGCCACACCTGACTAACGAAGTTAGTGCAATCGCTACCTCCAATAGGACTAAAGAGTCCAGTACGCGGATTCTCACCATGAGCATTCGCGTCTGCACGTGCCCCGTACCGATCGAACCAAGATCTTGAAGCCCCCGCTGCAGTAGCCAATGAGCTTGCTCTAGACGCCGCGGCTGCTTCATGGTCGTCGGTTGGCAATCTCACCGTCGCCCCCCCATTGTCAGTTGACGTCTCGACGTTGCTGCAGTCAGACTCAGTCGCCGGATCGCAGCCTGCGGCAGCCGCGCTGTCTGGTTCGTATGGGGCCTCAAACTCACCCGGGTACGGCGGTTCATCGACACCCACGCCCTCACCTTCGCCGGATCCGGCGGAGCCACTAGCGAGCGCGTCGGGGTCCGGGATGCCGTCGTATACCGGACCGGGCGGTGCATCACTATCGATCATGGCCAGATCGCTGGTAGTCATCGGCGCTCCGTACAGTTCGATCGAACCGTGGGTCACGGGGTCCGCAAAGATACTCCGAACAGCAGCCTCCCCCGAGACCAACCCGAAAGCCGCCCGATTGCTCCGCGCGTCACTGAGCAAACTTTCGATGTAGTACGACCTGCTGGCTGGATCCAACGAAGCCCAGAGTGCTTGGCGAGCGACATTCGAACCACCGGCCATCGCTGCAGTGAGCGAACGGACTTCTTCATACGAGTCCACCAGGGCGTTCTGGCCGCCGTATTGCCAAGAAGTTCTGAACCCGTTGACCGTAAACTCACGCACGGTCTGATGACCGAGGTAGTCCTCGGCTACGACCTTCACGGACGATGGACTTGCCAGGGTCCCTCGCGACGGGGCCCATGTCTGGCCTCGCGGGCAGCTGTCGCATTCGGACGAGGGGCTGAGGTTGTCCTGCTTCAGCATGCCATCGAGGAAGACCTTGACGCGTCGGACCCCGCTTCGTCGTGCCGAGAGCGAGGCGCTATCGCCGTCGGTGGCGTGGATGTAGAGCTCGGGGTTGGCGGAGAGTTGTCCGTCGGTGGCGTGGTCGATCAGCTCGCCGGTGAGTTGGATGTTGGGCGGGGTGCGGTCGATGCGTTGGATCCAGGGGGCGCCGATGCCGATCTGGTCGGTGATGTCGCGCGACCAGGTGTGGATCTGGTTGTGGCCTTCGGGGAGCTGGTTGAGGTTGAAGGTCGGGCTCCAGTTTCTGGGGCAGGGGGAGTAGCGGTGGCCTTGACAGCCGTGGTGGGGGCCGCCGTACCAGCCGCCGCCGGCGCGCTCGACGCCGACGTCCTGGAGGCCCAGGCCCCAGTCTGACGCGGTCGCGGTGACGGTCACCGGCGTCTGGGCGTCATCGACCCATCTGGACAGGGGGAGTCCGCCGCCTGCCGGTTGGGTGAGGCCGCCGGAGAGGTTGGTCAGTCTGACCTCTGGAGCGCCGAGGTCGCCGAGGCGGATGTTGACGCCGCGCACCCCGGCCCAGCCCCAGTTGGTGCGGTTGTAGCTGCCGTCCATGAACAGGCCGACGAACGCCGCCCACGATCTGTATGGGCTGTCCGGGTACTGGGTGATCTGTCCCCAGACGATCTCCTGGTGGTGGTTGACGATCGAGCCCCACGCATCCGAGCCGTAGAGGCCCGTGAACAGGTGCGATCCGGCGACGCCGTGTCGCAGCCCGTCGAACCAGACGCTCATGATGTAGCTGCCCTGCGGCGCGCTCCATCCCCATTGCGCGACCGCGCCGTTCAGATAGAGGCCTCCCTCCGAGCGGATGTAGAGGCCGTGGCCGGACCCGTTCCACTCCTGCCCGCAGATCGGCGTGAACGGCGTCACCCAATGACCGTAGCTCCACACCCCCGGCTGATGATTGCCCGCACCGCCGCCGCAGTTCGCCGCGAACTCCGGGGCGCCCCACACGTCCCGCACCTCCGGATCGACCATCACCGGATACCGCACATCCGCCAAGCGATGCGGAACCTTCACGACCAGCCGCCCGTCCTCGAACGCGAACCTCGCAGGGACGCCGACACCATCGGCATCGATCGCGACCGGCGCGCTGATCGAACCGATCGCTCGACCGTCGGCATCGACGATCTCCGCGTCTCCGCCCTCGCCACCGGCCGGGTCGGTCACCGGCGAGGTCAGGCGGACACTCGCACCCGCAGGCAGATCCAGCGCCACACCCAACTCCTCGGGAGCGTCCGGGGAGCGAAGCTGCCACATCACCTGCGCGCCCGCACGCGTCGGCGCGACCGCGAAATCGGTGTCATCCGCAACCTCCGGATAGAACACCCGTCCCTCCGAGAGCGACCCGTCGACCGCGCCCGCACCAGCAGCCCGCACCCCCACACCCGACTCGCCAACCCGCACGAACCGATCCGCACGCCCCGGAATCTCCAAACCAGACGCGCCGACAACAGGCACGAACCCATCACCCCGCGACTCCAACGACAGATCCAACCGCGCCCATCTGCCACCGACCCGCGCCGCCAACGGATCAGTCCCGACGATCAATGACCGCCGCCCACGATCGTCCTCGACCACCGCGACCCGACCCGAACGAAACCCGGCCAACCGCTCCCCCGACCTCAGACCAAGCCGGTCACGATCCGCGGACAGCAGCTCCGGAAACGCCCGTCGCGCCAACCCCAACGCAGCCGCACGACCCACCCCCCGGAACTCCGACCGCGACCGCGCACGCAACGCACGCCCAGCAAACGACGCCCGCTCTTCTCTATCCGCAGCCGCCAACGCACGCGCACGCTCCACCGACCCCAAGAACGCCGGATCACTAAACGCCCCAACACCCGGCAACGGCCCCGCCACCGGCCCATCCCACACCGAATCGCCCGTCTGCGCGCCCGCAGCACCAGCGCACAGCATGAGTGCAGCGACGCAGCAAGCGACTACGCCATTCGTCCGCAAAGCCCCTGAACCTCCCGCATCGGCCCCCGGTCCCGCGCTGAGCCGACGGCCAATGCTTGTGGCCGGCTAAGCCCTCACGACACTACACCTCGCTCGGGCCGATCGTCGGAACCAGATGAGGACTGCTGAGTGCTAGGCAACATCGATATTGCTGCTCGCCTGTTGAGTCTGTGAACAGCGCAGTTGCAGCGATGGTCCGGTGGCCGTTCTCGACGTTGGAGATCCAGCGTTGGTGGAGGTCGCTGCGGAGCGCCAGTTCTTCCTGGGTCAGTCCCAGATGGCAAAAGGTGCCCGAGACCGAAGCGCCAATCGCGCCCGACTACTGCCGCGGTCGACAATACGCAGCACCTCGGCACAGACGGCAACGCCCCAGGCTGACTTCACACGCGAGAGGTCGGTGGTTCGAAACCACCCGCGCCCATCCCCCGGAAGGCCCGCCCCAGGCGGGCCATCCGCGTTCCGGGGTCGCTCGGGGGAGATGCGCTCGGGCGGCAGCTGCGGACACCACGTGAGCCCGCAAGCGTCGCCGCCCACCCCGTGCGGCCCTCGGCCCACGCCGGACCCTGCGCGACGGCCGCACGGCGCACGGTTTTCCCGTGCGGTCCTGTTGTAGGGTGCCGCCATGTCCGAGCCGATCCCCCGTGCGCCGCGGCAGCGCGCCCAAGACGCCGCGTTCGGCGCGATCGACAAGCTGCGCGAGGTCGCCTCCCGCAGCGAGCGCGCCCGGCGGATCGCCTACGCGATCAAGAACCGCAACACCTTCGCCGACCTGCGCCAGCACGACCGCATGCTGGCCGACCGCGTGCGCGTCGACGCCTACTGGGAGGGCCTCCAGAAGCACGTGAGATCCGGCGACGTCGTCGTCGACCTCGGCACGGGCACCGGCGTGCTGGCGATCTTCGCCGCACGCGCGGGCGCGGGCGAGGTCCACGCGATCGAGCACGGGCCGATGGCCGAGGTCGCGCAGGAGATCGCGCGCGACAACGGCGCCGACGCCGTCAAGGTCCACCGCGTCCACAGCAGATCGTTCGAGCTCCCGGGCGGGGTCGACGTGATCGTCCACGAGCAGATCGGCGAGGCGCTGTTCGAGGAGCGCGTCGTCGAGAACGTCGCCGACCTGCGCGACCGCGTGCTGAAGCCGGGCGGCAAGATCCTGCCGGCGAAGCTGGAGCTGCACGTCGAGCCGGTCCAGCTGACCGACGCGGCGCGGCTGCCGTTCGCGCACGAGCAGGTGCTGCACGGCGTCCGCTTCGGCGCGCTGGAGCCGTACGCGGCCAGACAGCCGTTCGGCTACCGCTACGCCTGGTGGCGGCCGGTCCCGCTGGAGCAGCACCTCAGCGCCGAGGCCGAGCGCGCGCCGGTCGTCGCCGTCGATCTCCACACGGTCAACCCGGGCGACCTGCCGAGACGGGTCGAGCTGCACCGCACCGCGGCCGCCGACGGGGTCCTCGACGGCTTCGCGGTCTCCTTCCGCGCCGGCTTCGACGACGAGCTGTGGTTCTCCTCGGCGCCCGACCAGCCGCCGACCTCGTGGGGCAACCCCTTCCTGCGCGTCGACCGGCAGGAGGTCAGAGCGGGCGACGCGATCAGGCTGACGATCGAGGCGAGCAACCTCGCGACGCCGTCGACCTGGACGTGGACGGTCGACGTCACGCCGGCCGCGTAGCGCTCCGATGCAGGACTGGCCGCACGTCGTCACGCTCGAGCCGGGCAGCGCCGGGCTCGCGCTGGCGCGCCGCCTCGTGCGCCGCGGCGCGCGCGTCACCGCGATCGCCCCGCCCGGCTACGAGTGGGAGGGCAGGGCGCGCGGCGTCGAGGTCGTGACGGCGCCGTTCGAGCCCGACGGCGAGCCGTGGCTGCGGGCGCTGGAGCGGATCGCGGCCGACGGCACCGAGGCGGTCGTGCTGCCGGCGAGCGACCGCGGCAGCGAGCTGCTGGTGAGAGCGCGTGAGCGGCTGCCGGCGACGCTGCGCTTCTTCGAGCGCGTCGGCGACGCGCACACCGCGCTGATGGACAAGGACCTCGCCGACGGGATCGCCAGAGCGGCCGGCGTGCTCGTCCCGTGGACGGCGACGATCCGCACGCCGCAGGAGCGCGACGCCGCGCTCGCCGCCGCGCCGTGGCCGTGCGTCGTCAAGCCGGTCTTCTCGCACGACTGGCGCAGCCGCTACGGCGAGGAGCGCGCCTTCCTCGCGCACGACGCCGCGCGCGCGGGCGAGGTGCTCGACCGGCCGCTCGCCGACGGCGTGCCGATGCTGCTGTCGCAGTACGTGCCCGGTGGCGACGACGCCGTCGAGGAGGCGATCGTCGTGCGGCTCGCCGACGGCAGCTACCCGGTCTGGTTCGGCTGCCGCAAGCTGCGCCAGTCGCCGCGCGGGTTCGGCGCGACCGCCTTCGGCGAGTCGTCGCCGCTGCCGGAGACGATGGAGCTGGCGAGACGGGTGCTCGACGCGGCCGGCTTCGTCGGCGTCGCGGGCGTCGAGGCGAAGCGCCACGCCGACACCGGCGAGCGCTACTTCCTCGAGGTCAACGTCCGCATGCCGGGCCAGTGGGGCCTCGGCGACGCCTGCGGCACCGAGGCCTCGCCGCGGCTGGTCGCGGCGCTCGACGGGCGGCAGCTGCCGCCGGCGATCGCGCCCCGCCCGGGCGTCGGCTTCTCGGTCCCCGAGAGCGACGCGAAGATCTGCCTCGCGATCCTGCGCGAGCTGCCCGCGCGCGAGCGCCCGCGGTTCGCCTGGGAGGTCGCGCGCCAATACGGACGCGCGCGCGAGGTCGGCCTGCTC
>JAEYAG010000162.1 GCA_023451265.1 Actinomycetes bacterium | reverse complement strand
GGCTGGATCACCGACGAGCGCCCGCATCCCACGAAGGTCCGGCTCGCGGAGGAGGGCTTCCACGCGCCGCTCGACCTCGTCGACGGTGCCGCGCGCGTCTACGACCCGATCGTTCGCGGCGAAGCGGGCGAAGACCTCTTCGGCGTCTTCCTGAAGGACTACAGACCCGGCGCGTGGTGACCGGCTACAGCTTCGTCCACGCCTCGGTGAGCACGCTCCGCAGCGTCTGCTCGATCTCATCGAACTCGGCCGGACCGATCGTCAACGGCGGCGCGAGCTGGATCACCGGGTCGCCGCGGTCGTCGGCTCGGCAGTAGAGGCCCGCCTGGTACAGCGCGCTGGAGAGGAAGCCGCGCAACAGCCGTTCGGACTCGGCCGCGTCGAAGGTCTCGCGGGTCGCCTTGTCTTTGACCAGCTCGATGCCGAAGAAGTAGCCGTCGCCGCGGACATCCCCGACGATCGGCAGGTCGGTCAGCTTCTCGAGGGTACGGCGGAACACGGGCGAATTCGACCGCACGTTCTGCAGCAGCCGCTCCTCCTCGAAGAGGTCGAGGTTGGCCATCGCGACGGCGGCGGCCACCGGATGCCCGGCGAACGTGTATCCGTGCGGGAACGACACGTCGCCGTGCGCGAACGGTTCGTACAACCGGTCGCTGACGATCGTGCCGCCCATCGGGACGTAGCCGCTGGTCACCGCCTTGGCGAAGGTGATCATGTCGGGCTGGTAGCCGTACGCATCGCACGCGAAATACTCGCCGAGGCGGCCGAACGCGCAGATCACCTCGTCGCTGACCAGCAGCACATCGTGCCGGTCGCAGATCTCCCGGACGCGCGCGAAGTAACCCGGCGGCGGCGGAAAGCAGCCGCCGGCATTCTGCACCGGCTCCAGGAACACGGCCGCGACGGTGTCGGCGCCCTCGAAGAGGATCATCTCCTCGATGCGGTCGGCCGCCCAGACGCCGAACTCCTCCGGCGTGGCCCCGGTGAAACCCTGTTCGGCAGCCCGGTACCAGTTCGTGTTCGGCACGCGGAACCCGCCCGGTGCCACGGGCTCGAACATCTGCTTCATCGCCGGCAGGCCGGTGATCGCGAGTGCCCCGTGCGGCGTGCCGTGATACGCGATCGCGCGGGAGATGACCTTGTGCTTGGTGGGCTTTCCGGTGAGCTTGAAGTAGTGCTTCGCCAGCTTGAACGCCGTCTCGACCGCTTCGCCGCCGCCCGTGGAGAAGAAGACGTGGTTCAGGTCGCCCGGCGCGAGCTTGGCCAGGCGCGCCGCCACTTCGATCGCCTGCGGGTGCGCGTAGGACCAGATGGGAAAGTAGGCGAGTTCGGATGCCTGCCGCGCAGCCGTCTCGGCGAGCACCCGCCGTCCGTGACCCGCATTCACCACGAACAGGCCCGACAGGCCGTCGAAGTAGCGTCTGCCGGCAGCGTCCCAGATGTGATGGCCCTCGCCTCGCACGATGATGGGTACCCCGGCATCCATCGTCGACTGCCGTGCGAAATGCATCCAGAGGTGATCCTTCGCGAGCTTCTGCAGCTCGGCCTCGGTCCGATCCGGCATGGCCGCCTCCTTGGTCCCTGCCCCGAACACTAGCTAGTCTTCCCTCACGGCGTCACTGGGGACGCCACAGCACGCGAGAGCGGAGCGCACGATGAGCGATTTCGGCAGCACCACACCCATCCATCTCGAGCGCGGCGAGGGCAAGGGCCTCGCGACCGGGACCCTCGGCCTCTGGGGATCGACCGTCATCGGGCTGGCGTCGACGGCGCCGGTGTACTCGCTCGTCGCGACGCTCGGGTTCGTCGTGCTCGCCGTCGGCGGGCAGGCGCCCATCGCCTTCATCATCGCGTTCGTGCCGATGCTGTTCATCGCGTTCGCGTACCGCGAACTCAACAACGAGATCCCCGACTGCGGCACGACCTTCACGTGGGGGACGAAGGCCTTCGGGCCGTGGGTGGGGTGGATGGGCGGCTGGGGCGTCGCCGTGGCGGGCATGGTCGTGCTCGCCAACCTCGCCCAGATCGCGTCGGTCTACTTCTGGGACCTGTTCGGCCTGGAGCTCGCCAACAACGACTGGCGCATCATCCTCGTCGCCGTCGCCTTCATCGCAGCGATGACGTGGGTGAGCTGGCGGGGCGTGGAGATCGGCGAGCGCATCCAGAACGTGCTGCTGGCGATCCAGTACCTGGCGCTCGCGATCTTCGTCGTCGCCGCCCTCTGGCAGTTCTTCGCGGGCACCGCGCCGGGGGCGACGGCGTTCGACTGGGAGTGGCTGAACCCGTTCGCGTTCACCGACTTCCACGGGTTCACCGAGGCGGTGCTGCTGGCCCTGTTCATCTACTGGGGCTGGGACACCTGCCTCGCCCTCAACGAGGAGACGAAGGACCCGAAGCGCATCCCGGGGCGCGCGGCGCTGCTGACGACCGTCATCCTGCTGTTCACGTACGTCTCCGTCACGATCGCGGCCATGATGTACGCGGGGCTCGGCGAGGACGGCACGGGCCTCGGCAACGAGGCGAACGCCGACGACTTCTTCCTCGCGATCAAGGACGGGCTGCTCGGGCCGTGGGGGTGGCTGCTCGTGGTGGCCGTGCTCATCTCGGCGGTGTCGTCGACGCAGACGACGATCCTGCCGACCGCGCGAGGCACGCTCGCGATGGGCGTCTACCGGGCCCTCCCCGCCCGCTTCAAGACCGTGCACCCGGTGTACAAGACGCCGTCGTTCTCGACGATCGTCGGCGGCACGGTCGCGATCTGCTACTACGTCGGGATGACGCTCATCAGCGACAACATCCTGCAGGACTCGATCCTCTCCCTCGGCCTCGCGATCGCCTTCTACTACGCGATCACCGGCTACGCGTGCGTCTGGTACTACCGCCGCGACCTCGGCCGGTCGGCGCGCGACCTCTGGTTCAAGGGCATCTTCCCGCTGCTGGGCGCGCTCATGCTGACGTACGCGTTCGTGCAGTCGGCGATCGACATGTGGGATGTGGACTACGGCTACACGGTGCTGTTCGGCATCGGCGGCACGTTCGTCGTCGGCATCGGCGCGCTGCTGGTCGGGGTCGTGCTGATGGTCATCTGGTACCTGTTCCCGCGGTCGAAGCCGTTCTTCCAGGGGCGCTCCCTCAACCGCGAGACCCCCGTCATGGTGCCCGAGGAGCCCGGCGACATCATCCGGTCCATCGACGGCGGGATCTAGGTCCTCGCCCCGCGGGCGGGCTCGGGGGGTCGACGGGGGTGCTCACATAACGCGGCGGGCGGGGCGGGGCGATGCGAGGATGGGTGCCATGACGACGCACGTGATCACCGGCGCCGGCTCGGGTATCGGGCGGATCGTCGCCGAGCGGCTGCACGCCCGCGGCGACCAGCTCGTCGTCGTGGCCCGCGACGCCGCGCGCGCCACGGAGCTGACCGAGGCGTTCCCCGGCAGCATCCCCGTCGTCGCGGACCTCGCCCGTCCGGAGACGATCGCCGAGGCAGTTCAGGATGCCGGGGTCCCAGCATCCGTCGACGCGCTCATCCACGCGGCGGGCATCGTGGAGCTCGGTGGTGTCGCCGACCTGCCGCTCACGGCCTGGACGAGCCAGCTCGCCGTCAACCTCGTCGCCCCCGCCGAGCTCACCCGCGTGCTGCTGCCGCGCGTGCGCGCCGCGCGCGGCCAGGTGCTGTTCGTCAACTCCGGCGCGGGGCTCACCGCCCACCCCGACTGGGCGGCGTATGCCGCGTCGAAGCACGGCCTGAAGGCGCTCGCCGACGCCCTGCGCGGCGAGGAGGCGCGCCACGGCGTGCGCGTGACGACCGTCTACCCCGGCCGCACCGCGACGCCCATGCAGGAGAAGGTCCACGCGCAGGAGGGCGCGGACTACGACGCCGACCGGTGGATCGACCCGGCATCCGTCGCCACGGCCATCGTCACGGCATTGGATCTGCCGCGCGACGCCGTCATCAGCGACCTCTCGGTTCGGCCCGGGCCGCGCGCGTGAGGCGGGCGCTCGCGCGCGCCGCCCGACGACGAGAGCGCGACGCTATCGTGTGAGCCGTGGAGCATCTCGACACCGCGATCGTGCTGATCCCGCTGCTCGCGGTGATCGCGCCGCTCGCCGCCCGGGCGATCGGGCCGCGGATGCGGGTGCCGGTGGTCGTGTTCGAGCTTGCTCTCGGCATCGTCGTCGGGCCGAGCGTGCTCGGCTGGGTGGGTCCGAGCGCGTTCGTGGATGTGCTCAGCGAGTTCGGCCTGGCGATGCTGTTCTTCGTCGCCGGGACCGAGATCGAGTTCGCGGCGCTGCGCGAGCGCTCCGGACGCCGCGCGATCGGCGGATGGCTCATCTCGATCGCGCTGGGAGTCGCGGTGGGTCTGCTCGTGGCGCCCGGACTCGGTGCCGTCGTGATCGGCATCGCCCTGGCATCCACCGCTCTGGGAACGCTGCTGCCGATTCTGCGTGACGCCGGCGAGCTGCGCACGCCGTTCGGGCGTGCGGTCGGCGCGCTGGGCGCGGTCGGGGAGTTCGGGCCGCTCGTCGCGATCTCGATCCTGCTCGGCAGTCACCGCCCGGGAGCTGCGACCATCGTGCTGGCGGCGTTCGTGCTGATCGCAGCGGGCGCGATCTGGTACGCGATGAAGGCGCCGCAGGGGGCGCTGCACCGGTTCGTCAACGCGACGCTGCACACGTCCGGGCAGTTCGCGGTGCGCATCGTGATGCTGATCCTGACCGCGCTCGTGGCCCTCAGCATCGTGCTCGACCTCGACATGCTGCTCGGCGCGTTCGCCGCCGGCATCGTGTGGCGCCTGCTCATGCGCGATGCCGACGAGCACGACCGCGAAGCCGTGGAGAGCAAGGTCGAGGCGATCGCCTTCGGGTTCCTCGTGCCGCTGTTCTTCATCTACACGGGCGTGACCTTCGACCTCGCGTCGCTGCTCGATGACCCGCGCCTGCTCGCGATGGTTCCCCTCGCGCTGCTGGTGCTCCTCGCCGTCCGCGGCTTGCCGTCGGCGCTCGCGGCGCCGCAAGGGTCGGACCGCAAGACCACCGCGGCGGTGGTGCTGCTCGGCGCGACGGGGCTTCCGATCATCGTCGCCGTCACGGCGATCGGCGTGGACGAGGGCCTCATCTCGAGCGGCCTGGCCTCGGTGCTCGTCGGAGCGGGAATGCTCTCCGTGTTGCTGTTCCCCCTCATCGGCATGGCCCTGCGCGGCGACCGGGTGTCGTCGACGACTGTCCGCGTCGACGACGAGGTGTGAGGCGCCGATGGATGCGGGGACCGACGTGACGGCGCTGCTCGACGACGCCCGCCGCCGGCTGGCCGGATCGCCGCGGGAGCGGCTGGGCGACTGGGCGCACGCGCGCCGGCTGCTCGGCTTCGGCCGCGCGCCCCGCATCGTCCCGGTCGGCGAGGCGTGGCACGTGGGTGTGCTCCTCATCGCGGATGCCGCGGTCTACGCCACCGGCGAGGTGCTCCGCGCCCGGGCCGAGGCACCGCGCGGCTACAC
>JAEYAG010000134.1 GCA_023451265.1 Actinomycetes bacterium | reverse complement strand
CGCCGGCGGCGACATCCTGCTCGACGGCCGTCTCGGCGGCCTCGTCGGCGGGAATCGTCTCGTCGGACGGGGGAGTGGAAGCGTCAGTCACGGGTAGCACCTCGTCGCGGCCCATGCCGCCTGGGGGTTCGGTCGGCATACAGCCTATATGGGGGTCCGCGACGGACGCGGACGCCGTCAGGGGGTCGGCGCGGGCGACTCGACGGGCGTCTGCTCCGTCGTCGGCGCCGGGGTCGGCGCATCCGTCGGGGTCGGCGTCGCACTGGGCGTCGGAACCGGGGCTCCCGGGCCGACGGTGTAGAAGGCGATCTGGCCGCCGATCACGGCGAGGATGAGAGCGCCGCCGGCGACTCCGGCGATGAGGTTGTCGCGTCGGCGCCGGGCGATGAGTCCCTGGTGGAACTCCTGCCGCGCACGGTAGACCCGGGCGCGCTCCTGCTCGACGCGCGACTTGCTCTTGCCTGCACCCGCAGCCACGGGACCTCCCTCGTTCCCGGCGATCCGGGGCCGGACAAAGCCTACGGGCCCGCGGTCGCACCGGACAAACGCGCCCGCGTCGCAGGTCGCGGATAGCCTGGACGGGTGGCATCGGCATCCGCTCTCTTCCAAGGTCAGACCCCGCTGGCCGTGCGGATGCGACCCACGTCGCTCGACGAGGTCGCCGGTCAGGGGCATCTGCTGCGGCCGGGTTCGCCGCTGGTCGCCCTCGCCGACCCGGCGGGCGCGGCGAAGACCGCCGTCTCGGTGATCCTGTGGGGTCCGCCGGGCACCGGCAAGACGACGCTCGCGCAGGCAATCGCCCGCACTTCGGGCCGCCGCTTCGTCGAACTGTCCGCCGTCACGGCCGGCGTGAAGGACGTGCGCGAGGTCATGCAAGAGGCCATGACCCAGCGCGATCTGTACGGCGCGTCCACGATTCTCTTCCTCGACGAGATCCACCGGTTCACGAAGGCCCAGCAGGACGCGCTGCTGCCCGGCGTCGAGAACGGCTGGGTCATCCTCATCGCCGCGACGACCGAGAACCCCTCGTTCTCGGTCATCTCGCCGCTGCTGTCGCGCTCACTGCTGCTCACCCTGCAGCCGCTGACCGACGACGATCTGGGCCGGCTCATCGACCGCGCCGTCACCGACGCCCGCGGACTCGCGGGGGCCGTCGAGCTGTCGCCCGAAGCGCGGACCGCGCTCATCCAGCTGGCCTCCGGCGATGCACGGCGCGCCCTGACCTCGCTGGAGGCGGCGGCCTCGATGGTGACCGACGAGGGCGGCGCCGTCACCGCCGAGCACGTGGCGCAGGCCGTCGACCGCGCGCTGCTGCGTTACGACCGCCAGGGTGACGAGCACTACGACGTCATCAGTGCGTTCATCAAGTCGATCCGGGGCTCCGACGTCGATGCGGCGATGCACTACCTGGCGCGCATGATCGAGGCCGGCGAGGACCCGCGCTTCATCGCGCGACGGCTCGTGATCTCGGCATCCGAGGACATCGGCCTCGCCGACCCGCAGGCGCTGGTCATCGCGGTGGCCGCAGCGGATGCCGTGGCCCTCATCGGCATGCCCGAGGGACGCATCCCGCTCGCAGAGGCGACGGCCTATCTCGCGACGACGGCGAAGTCCAACGCCGCCTATACGGCGATCGACGCCGCGATCGCCGACGTGCGTGCCGGCGGGTTCGGCCGCGTGCCGACGCACCTGCGCGACGCGCACTACCCGGGCGCGAAGCGGCTCGGCCACGGCAAGGGCTACATCTACCCGCACGACCTCGAGGTCGGCGTCGCGACGCAGCAGTACCTCCCCGACGAGCTGCGCGGCCGGCGGTACTACGAGCCCACCGGGCGTGGGCTGGAGCGCGACATCGCCGCGCGCGTCGAGAAGATCCGCAAGATCCTCGGCGACTGAGCCCGCCGAGCGCGCGCGACGAGGGAGACGCGGATGCGAGGATCGGACGATGACCACGAATGCCTGGGACGCGCGGTTCGACGACTTCTGGGACGGCGTCGATCTCGATGACCCGGCGGCGGCACGCGCCCAGCTCGAGGCGCTGCTGGCCGAGCGGGGCATCGACGATGCGCGCGCGGCCTACGAGCGCGGGTCCCTGCACGACTCGTTGGGGGAGGAGGATGCCGCCATCCCGCTCTACCGCGCCGCGCTCGCGGAGGGCCTCGGCGATGACCTCCGCACGCAGGCGACGATCCAGCTCGCGAGCTCGCTGCGCAACGTCGGCGACGCCTCCGGGGCGATCGCACTGCTGCGCGCCGTCCCGGCATCCGACCCTCTCCACGACGCCGCGCAGGCGTTCCTCGCGCTCGCCCTGTACTCCGACGAGAAGCCGACCGAGGCGCTGGCGCTGAGCCTGCGCACCCTCGCACCGCACCTGCCGCGCTACCGCCGCGCCGTCGGCGCGTACGCCGGCGAACTGGCGAAGATCGACCGTGTGCGCGCGATCGCCGTCGGGCTGCTGGTGGTGGGCGAGTCGGTGCTGCTGGAGTCGTACCCCGCGAACGCGCGCCACGGCGAGTTCCTGCGGGCACCCGGCGGCGGAATCTCGTTCGGCGAGCCGGCGGCGGTCGCGGTGCGGCGGGAGTTCGCCGAAGAGCTCGATGCCACGATCGACGACGCCCGGCTGCTCGCCGTCACGGAGAACATCTTCGACGGGCCGAGCGGTCGCGGTCACGAGATCGTCCACGTGTTCGCGGTCGCCTCGACGGGCCTCGCCGCCCTGCCCGCCGACGAGCGGATCGCCGTGCGCGACAGCCACACGACCGTCGGCTGGTACGACATCGCCGCGCTGCGGGCGGGCAGCCTGCCGGTCTATCCCGCCGGCATCCTCGACCTGCTGCCCTGAGCGGGGGATGGCGCAATATCCCTCATAGGGATATGCTGACGGCGTGCACCACGTCATCCTCGGCCTGCTGCTGACCGGCCCGCTCTCGCTCTACGACGTGCAGAAGCGGTTCGCCGCCGGGCTCGCGCACTTCTACAGCTCCAGCTCGGGCAGCATCGAGCGGGCGCTGCGCACGCTCGTCACGGAGGGCCACGCCACGATCCATGACGATCCCGGGAGCGCCCGGAGACGCCGCGTGTACCGGATCACGCCGTCGGGCCGCGCGGCATGGCGCGCGTGGATGCAGTCGCCGACTCCGGCCGGGGCGGATGCCGAGACGACGGCACTCGCGAAGGTGTTCCTGCTCGGGCGGCTCGAGGACGCGGGGGAGCAGGCGGCGGTGCTCGCGGGGATCCGGGCCGAGGCGGAGGGGGCGAGAGTGCGCCTGAGCGACCTCGCCGCCACGCTGGACGCGCAGGCCGCCGAACTCGACGACGAGGTGCGATCCGTGTACGCGCCCCAGCGCGCGACCCTGGACTACGGCCTGCGCGCGCATGACACCCTCATCGCGTGGATCCGCGAGCAGGAGGAGGCCCTCGCATGACCCCTTCGCCCGAAGTGCCGCGCCGCCGCTGGTATGCACTGGGGGCCATCGCGGCGGCTGTCGTCGCGATCGTCTTCGCGACGATCGGCGACGGCGTCGAGGTGGCGGATGCCACCGGCCTGCGCCGGCTCGTCGTCGACGTCGGACATCAGCTCGTCTGGGCGCTCCTCGCCGGGGCGTTCGCGGTCGCCGCCGCCCGCGGGCGGTGGGGGCGCATCGCGCAGACCTTGGCGGTCGCCGCAGGCATCCTTTATCTGCTCTTCCTTTTCGCGGTGTTCCTGTGGCCGTGACGGCGGCGTCCGTGGGGGTCGCGGTCCTCGGCGCGCTGGCGGTGCTGCAGATCGCGGTCGCGGCCGGCGTACCGTGGGGGCGCCTCGTCTGGGGCGGCGCGCACCGGGTGCTCCCGACGCGGCTGCGGATCGGCAGCGCCCTCTCGGTGCTCCTCTACGGCGCGTTCGCCGCCGTGCTGCTGGTCCGCACGAGCGTGGTGGGCGCACCGAACGGGTTCGTCACGGTCGCTTCCTGGGTGATCTTCGGATACTCCTGTGTCGGCATCCTGGCGAATGCGGCCTCGCGCAGCCGTGCCGAGCGGTGGACGATGACTCCCGTGTGCATCGTCCTGACGGCGGTGTACCTCGTCGCCTCGCTCTCCTGACCGGCGCGGCTGTGTCAGGCTGTCGGAATGTCGGCACTGCTCCTGGGCGCGGTCGCGGTGGTCCTGCTCAACCTCTACGCGGCGATCCTCGTCGTGCTGCGCTCGCGCGTGTACGGCGTGCCGCTGTACCGCCCGATGCTGCTCAACATCGGTCTGTCCTTCCTGCCGGTGCTGCTCGCGCTCGTGTTCGGCATCGGGCTGATCGGGCTCGTGCCGGCGATCAGCAGCACCGCGCAGGCCGCCATCGGCGCCGGGACGCTCGTCGTCTGGATCTACCTCGTCGTGGCGACCATCGTCTGGCTGCTGCTGTTCCCGAACTCCGTCTACCTCATCACGGAGCTGAACTTCAGCCACCGTGCGGAGAAGACGCCCGTGCCGCTCTGGTACGACATCGTGCAGACGCTCGCGCTCACCCTCTCGGGCATCGCCAACGCCGTGCTGAGCCTCGCGGTCGTGCAGACGATGTTCGTGCTGATGGTCGATCCCCCCTCGGGAGGCGTGCCGGCGAGCAGCTGGATCTTCGCGGGAGTGGTCATCGTGCTCGGCGCCGTGGGCGTCTACCTCGGCCGCTACCTGCGCTTCAACAGCTGGGATGTCCGCCATCCCGCCTCCATGCTCCGAAAGCTCTCCGCGCACCTGCGTCAGCGCGGGAAAGCGCTCGAGGCGGGCGGCTTCGTCCTCACCCACGCCCTGCTCATCGCACTGCTGTACGTGCCGCTGTTCTCCCTCGCGTGGACAGCGCTCCTGTGATCGCGCGGCGCCGAGAGGGCGTCTGTTAGACTTGAGCGGCTCGAAACCGAGTTTTCGGGCATCCCCTCTCTTCTTGACCGACCTTCCGGCATGCCCCGGCGTGCAGTCCGGACAGGGCGAGGAGAGGCGATACGTCCGCGAGTCGTGACAGTCACGGCCGCGTCAGGAAAGGACAACTTCGTGGCTACGAAGTCCCAGGACCGCCGCAAGGTGCGTCTGTCGCGCGCCCTCGGCGTCGCGCTGACCCCCAAGGCAGCCAAGTACCTCGAGAAGCGCCCCTACGCTCCCGGTGAGCACGGTCGCACCAAGCGCAAGCAGGACAGCGACTTCGCCGTCCGCCTCCGCGAGAAGCAGCGTCTGCGCGAGCAGTACGGCATCCGCGAGAAGCAGATGCGCAACACCTTCAACGAGGCCCGCCGCAAGGACGGCCTGACCGGTGAGAACCTCGTCGAGCTGCTCGAGATGCGCCTGGACGCGCTCGTGCTGCGCGCCGGTTTCGCCCGCACGACCGCGCAGGCCCGCCAGCTCGTCGTGCACCGTCACATCCTCGTCGACGGCCAGCTCGTCGACCGCCCCTCCTTCCGCGTGAAGCCGGGTCAGACCATCCACGTCAAGCCCAAGAGCGAGGCGCTGGAGCCCTTCCAGGTCGCCGCTCTCGGCGGCCACGCCGAGGTCCTGCCCCCGGTTCCGGGCTACCTCGAGGTCGAGCTCGACAAGCTCCACGCGAAGCTCGTGCGTCGCCCCAAGCGCGCCGAGGTGCCCGTCACGTGTGACGTGCAGCTCGTCGTGGAGTACTACGCGGCGCGCTGAGTCCCTCAGCGATCGCGCGAAGGGCGTCGGGGTCTCCCCGGCGCCCTTCGGCGTTTGCACCTAACATGGAACCCATGAAGAGCGTCGTGTGGTTCGTGCTGGGACTCGCCGGTGGCTTCGTCGCCGCCCACCTGGTCAACAAGGACCCGCGCGGCCACGAAGTGCTCGCCGAGGTCGATGCCCGCATCACCGAGTTCACCGACCGCATCGGCGAGGCCTACCGCGCCCAGGAGGCGAAGATCGATGGGCTCGCCGCCGATGTGAAGGATGCCGCCGCCGGCGCCTTCGACGCGGCGAAGGATGCCGCCGCGGACGCCGTCGAGGCCGCGAAGGACGCCGCGGCCAAGCTCGCCGACTGACCTGGACCGTCCGGCGCCCGCCTCGGGCGCGGCGGTCATGCATGCCCACAGACTCCACAGGAACCCGAGATGAAGACCGCCGAGATCGCGCAGCGCTACCTGGACTACTTCGAGAAGAACGGGCACACGATCGTGCCCTCGGCATCCCTCGTCACCGACGATCCGGCCCTGCTGTTCACGGTCGCCGGCATGGTGCCGTTCATCCCGTACCTGTCCGGAGACGTGCCGGCGCCGTACAAGCGCGCCGCGGACAACCAGAAGTGCATCCGGACGAACGACATCGAGGAAGTCGGCAAGACCCCGCGCCACGGCACGTTCTTCCAGATGCTCGGCAACTGGTCGTTCGGCGACTACTTCAAAGAGGGCGCGATCCGCTACGCGTGGGAGCTGCTCACCACGAGCGAAGCCGACGGCGGACTCGGGTTCGACCCGAAGGACCTGTGGGTCACGGTGTACGAAGAGGACGACGAGGCCCACGACCTGTGGCGGAAGCTCACCGACCTCCCCGAGGAGCGCATCCAGCGCCTCGGCAAGGACACCAACTACTGGTCGACCGGGCTCCCCGGTCCCGCCGGTCCCTGCTCGGAGATCTTCTTCGACCGCGGCCCCGCCTACGGCATCGACGGGGGACCGGCCACCGATGACGACCGGTACGTGGAGATCTGGAACCTCGTGTTCATGCAGTACGAGATCACCGATGTGAAGAGCAAGTACGACTTCACGATCGTCGGTGAGCTGCCGAACAAGAACATCGACACCGGCATGGGCCTGGAGCGGATCGCCTTCATCAAGCAGGGCGTCGACAACATGTACGAGACCGACCAGGTGCGTCCCGTGCTCGACGCGGCCGTGCAGCTGTCGGGCAAGACGTACGGCGCCGACCACGAGGACGATGTGCGCTTCCGCGTCGTCGCCGACCACGTGCGCTCGTCCCTCATGCTGCTCAGCGACGGCGTCACGCCATCCAACGACGGCCGCGGCTACATCCTGCGCCGCCTCATGCGTCGCGCCATCCGCTCGATGCGCCTGCTCGGCGTCGACGGTCCCACGTTCGCGACACTGTTCGCGGCGTCGCGCGACGCGATGAAGGACGCCTACCCGATCGTCGCCGACGACTACGAGCGCCTGTCGGCATACGCCCTCGCCGAAGAGGCGACGTTCCTGCGGACGCTCGCGGCCGGTTCGGACAACCTCGACGCGTCGATCGCGGCGGCGAAGGATGCCGGGGCCACCCAGATCGGCGGCGCCGAGGCGTTCCTGCTGCACGACACGTACGGCTTCCCGATCGACCTGACGCTGGAGATCGTCGAGGAGGCGGGGCTGAGCGTCGACCGCGCCGCGTTCGACACGCTCATGCAGGAGCAGCGTGCCCGCGCGAAGGCGGACGCCCGCTCCCGCAAGCGCCAGCTCGCCGACACCAGCGTGTACCGCGACTTCCGGGCGCAGGGCGAGACGATCTTCACCGGCTACAGCGACCTGGAGACCGAGTCGACCGTGCTGGGCCTGCTCGTCGACGGCCTCCCCGCCCCGCGGGCGACGACCGGTCAGATCGCCGAGGTGATCCTCGCCGAGACCGCCCTGTACGCCGAGAGCGGCGGCCAGGTCGCCGACAAGGGCATGATCGTCGGCCCCGGGTTCAAGCTCGAAGTCCTCGACGTGCAGAAGCCCGTCCCCGGACTCGTCAGCCACACCGTCGAGGTCACCAGCGGCGAGGTCGGCGTCGGTCAGCCCGCGACGAGCGTCGTGGATGCCGCCAACCGGCGTGCCGCGCAGCAGGCGCACTCCGCGACCCACCTCGTCCACGCGGCCCTCCGTGACACGCTCGGCAAGAGCGCGACGCAGGCGGGATCCCTCAACCGCGCCGGCTACATGCGCTTCGACTTCGCGTGGGGCCAGACGCTGTCCGAGGCCACCAAGACCGAGATCGAGGAGATCGCCAACAACGCCGTCCGCGACAATCTGCAGGTCACCACCCGCGTCCTGCCGCTCGACGAGGCCAAGGCGCTCGGCGCCATGGCCCTGTTCGGCGAGAAGTACGGCGAGACCGTGCGGATGGTCGACATCGGCGGACCGTGGTCGCGCGAGCTGTGCGCGGGAACGCACGTCTCCAGCTCCGCCGAGGTCGGGCTGATCAACCTGGTCGGCGAGTCGTCGGTCGGCGCGTCCACGCGCCGCGTCGAGGCCCTCGTCGGCCTCGACGCGTTCCGCGAGCTCGCCGCCGAGCGGGCCATCGTCTCGCAGCTGACCACGTCGCTGAAGACGCCCAAGGACCAGCTGGCCACCCGCATCGCCGAGCTCGCGGCGAGCCTGAAGGCCGCCGAGAAGCGCATCGCCCAGTTCGAGGCGAAGGCGCTCGAGAGCCGACTTCCCGAGCTCGCTGCGGCGGCGCAGGCGGTCGGACCGTTCCGCGTCGTGGCGCAGTCGCTGGGCACAGCGACATCCGCCGACGACGTGCGCAGCCTCGCCCTGCAGGTGCGCGAGCGCGTGGGGGCGGGCGCCGTCGTGGCGCTCGGCGCCCAGGTCGGCGAGCGTCCCGTCGTGATCGTCGCCACCGACGACGTCGCCCGCGGCGGCGGCGCGCGTGCCGGACAGCTCGCGAAGACCGCCGC
>JAEYAG010000097.1 GCA_023451265.1 Actinomycetes bacterium | reverse complement strand
CGCTCGGTGTGGAGCTTCTGCGTTTCGACATGTCAGAATATATGGAGCGCCATACGGTTTCGCGGCTCATCGGCGCGCCTCCCGGCTATGTCGGCTTCGACCAGGGTGGTCTTCTGACCGATGGTGTTGACCAGCATCCGCATTGCGTGCTGCTGCTCGACGAAATCGAGAAGGCGCATCCAGACCTCTACAACATTCTGTTGCAGGTCATGGATCATGGCTCGCTGACCGACCATAACGGCAAGAAGATCGATTTCCGTAACGTGATCCTGATCATGACCACCAATGCCGGTGCGTCGGATATGGCCAGAGCGGCAATCGGTTTCGGCTCCACGCGGCGTGAAGGCGACGATATGGAAGCGATCAACCGGCTGTTTACGCCGGAGTTCCGCAACCGTCTCGATGCGATCATTCCGTTTGGTCCGCTGCCGGTTCCGGTCATTCATCAGGTCGTGCAGAAGTTCGTTCTTCAGCTCGAAGCGCAGCTTGCCGAACGTGGCGTCACCTTCGAACTGACCGAAGGCGCAATCGCCTGGCTTGCCGATAAGGGCTATGATGAGCGCATGGGTGCACGTCCGCTTGGACGTGTCATTCAGGAGCACATCAAGAAACCATTGGCCGATGAAGTGCTGTTCGGAAAGCTCAAGCATGGCGGCACGGTGCGCGTCGACGTGATTACCAAGGCGGACGGCAAGACCGATCTGTCGCTGGAATCTGTCGCCGAGCAGCCTGTGAAGCCGAAGAAGGATATTCCTGCCGAGAAGAAGATTTCTCCACGCCGGAAAGCCGCTCCGAAGAAGGCTGAAAAGGAAAAGGTTCTCGCCGGTAAGGACGAACCTGCTCCCAAGCCAGCCGCCAAGGCGACGCCGAAAGCTTCGGCTGCCAAGTCATCGGTACCGAAAGTACCGCGCAAGAAGTAAAGCTTGATAAGGCGGCCCCTCTTCGGAGGGGCCGTTTTCGTTTGAAGTTTAAATTTATCGATCCTCATTCGATTCTATTCTAACGTAGCTTTATGCCTGCGACTCAACTTTCCGATCAGTCACCCCAATACGACGGAACCTCAGCACGTAGCGGTCAGCATTTTCGCTGGTTCTTGCGTGGGGGCGGACGCATTGTCAGCGTTCCGTCGATCCTGCTGATGAGTTCGTTCGTCGGCTTTGCCGGCCTTGCGATTGAAAGCGGCATATCTGTCGGGCAGGCGGTGTTCATGACGCTGACCATCTGGGCGCTGCCCGCCAAGGTCGTGCTGATCGGTGCTATCAGTGCAGGTGCAACGCTGCCTGCCGCCGCGCTCGCTGTGGGCCTGTCGTCGGTGCGGCTCATGCCGATGGTGGTGGCGCTGCTGCCTGAACTGAAAGGACCCAAAACGCGGACGCTGACGCTGGCGGCGCTGTGCCATTTCGTGGCGGTGACGGCCTGGGTGATGGCGATGGAGGAGTTGCGCAATATTCCGCGTGACATGCGCACCAGCTATTTCGCCGGGATCGGCTCGGTTCTGGTGGGAACCAATGCGCTGGTGGTCGCCATCGTCTATTCGTTGTCGTCTTCGTTTCCGCCGGTGGTGTTTGCGGCGCTCTTCCTGCTGACGCCGATGTATTTTCTGACCTCGCTTTGGCGGTCGGCGCGTGAACGGGCAGGGCAGGTCGCCATGGCGTCAGGCTTGCTGCTGTTCCCGCTCTTTCACCAGTTCATGCCGGGATATGACCTGCTTTGCACCGGTATTGTCGGTGGCCTGATCGCCTTCGGCTTCCACCGGAAGCGCAGCTTGGCGAAGGAGAAGGTGCTGTGAACTGGAACAGTTTCGACAGCTGGTGGTGGCCGTTCGTCTTCATCATTCTGGCAGGATCACTGCCAACCTATATCTTCCGGGTCATGGGCGTGATCGTTGGCGGGCGGGTGCGCGAGGATTCCGAGCTTCTCGTGCTGGTGCGCTGTGTTGCAACGGCGCTAGTCGCTGGCGTGATTGCACAGCTTATTCTTTATCCGAATGGTGCGCTTGCCGATTCGCCCCTCTGGCTGCGGGTTGGAGCAGCGGGTGCAGGATTTGCCGCTTATCTGATGGCGGGTAAGCGTTTGCTGGTCGGCATCGCGGTTGCGGAAATCCTGCTGATTACCGGTTTGTTGACGCTCTAAAATAGAGTCTTATCAGAGCGCTGCGCGGATTTTTTCAGCATTTGCTGAAAGAACGGCTGCGTCTTCCATCTGGCCCGTATGCGGCTTGAGAGCGACGCCTTCAAAACGCGGGATGACATGGAAATGCAGATGATAGACGGTCTGGCCGGAAGCCGGTTCGTTAAACTGCATCACGGTGACGCCATCGGCATTGAAAGCCTTCTTCACGGCCTGTGCAATTTTCTGCACGGCTGCGATGACAACAGCCAGCGTTTCCGGCTGGGCATCGAGTAGATTGCGCGACGGTGCTTTCGGCACGACCAGCGTATGGCCAGTGCCCTGTGGCATGACATCCATAAAGGCGACAACATCGTCGGTTTCATAGACGCGGGTGGACGGAATTTCACCGCGCAAGATTTTTGCGAAGATGTTGTTGTCGTCATAGGTGGCAGACATGCGATTCTCTCCAATGCTGGACTTTGCCAAATTTGACCGCATAGAGAGGCGTTAGGCAAGCTTCGTTGGGTCAGTCTTCGTGGCGATAGGGCGTATGTTCCTCCAGCGCCGCATGAATCTGTTCGACCTCGCGCCGTTCCCGGTCGAGATAGTCGCGCACGGCGTCCCGGAAACTTTCATTTACGATATAATGTGCGGAATGCGTGGTGACAGGCACATAGCCACGTGCGAGCTTGTGTTCGCCCTGCGCGCCCGCTTCCACCACGCGCAGCTTTCGCTCAATGGCGAAATCGATGGCCTGATGGTAGCAGACTTCGAAATGCAGATAGGGGTGATCCTCGATACAGCCCCAGTGTC
>JAEYAG010000083.1 GCA_023451265.1 Actinomycetes bacterium | reverse complement strand
CACACTGTCGTGAATACACCGCTGACCGCGTTCCATACTGTCGTGATGATATTCTGTACAAACGTGATTGCTGTCTGTATCTTCGTACTGATTGCATCCCAGACTGAAATGATTGTATCTTTGCAGTTCTCCCAGATAAATCGGAACGGAACTGTCAAGATTTCAAATGCTGCGCTGAAGAACTCTGCAATCGCCATAATAACGACTGTGATCACGTTCTTGATTGTTTCAAAGACTGTTGATACAAAGTCCCTGATTGTCGTGAATATGTTGCTGACTGTGTTCCAGATTCCTGTCAGTACATCTGAAATTGTCGTGCTGACTGCTGTCCATGCTGTTGTTACTGCGTTCTTTATTCCGTCAAGTATGCCTGTGAAGAACGATACAATGCCGTTCCAGATGTTTTCAAAGGTTGTCTTGATGCTATTCCATACTTCATCCCATGAAGTACCAAATAAGCCCAGAAAAGCGTCAGCAACGCCCTTGATTGTGTTCAGAATATTGCTGATATATTCCTTCAGCCCATTCCATACGCTTTCAAATATTCCTTTTACTGCGTCCCAAGCCCCTGACCAGTCGCCTGTGAATAACGACACGAACAAATCAAACACGCCTGTGATCACATTCAGTGTTGTTTCAATGAAGATTGCAATATTATTGAACACTCCTTCGATGATCGGTGCTAATACATTGCAGAAGCCTTCCCAGATTGCCTTGACCACTTCCCCGAAGTTTTCAAAATCGAAGCCCAGCGAATTGAGTTTGTCAGTTATGTGCTGCCCGAACTCTGTGAACACTGACTTGATCCTGTTCCAGATTTCCGTGATTCTGTTTCTGAAGTCTTCATTCGTGTTCCACAGCGTCACTATGACCGCTGTGATTGCTGCGATCGCAGCGACCGCAATTCCGACTGGCGATGTGATTGCTGCAAGTGCGCCCTTCAGGACAGCCATGCCGCCTGTTGCTCCTGATGCTGTCGTTCCCATTGTCGCCAACTTGCCGACAACTTTTCCGATTCCTGATGATAACTGTCCAGATACGCTGATAGCTTTTCCGACTATCGTCAGCAAAGGTCCGATCGCAGCCACAACGCCTGCGATCTTCAGGATCGTTTCTTGCTGCTGCGGATTTAATGCTGCGAACTTGTCCGCAAGTTCTCCAATCTTTGCCACTGCCTTTTCCATGAATGGCATAAGTGAGTTGCCGATTGTGATTCCGACATCTTCCAGCTTTGACTTCAACTGTGTCAGTCTTCCCAGAAGGTTGTCTTGCATTGTTGCCGCCATGTCTGAAGCTGTTCCATCGCAGTTCTGAAGTGCTTCAGAATAATCGCTGAAGGACATTCCCGATGCAATCGCTTCGTCTGACAGTCCTGACATGATCGTCTGCAATGCACTGAACTGGTTCGTTCCTGCGATTGTCTTTGCAAGGTTCGCTTGCTGTTCGTCTGTCAGGTTGTTCCATACTCCGCGCACGCCTGTCAGAATACTTGACAAGCTGTTCATGTTGCCCTGCGCATCGTACACTTCAACGCCGTACTTCGACAATTCCGTTGCGCATCCTTTTGTGTCTGTCGCAAGTCTGGTCATAATAGCGTTCAGGGCTGTTCCTGCTTCTCCGCCCTTTACACCAGCGTTCGCCATTGTCATCAATACTGCTGTTGTTTCTTCTACCGAATAGCCCATTGAAGCCGCTGTCGCAGCGCAGTTCTTGTATGCTTCGCCAAGTGCTTCGGTTGTTGTGTTTGAATGGCTCATTGCGTAAGCCATTTCATCTGCGAATTTTCCAGCATCCTTCGCCGATAGTCCGAACGCTGTCAAGTAGTCTGTGACGATGTCTGAAGCTGTTCCCAAGTCCATCGCCGATGCTGCTGCAAGATTCAAGATGCCGCCAATGCCTTCCAGCATGTCATCCGTCTTCCAGCCTGCAAGTGCCATATATTCAAACGCTTCGCCAGCTTCGGTTGCTGAATACTTTGTATCACGCCCCCACTGACGCGCTGATTCTGTCAGCTTGTCAGTTTCTTCTGCTGTTGCTCCGCTGATTGCCTGCACTTTTGACATCTGCTGTTCAAAGTTTGCTGCAACTGTTACCGATGCCGCTGCCACGCCGCCGATCGCGGTTGTGACCTTCATCATGTGCTGTCCTGCTGTTTGCACTGCCTGTCCGACTTTTCCAGCCTTTTCCGCGTATTCATCGAACTTCTGGCGCGCAAGTTCCGCATTGACATCACGAAGCTGCACTTCCATGTTCGCAAGGTCAGCTTCAGCCTGTGTGACTGCTGCGCCCTGCTTCTTGACTGCTGCTTCATACTTTGTTGTTTGTGCTTCGGTTGTTGCCAGCTGCTTTTCCGCTTTGTCCAGTTCTGTTTTTAATTTCTTTGTTTCTTCTGAATTTTCGCCAGTCGCTTCCTTGCTTTCCTCATAGGCTCTTGACAGTTCTGCGACTTTTGTCTTCAGTTCTTCGCTTTTTTTCTTGTTGTTGTCCAGTCGTGTTGTCAGCGTTTCATAATGTGTTTTACAATCCGCGACTTTCGTCTTCTGGACATCCATTTTCTGTGTAAGTTCGCTGATCTTCGCCTTTAACGCGTCAGATTTCGTGCCGTACAGTTTGGCGTTTGCAGCAGCAAGACTGTACTGTGACGACAGTTCTTTCATGCTTGCGACCGCCGCTTTCATCGCCGACTGATATTCTGACATTGAAGCACCGATCTTGATTGATGCCTGCGCCATATATGCACGTTCCTTTCATCACTTTTCGTTGATGGTCTTGATCTCGAACGCCACATGATCCAAAAGGCTCATAATATCCGACTTCATAACATTTGAAAGTGAATCGTTCAGCCCTTTTATACACAGCTTTACAACCCTGTCCACATTGTCGCGGCACACTTTCCAGATGTTTTCATCGTCCAGCTGCTTTTCAGCTTCGTTGTAGCCGTTTTCTTCGTCATAATCATCGAATGCTGACTTCTCCTGTTCGACTTCATCTGGTCTGTTTGGGTTTAATTCAAGGAACTTCGGTGTGATGATGTCCTGCATCACAAAATGAACCATCTTTGCTGTTGCCAGCTGTTCTGCGACATCTGCCTTCAGCACTTCCCTTTCAGATATGCCGAATATCATTTTCATAATTGCTGCATTGAATTGAAACGCAGATGCAACATCATCGCCGTTGTTCTTTTCCATAAGTTCTGTATATGCTCTGTACTTTTCAACCGATACTGACGCGCATATATATTCTTTTTCATTGCACGTCAGCGTCAGTTCGGGTATTATTTGCCACTTGTAAAATTTTTTTGTAGCTTCTCAACCTTTCCGTTGACTTCATCGCCCAGCGATTCTTCGATCAGTGCAAATTCCATGATGATTGCTGCAACTCCCAGTCCTGTTTCCTTGTCCTTCAACTCGTCAACAGTGAACTGGTTGCCGTAAACCATGCAAATGCAGTCCAGCATCTTTCGGAACTGTTCTGCGGTGTAAAGTCCGCTTTTCTTTTCAGTTCCCATGATGTCGTCCCTAACCTCCAAATATTCCATATAGGTGTCAACGTCCATCTTTGGCATTTCATATTCTTTGCCGTTTATAATTAACTTTCTTTTCATTGTGTTTGCCCTCCTATTGTTCTTTTACGCCGCTTCTGTTGGCTCTTGTACCTTTCCGAACCAGTTTTTGATTGCTGCTGCTGCGTCCGTGTGTTCTGTCAGAAGGTTGCTTTCGTCAACCTGTGTTTCAAAGTTTCCATCACATGCGCGTTCGTAGAAACTGCCCTTCAGCGTTGCTGTCTGTGTTGTGACCTTGTCTTCCTGTGTCTGATAGTTGTCGTCATATCCCTGACCGAATGTTCCGACATAAAGCCATACAAATTCATACTTGCCATTCAGCTTCTTTGCTCTATATCCGACAGCGACTTCAGGTGCTTTGTCGTCCTTGTTTTTCACAAGCCAGCCATTCTTGTATAAATGACCGAACAACATTGCTTTGTCCTGCGGTGCAAGCGAATTGACTTCAAACTCCACGTCTGTTCCTTCGTAGGTTTCAACTGTGTCCTCCACTCCATCATCGCTGTAAATCTTTTCAACGCTGAATTTATCAGACACTTTTCCTGAAATAGCACGCGCAAGTTTGACTGGTGTGCCTGCTGCGTATGCTGTCGCATCGTTCTGTGTTACTGGTGCGACATAAATGTCACGAAACGACTTTGTTCTTGATCTGATGATCTGCTTTCCTGCTTCACTCATTCTTCTTCGTCCTCCTGTTCTGCTTCTTCTGCCGCCATGAATCTTGCGGCATTCATAAATATTTTTGTATCTGTTTCAAGATTGTCATTTGCGCCCATGAATGCGAATCCTGCCTTTTTCATAAGTCGCCTGATTCTCTTTTTTAACCTGATTTGATCTGTACTTGACCAGATGCACACTTGCACTGCTGCAATCTCGACTTCTTCGTCATCGTCCGAATGTTCGCCGCCGTAGTCCCCCAGATTCCACACAGTCACATGCAGTCCCTTGATGTCTGCGTCATACCAGCCCTGCTGCACTGTGATTCCTTCTGCTTCCAGCACTTCAAGCGCATCCAGTGTCTTCTTCACAATGTCCATGTGTCATCCTCCCAGCTTTTCATTCAATAACTTCTGATATTCCTGATCTGCTATCGTGTCCCACTGTCCGCGGCATTCTTCCATTGTGTTGTAAAGGAAGTCTTGTGGGGGCTGTTTCGTTGTCCCCCATTCCACAAACTTCATGTAAAACCAGTTTTCTGCATCGCCCAGAAGTGTCCAGCCGACTTCGCCGCCCTTTGTTGTCACTTTCGTGGGGATATTATCCGCAGCATGTCCAGAAGGTCTGTATCCCTTCTTTCCTGACTTTGAATTGTCTGCCGACCTTGCCATAACTGCCTTCATTCGTGGTTCGGTATAATCAACAGAACGCTGGAATATCTGCTTGTTTGTTTTTCTGATTTCCGAATCGCTTGCAAGTGTTTCCAGTTTGTTTTGAAGTTCTTTCAGTCCTTCAAATTCAAAAGTCACTTTCATGCTGTTTCCTTCCCTGTGTCAGAATCTGACACATTTATGTGACGCGGTTCGCTTTCAGCTGTACATATTGCTTGTCATTCTGCCTGAAGTCCCTTGCAAATATGTTGTACTTTTCGCCTTCGTACTCCACGAAGTAGTCCTTCAGGTGTGCCGCTATCTCTTTGACCTTTTTGCAATACCTGACCTTGTCAAACACAATCGTGTCTTCCAGCCTGATTTCTATTGCCTTGTACAGTTCTTTTCCGTAAAGGCTGCCGATCTCGCACCAGCATTCGTGATACAAGATCGGTTCTGCTTCCACACGCCTTCCGTCAACTTTCGTGTACTGATATTTGTATATTTTGACCTTCGCGCTTGACATATCACTTCAACCTTTCTTTCAACATCATTGACTGCACCGCGAATCTGACTTTGTCGTCTGTCGGTGCTGTTCTGTCCCTGTTGTCGTAGGCTTCTTTGACATACATGCAGATCAACAACTTCTGGCGGTTCGTGAGTGCTTCAGGATTGAAGTCTTTTATCAGGTCTGTCATTTCTTCCAGCACTGCTGCATAAATCAGCTTGATCACTTCATCGTCATCGTCATAGTCAATGCGACAATATGCCTTCAGCTCTTCCAGTTCCATGTCTTTTCCTCCCTTCCTGAAGCCTGTTGCCATTAGCCAGCAACCTGAACTGTGATTTCTCCCTTGATGACTGCTTCTTCATCGAATGCCTGCACATCGAATCTGTCACGCACCTTGATTCCTGTCTGGTCTTTCGCCCATAAGTCGCCAGCTTCGGTTGAAAGTTCGATGCTGATCTTCTCTCGGTCAAACAAAGTGATTGCTTCTTTTAAGTCGCCCATGTAAATCGGGTACTTGTACGCTGACACGTCGCTTCCGTCTGACTTAACTTCCACATTCTTCAACACTTTGTTGCTGACTTTCTTGATCGGATATACACCGAAAAGAAGCATCTTTGACTTGTCTGTCACATCATGCTGCAAAATGTAGTCGCCACGCTCGTCCTTGATCTTGTCAAGGTAGTTGAAGCCTGACTGGTTTGTCAGAACGATTGAAGAAGATGCAATCGCTGGATCAAGTGTCACATTGAAGACATCCTTCAAGTCGTCATATCCGCTGATTGCCACTTCTTTTCCTGTTGTGATTTCTGCAAGTTTCTTCAAAATTGCAGCGTTTCTTGTGGCTCTTGACTTCTTCGCGATCCACTTATTCAGGAAGCCCAGAATATTTTCTGCTGTGTCCTGCAAGAGTTCCCTTGTAACTTTTAAGATGCCGCCCTTTTTCTTGATCTTGTACTTGATCTGTTTTAACTTCGGCGTTTCTTCCTCTCCGAACTCTTCGCCTTCGTCAACATCGTCCCATGGTGTCGAATCTGCATCGACTTCAAACACTCTGCTTCCTGACAATGTGCTGACAGGCTCAACATTGACATACTGTTCAAGGTCATCGTCTGTTCTTCTTAACTCATGGATGTCCGTCTGAATGTCCTGTGGTACAGTGAATCCGCCGTCTTCGTCTGACTTCTCTGACATTGCGTCCATGATCTTCTGATCCTTTTCATTCAGTTTTGTCTTGCGCATTCCGCAGACAATACGATTGACAAACGCGCGCGCGATGTCTTTCTTTGAAGGTGCTTTGTCCTTGCCTTCAGCCTTTTTTGCTTCGTCCTTGTCAATCTGGTCTTTGATGTCCTCGTCCTCGTCATCCTCTAAGTCCATAAGGATGTTGAAACGATCCTGCATGTCCACAAGTTCTGCTTTCGCTTCCTTCGCTTCCTTTGTCTTTCCCTCATTCACAAGGGCTTTGATCGCGTTCTTCTTGTCATTGATTTTCTTCAGTAACGCTCTTGCTTCTTTGCTCATTGTTTTTCCTCCGTTTTCTTAAATTCCATACATGTACAGATCGCCCAGAATTTCTTCTGTTTCGTCTGCCTGTTGCTGTCTTGCTTCGATGTCTTCAGCTGTTTCGGTCTTCATGTCCGCTGGCGCATGTTTGAATCTGTCCATCATGTAGCTGACGCACGCTGCGACTGCTGCCGCCGATTCATCAACTTTTATGTTGAAATAATCTGAAGCGCGACACTCCGATGCTTCGCTTTCTGACATCCATGTTTCTGCGTTGATCAGTTCTTCAAACTGATCTGCTGTCACGCCTTCCTTTGCTTTTGTCATGTAGATGTCTGTGATCATCTGCTGACAGCTGTCAAGCTGGTTTATAACTGCCGTGAAGTCGTCTGCATTGCCCCACGCCATAGTCAGCGGCTTGTGAATCATAATCTGTGCGCCTGTCGACACAACGATGTCATCGCACGCCATAAGGATCACGGACGCGATTGACGCTGCAATTCCGTCCACAATGCCTGTGATGTGTCCTTTGTGGCGTTTCAGTATGTTGTATATGCCGATTCCTGCGAACACATCGCCGCCGCAGCTGTTTATGTACACTGTCAGTTCTGCATTGTTGTCAATGCCGTTCAGAAAGTCTGTGATGTCCTGTGGACAGGTGTCTTCTGGTGTCCACTTGTCCCACTCTGAAGATACAATGTCGCCGTAGATGTACAGTTCAACGCCGCCTGCTGCCGCGTCTTTTATCTGCATGAAGCCGACATTTTCAATCGTTCTTTTCGCTCGATTTCTTCTTGTGAAGTTCATTTTCTTCGCCATCTTCTTCCCCTCCTTCCTGATCGGTGTCAGGTTCATTCGTTTCGGCTGTTTCCTGCTCCTGTTCATCCTGATCCGTATTTTCGCCGCCTTCTGTGTTTGGCTCATTTATAGGATTGTCAGGATCGCTGTCTTCTTCAGTGTCCTGTTCTTCAGCTTTGTCATACGCCGCCCCGACTTTCGTCAGTGGCACATACGTTCCATTGACAATCAATGTGTCGCCGCCTTCCATATCCATCAAATCAAGTTTTCTTCTTGCTTCGTTTACTGTTTCGATGCCGTTGTTGATTCCTTCTTTCAGGATTTCCATTTGTGTTTTGCTGTCGGTACGAAGCAGCACTTTTTCATTCATTTTGAAGTACAACCCTTCTTCCACTTCGTCATCCGATAATAGCTTGTAGTTCACTTCTTCTTCGTACTGCTTCAGCACAAAAAGCATCGTGTCCACATAGAATGACAGCTGCTGCATTTCTGAATTGCTGTATGATGATTTTTCATAATCGTTGATCTGGTTCGGTTTAATTCCGAACGCTGCTGCGATCTGAAGTGCTGAATACTTTTTCAACTCAACAAACTGTGAATCTGTCAGCTTAATGTCCAGCGGTGTCAGCTTCATCCCCAGCGGCACAGGAAGAATCTTGCCTGTGTTCTGGCTTCCTGCTCCGAAGCGTTCGAAAGTCTGTCGTAGCTTTGTGGCTGCATCTTCATTCAGTTCGCCTGTGTATTCCAGCACCGCTTTTGCTGTCAATCCATTTTTATATAGGTTGTTCAGGAAGCGTTGTGATTCAATCACGCCTTCGACTGTCTGCTTCAGGATGTATTGCACTGGAAGTCCGACTATTCCGTTCAGGCAATGCGAAGTCTTGAAGTGCAAG
>JAEYAG010000010.1 GCA_023451265.1 Actinomycetes bacterium | reverse complement strand
CAGCAGGACTGGTCCGGCAGCTTCGTCGAGTTCTGAGTGGCCGCGACGGGCCGCTTCGGAGCCCTTGTGTGCCGGTTCAATTTGGAATGCGTTTGGAATGACAGAAGCTAGGTCAGCCCGAACGCTTCCATCTCGGCTAGTTCCAGCATTCGTGATCGAATGATGAATCGCTGACCAGTAGGTGATTCCACGCTGAACCCCGAGCCGCGCCCGGGCACGACGTCGATCGTGAGGTGGGTGTACTTCCAGTACTCGAACTGGGCCTCCGAGATCCACACGTGGATGGGGTCGTCGAGGCCCACCTCGAGCTCGCCGAGGTGCACGTCCGACGGGCCGGTGAGGAACATTCCGACGGGGAAGCACATCGGGGCGCTCCCGTCGCAGCATCCGCCGGACTGATGGAACATGAGCTTTCCGTGCTGCGCCGTCAACTGGCGCAGCAGGGCCGCCGCGGCATCCGTCACGGCGACCCTGCTGGTGGGGGAAGTCATCTCAGTCCTTCGACAGACTCAGGAACCGTCTTCGACAAGCTCAGAAGAAGCCCATCGCGCCTTCGGCGTAGGACACGAGCAGGTTCTTCGTCTGCTGGTAGTGGTCGAGCATCTTGAGGTGGTTCTCGCGGCCGATGCCCGACTGCTTGTACCCGCCGAACGCCGCGTGCGCCGGGTACTGGTGGTAGGTGTTCGTCCACACGCGACCCGCCTCGATGCTGCGCCCGGCCCGGTACATCGTGTCGGCCGAGCGGCTCCACACGCCTGCGCCCAGACCGTAGAGCGTGTCGTTGGCGGTGTGGATGGCGTCGTCGAAGCCGTCGAAGCTCGTGACCGAGACGACGGGGCCGAAGATCTCCTCCTGGAAGATGCGCATCGAGTTCTGCCCCTCGAACACCGTCGGTGCGACGTAGTAGCCACCGCTGAGCTCGCCGCCGAGGTCCACCCGCTCCCCGCCGGCGAGCAGCTTCGCACCCTCGGCCTTGCCGATCTCGATGTAGCTGAGGACCTTCTCGAGCTGGTCGTTCGAGGCCTGGGCACCGATCATGGTGGCGGGATCGAGGGGGTTTCCCTGGATGATCTTGCCGACGCGCTCCAGCCCGTCGCCGAGGAACTGGTCGTAGATCGAGCGCTGGATGAGAGCCCGCGACGGGCAGGTGCAGACCTCGCCCTGGTTCAGCGCGAAGAAGGTGAAGCCCTCCAGGGCCTTGTCGTAGTAGGCATCCTTCTGCCGGGCGACGTCCTCGAAGAAGATGTTCGCGCTCTTGCCGCCCAGCTCCAGCGTCACCGGGATGAGGTTCTGCGACGCGTACTGCATGATCAGCCGACCGGTCGTGGTCTCACCCGTGAACGCGACCTTGCGGATGCGCTTGTGCTGCGCCAGCGGGGCGCCCGCCTCGATACCGAACCCGTTGACGATGTTCACGACACCGGCCGGCAGCAGGTCGCCGATGATGTCGAAGAGGAACAGGATGGATGCCGGGGTTTGCTCGGCCGGCTTCAGCACGACGCAGTTGCCGGCCGCGAGCGCGGGGGCGAGCTTCCACGTGGCCATGAGGATCGGGAAGTTCCAGGGGATGATCTGCCCGACGACGCCCAGCGGCTCGTGGAAGTGATACGCGACCGTGTCTTCGTCGATCTGGCTGAGCGTGCCCTCCTGGGCGCGCAGCACGCCGGCGAAGTAGCGGAAGTGGTCGATCGCGAGCGGGATGTCGGCGGCGAGCGTCTCGCGGATGGGCTTGCCGTTCTCCCACGTCTCGGCGACGGCTATCTTCTCGAGGTTCTGCTCCATGCGCTCGGCGATCTTGATGAGGATGTTGGCGCGGTCGGCGGGGGTCGTCCGCTTCCACGACTCGAACGCCTTCCATGCGACGTCGACGGCGCGGTCGATGTCTTCGCTCGTACCGCGGCCGACCTCGGTGAACGGCTTGCCCGTCACCGGGGTGATGTTCTCGAAGTACTGGCCCTTGATCGGCTCGACGAACTCGCCGCCGATGTAGTGGCCGTACCGCGGACGGTATTCGGCGATGGCTCCGCGCTGGCCCGGAGCGGCGTAGACGCTCGAGACGCCCTCTTCGACGATGGTCATGTTGTCTCCTTCGACGCATGAACTCGCGGCATCCGTTGCCGCGTTCGGATGCCGCCGAAGCTACGCCCCGCGACGTTGCATTCCGTTGCAGGGCGCCAGGACCGGGTCCCCGGCCGGGCCGGGACGGTTACAGGTGGCTGTCGACGGCGGCGGTGAGCGCGGTGAACCGCGGATTCGCGGCGAGGTCGTCGAGCAGCACCGCGCGACCGTCGGGGCCGGCGAGCGGGATCTGCCAGTTGGGGTACTCGGTGTCGGTGCCGGGCTGGTTCTGCGTGCGGCGCTCGCCGACGGCATCCACCAGCGCCACCCCGAGCAGTTGCGAGGGGGATGCCGTGATCAACACGTTCAGCGCCTCGATGACCTCCTGCTCGCCGGCGTTCTCCGACAGCAGCCCCCTCTCGCGCAAGAGGGCCAGCATGGCCGCGCGCTCGGCATCCGCCTCAGCCAGCTCCTGCTCGACGGGCCGGGTCAGCAGGCCCAGCCGCGCGCGCAGCGCGACGTGCTCGTCGGCGAGATACCCCGCCGTCGGCGGCAGGTCGTGGGTGTTGACGGTCGCGAGCAGCGACGCCCGGTAGTGCTCGGGCGGGCGGAACCCGTCGCCCTCGCGCTCGAACCACAGCACGCTCGTGCCGAGGATGCCGCGGGCAGCCAGATAGTCCCGCACCCACGGTTCGACGTTGCCGAGGTCCTCGCCGATGAGCACGGCCCCGGCGCGGTGCGCCTCGAGCATGAGCACGCCGATCATCGCCTCGTGGTCGTAGCGCACGTAGGTGCCGGCGGCGGGCGAGAGCCCGGCGGGGATCCACCACAGCCGGAACAGCCCGATCACATGGTCGATGCGCAGCGCCCCGGCGTGCCGCAGGAGCGTCCGGATCATGTCGCGCAGCGGCGCGTAGCCCGCCTCGGCGAGCGCGCCGGGAAGCCACGGCGGCTGGTTCCACGTCTGACCCTGCTGGTTGTACATGTCCGGCGGCGCGCCGACCGCCATGCCGGGTGCGTACATGTCGCGCAGCGACCAGGCGTCGGATCCGAGCTGGTGCACGCCGACGGCGAGGTCGTGCATGATGCCGATCGCCATGCCCGCCGCGCGCGCGGCGGCCTGTGCGCTGGCGGCCTGCTGGTCGGCGATCCACTGCAGCCACACGTGGAACGCGACGCGGCCGGCGAGCTGTTCGCGGAGTCCTTCCACCAGCGGTGAGTCGATGTCCCGCGCCGCGTCGGGGCGCTCGGTACCGGCGTAGTGCTCCTCCAGCGCGCACCACAGCGCGAAGTCCTGCAGCGGCTGCCCCTCGCGCTCGGCGAACGCGGCGAGCTTGGCGGCGCGGCCGGGCGAGCGCGGCACCGCGAAGATCGTGTCGAGCGCCGCGAGCTTCGCGGCCCAGACGGCGTCGCGGTCGATGCGGGAGGGGTCGTCGTCGGTGGCGGCGACCGGGCCGCGCGCGGCATCGACGGCGGCGCGACCGGCGGCATCCAGGTACGACGCCTCACGGATGTCCTCGGGCCGCACGTACAGCGGCGCGAGAAACCGGCGGGTCGCCGGCAGGTACGGCGAGGGCTCGATGGGGCTCGTGACCTCGGCGGCGTGGATCGGGTTGATCAGCAGGAAGTCGGCCCCGCGGGCCCCGGCGATCGCGGCGAGGTCCGCGAGGTCGGCGAAGTCCCCCATGCCCCACGAGGCCCGCGACCGCACCGAGTACAGCTGCGCCATGAGGCCCCAGCCGCGGCGGCGACCCGCCCGCACGCGCGGGTCGGGCATGCGCTCCGGAGTGATGACGAGCGGCACCGACGCCGTGCGCCCCGAAGCCCCGCCGCCGATGGGCCGTTCGGACGCGTGGACGGTGTGCCATCCGAGCGGCAGGTCGTGCGGGATCGGCACCTCGACCCGCCACCGCCGCACCCCGTCGACCTCTCGCGAGACCGGGCGCTGGTCGGGGATCTCGAGGTCGCGCGCCGTCCCGTCTTCCAAGAACGCCGTGACGACGACGTCGTACCCGTCCGTGACGTGCACCGGCAGCGCGCGGGCGCCCGGACGCGACACGAACGAGGCCGGCAGCAGGTCGCGCCACGGCCGGTCGTCGGCGTCGAGCAGGGCGGCGGTGACGCCGGCATCCGTCGCCGCATCGACGCCCATCGCGTGCAGGATCGCTCGGAGAGTGGATGCCGGGACGGTCACCCGATCGCCGAAGAACGACCAGTATTCCGTCGCGATGCCGTGCGACTCGGCGAGGCGGGTGAGGTCCATCGTGGGCAGATCGTCGGTCATGTTGATCCCTCCGTCAGGGCCCATCCTGCCAGGGTGCCCGCCGCGAGACGGGAGATTCGCGACGAGACGGGGCGCGACGGGTGCCGTCTCGTCGCAGATGCGCCGTCTCGTCGCGGGCGCATCAGCCGGCGAGCCGTTCCAGGCGGGTGACGAGCCCGGCGCGCCGCGGCGAGCGGGCGGGGAGCATCTCGAGGGCGAGGCGCAGGACATCCGCGTCGTCCGCACCGTCGTCGGTGTCGGCGTACGCCAGCAGCACGTCGACGGAGGCTTCGGCCAGCAGGGCTTCGCGCAGCGCGATCCGCACCAAGTCGCGGAACTCCTCCACCCCCGGCGCCGTCGAGTCCGGCAGCACGCGGCCGCGATACGCGGCGAGCGCGACGCGGTGGGCGCCGCGGCCCAGCAGAGAGAGCACCTGGTGCGCGTCGGTGTCGAGGTCGGCGGACAGCCGGTACGGCCGCGACGCCGGCACCAGCTGGGGCGCCTGACGCTCGAGCACCTTCCGCAGCCGCACCATCTCGGGCCGGAGCGTCCCCTCGCCGGCGTCGGGTCCGTAGACGAGCTCGGTCAGCCGCTCGGCCGACAGCCCCTGCCGGTGCACCGCCAGCATGAGGAGGATCTCGGCGTGCCGGCCCGACAGCACGGCGACCGCCTCGCCGCCGGCCCCGGAGACCTCGAGCAGTCCCCGGT
>JAEYAG010000244.1 GCA_023451265.1 Actinomycetes bacterium | reverse complement strand
GGCAACAGGAGCGCCGGCGCAGGGTGCGCCGGCTCCGTCCGGTCCGCCCCCCGGCTTCGACGAGACCGCCTACACGGCGGCGCCCGTACCGCCGGCCGCTCCGGCGGTGCCGATCGTCGTGCCCGCGACGGCCGGGCCGCAGGCGTTCCCGCCCCCCGGCAACGAGGTGAGCGTTCTCGGAGGCGGGGCCGGTGTCGTCGCCGGCCCGGGATGGGTCACCCACCGAGATCTCGCGGTCAACCCCGAGCAGCGCAGCGCCGTCATCGCCGGACGAGACCTCGGGCTCACCCGCACCGAGTTCGACCTCCTGGCGACCCTGATGGAGTCCAAGCGCCGTGTGCGCAGCAAGGCCGACCTGACGCTCGTCCTGCGCGGCGAGTCGTATGTCACGAGCTACTTCGTGGGCGAGGCCGACAAGCGCGCCATCGAGGCTCACATGACCAATCTGCGCCGCAAGCTCGGCGACAATCCGGCCAATCCTCGCTACATCGAGACGGTGCGCGGCGTCGGCTACCGCCTCACCTCCGAGCACGCGGCCTGAAAAGAGGATGGATGCCGGCCCCCCCGAACCCGACATCCATCCCGTGGCAGATCTCTCCCCAGTGAATCTGCCTCTCCGCGGCACTCAGACTCTGAAGCCCTGGTGCCTGCGGAAGAGCTTGAACGACATCAGCACGGTCTGGATGACCGTGACGACGCCGACGACCGGCCAGCCGACCCACAGGATCGCGGACTGCGTCACGGTGTCGAGCAGATGCCAGATCACGGCGGCGGCGATCGCCACGATCACGAGCATGATGAACGGCACCCAGTGTCCGATGCTGCCGCCACCGCGTTCAGCTCTCGCCTGCATCGCCCAGTTGTCCACCTTCTTGCGCGAGAGGAATCGGGTCCACGAACGCAGGAAGTGGCTGATGCGAATCCACATGAACACCTCCGCCGGGAAGATCAGCCCGGCGAAGAGGAGGTCTCGCGTGTCGCACGCCTCCATCGTGCGCGCCACGCGCAGGTTCAGCATCGTGGCCACCACGGGCGGGATCAGCCACCACGGTGAGAACACGAACGCATTGATCGACAGCGACGCGACGAGAAGCGTGAGGAAGGCGACACGGACGAACAGGTTCGTCAGCATGGAGAAGTTCTCGAACCACCGCAGGCGCAGGTTCGGGTGGAAGGGCTGCCCCTTCGTGTCACCGCGCTGACCCGGCCACATCAACTCGATCGCGCCGTACGTCCACTTCACCTGCTGTGCGTCGTACCCCTTCAACGTCGTCATGCCGCCCACGTCGGCCCGGGCGAACGGGCTGATCTTGGTGAGGTAGCCGGCGCTCTTGATCTGCAAGGACAGGAGCGAGTCCTCGACCTCACTGTCCTTCACCCACGGCGAGTTCTGGTGATTCGCCTTCATGACGTCGCGCAGCGCGGTCGTGGAGAAGATCGAGAATTGGCCGCCGAGCACGGCCATGTTGCGGCCGCGCAGCAGGTTCTGCAGGTTGAAGGCGGCGAACTGCGTGCGCTGACCGGCGATGAGGAACTTGGCGGTCAGCCCCTGGATCGGCTTGTCGTCGATCGAGTAGATCGCCGAGATGCCGCCGATGCGCGAGTCCGACACGGCCTCGCTCTCGAGGAACTCCACGGCGCGCCGGTCGGCGATGGTGTCGCCGTCGACGCCGAGCAGGTAGTCGTACCCCTCGACGAGCGCGTACCCGTAGTTGAGGGCGCCGACCTTCTTGTCGGGGGTCTTGCCGATGTCGTGAACGAACACCTCAGTGAACTGCTCACCGAGTTCCGTCGTGATCTCGTGCGGACCGCTGAACTCCGACGCGATCCTGACGGTCGCATCCGAGGTGTTGTTGACGACGACGTGGATGACATCCGGCACGCGACTCTGTCCGAGAAGGGAACGCAGGACGTCACCGATCAACTCCTCCTCGTTGTACGCCGGAACGACGCAGCCGATCGTCGAACGGTGAACCGTGGTGTGTTCCAGCACCGCCGAGAAGTCGTCGACGTCGTCGACGTGGAGATCAGCCGGGCGCAGCGCCGCGTCGTGCGCGTCGAACGGGTGGGGGCTGCCGAGCGACGACGGGCCGCCCGGTGCGCCCGCGTAGCCGGGCGCGGCCGGGAAGGACTCGGCCCCCTGCCGGCTCGACTCGAATGGCGTCGTCACGATCATGTCCTTGGTCTGCTCTGTCTCGAGGTATGAGGTTACCGATTCGCCGCGTCAGGCGAGAAGATCGCGATCGGCAGCACCTGATACACCGTCTGCTGCGTGAAGCTCGATTCGGTGTTCGCGGACCCTTCGACCCACACCTGCAGCGCGAACTGGAGAGTGATTCCGTACGTGTCGGCCGGCAACTGGTGGATCGTCGTCTCGGGGACGAGCAGCCCACCCTGGTAGCTGTTGAGCAGCAGCCCGCGATCCGAGCGCAGCGTGTCGGTCGGCACCAGCGTACGGGGGTCTGCGGAGAACTGGAACGGCGACATCGGCTGCGCCCCTGCGACCGCCGTCTGCGACAGCTGCGAGGTGACGCTCACCATCGACAGGTAGACGCGGCGCTTCTCGGTGAGCACCGCCTTCTCATCGACACGGTGGTCGTACACGTTCACCGCGAAGCCGAACGTCTTGTCGGCATCCGGAGTCCACTGCTGCGTGCGCTTCGGGTCGGCTGCCCAGACCTCCAGCCGCACCTCCAGTCCGTCGGCGACCTCCGACGACAGGGCGACCGAGCCGTCGTAGGTGAACTGCGAGTCGAACGGCATGTCGACGGCGGTCGCCGACGGGTTCGGCGCGGGAGTGACCACGGCGTCCTGCTGCAGGCTGTTGAAAGCGTTCGCGATCTGCGTGCAGCCGGTCGCGGTCGCCGTCACGAGCAGGCCGGTGACGACGATCGCGGCGGTGCGTGCGCGCGGGGTGAGGCGCGGCGCGGGTCGCCGTGCGGTCTGGGGGGCGGAAGGCATGATCATGATGTTAGGGACGCTGTCCCCGGCATCCACCGGAACTGCGGAAACCTCAACGCGGTCTTTACCTGACGTTGAGGTTGGCGCTTCTCAGCCCTGCGCGATCGCGATCGTCAAGGTGTCGGTGGCCGTTTGCTTCGCGTACTCGTTCGACGTCGGAGTGGTCTGCACCAAGAAGTCGAAGTCGAACTGCACCGTGACGAACGTCGCACCGGCCGGAACCGACCCGACGTTGAAGGTGTTCGAGTAGCTGTAGGGCGAGAGGACGAGATAGCCGGGGGAGACCGTGGCCTGGTCGACCTGCGGGTCGAGCGGTGCGAACGTCTCGGTCGCGTTCGCGGGCGTCGCGGTCATCGTGGCGCGCTGCAGATACACCTTCTGGCCGTCGTTAGGTGTGATCGTCGTCACCATCGACAGGCTCACCGGCTTGATGGAGCTCGCCGTCCAGCGGTCCATCCGCAGCGTCGACCAGTAGTTCACCGTGGCCGACACCGCGCCAGCCGTCAGGGTGCGTTCGGTGGCCCCTCCGGAGAGGTCGTTCTGCACCGGCGGCGCGACAGACGCCGACGTGGGTACCGGCGATGCGGTGCCCTCATTCGCCCAGGGGGCGGGGCCGCAGCCCGTCGTCAGCGGAACGACGAGCAGAGCGGCGAGAACCACCGCCGTGCGGGTCAACCGTGCGCCCACGCGAGCCCCTTCCCGCGGCGGCGGGAGGACCCCGTCACGTCGCGAAACATTTACATACTGGAAATCCCGCGCGTTTGCAATTCGCTCACGTCGTAGGGAATACTCAGGAGTGCTTCAGGTTCACACTAGCGCTTCCCCCCATCTCTCCCCCGCTGTACCCCGCCGTCTATTCGGCACCCGGGAAGCCCCCACGCACATGCCCCGGATTCGAAAGCAGGCACTCATGAAGAACCGACTCTCCAAGGCCGTGGCCTCAGCCACGATCGCCGCAGCACTGGTATTTGCCGCTCCGGCAATGGCACAGGCGTACACGCCCACCGGCCCGAACACGGTCACCGTCACCGTCACCTCCAACGGCCCCGTTTCGGTCACCGGCTTCGAGCCGGGCGCGACTGTCACCTTCACCCTCGTGGGCGAAGGCGTCGGCCCGGGCAACCTCGCCGCGGTCAAGTTCGCCGTGACCTCCACGCAGGTCACGAAGACCGCAGACTCCTCGGGCGTCGCCACCGCAACGGTGACGCTTCCGGCCAACGCCAGCGGCACCTACACCCTCTCGGCAACGGGCGCGCGCGCCACGTCCGAGGCGGGCGGCGGCAGCACGCTTCCCTCGACCGGTGGCGACAGCGAATCGCTGCTCGGCATCTGGGTCGGCGGCGGCGCGCTCGTGCTCGCCGGCGCGACGGTTGCGGTCGCCGCAACTGTGCGCCGCAACCGCCAGGACAGCAAGGCCTGACGGTCCCCCCGGCAACAACGAGAGAGCCTCCCCGGTATCGCAC
>JAEYAG010000252.1 GCA_023451265.1 Actinomycetes bacterium | reverse complement strand
GCGTGGACGTGTCGGCGGTCGCCGTCGACCCCGACCATCGCACCGGCCTGTACGTGAAAGACCCCGGCCGCGGCGTGCACTACTACCGCGACGGATCGGCGGCCGCGCACCTCGGCCTGTCCGACGCGGATGCCGCGGATCTCGACGACGTCGCGATCGTGCACGTGTCGGGCATCACGGCGGCGCTGGACCGGCTGACCCCCGACGGTGCGGCGCCCGCGTTCCTCGAGCGTCTCATCGCGCGTGCTCGCGCGGCGGGTGTGCCCGTCAGCGTCGATGTCAATCACCGGGCCGCGCTGTGGCCGGCATCCGTCGCCGCGCCCGTGCTTCGGGATCTGGCGCGTCGCGCCGACGTCGTCTTCGTCGGCCGTGACGTGGCCGAGGCGCTGGGGGGCGGGGCGACCCCCGCGGCCATCCGCGCGCTTCTGCCCGAGCCGGCCGAATTGGTCGTCAAGGACGGCGACGTCGGGGCGACCGTCTTCACCGCCGACGGCGAGGTCTTCGTCCCCGCGCACCGCGTCGACGTGGTCGAGGCGGTGGGTGCCGGCGATGCCTTCGCCGGCGGATACCTCGCCGCCCGCCTGTCGGGTGCGCCCTTCGCCGCGCGTCTGCAGGCTGGCCACGACCGCGCGGCGCTGACCCTCGCCACGACGGCGGACTTCCCCGATCCGGCGCCCGGCGATCCGATCGTCGCTGACCCGACCGTTCCCGACCCGACAGAAAGCTGATCTTGTGACCGACGCGACCGATTTCCCCTCGACCGATGCGTTCTTCGCGCAGACCTTCGCGGGCTCGCCGCTGATGGCGATCCTCCGCAGCGCCGGTGTCGACCGCGCGGTGCGCGTCGCGACGACCGCGTGGGACCTGGGGCTGGACTCCGTCGAGGTGACGATCCAGTCGGATGCCGACGTCGACGCGCTCCGCGAGGTCGCGCGCCTGGGTCGCGAGCGTGGAGCTGTCGTGGGCGCCGGCACGATCGTCTCGCCGGAGCAGGTTCCCGTCGCGGTCGCGGCGGGCGCCGGCTACCTCGTCTCGCCGGGCCTCGACGCGGATGTCGTGCAGGCGGCGCATTCCGCCGGCATCCCGATCCTGCCCGGCGTCGCGACGCCGTCCGAGGTGCAGCAGGCTGTGGCCCTCGGACTCACGTGGCTGAAGGCGTTCCCGGCGCAGTGGTTGGGCGCGGACTGGTTCCGGCACATCCGCGGCCCGTTCCCGCAGGTGCGCTTCATCGCGACGGGCGGCATGGACGCCGCCAACGCCGGCGCGTTCCTCGACGCGGGCGTCCGGGTCGTCGCCGTCGGCTCGGCCCTCGAGGACGAGTCACAGCTCGAGCAGCTCGCCGCGCTTCTCGCCGCGCGCCGCTGACCCCGCCCGGAACGCGGCGTCGCGACCGCACGCGGGCGCGCTACACCGCGCGGACGGGGCCGGCGTGCGTCCCGTGCGGGCCGTGCAGCTCGTGATGGAGCCGCTCCATGCGCGCGTCGAGCAGGGCGGCGGAGTCCGCGGCATCCTTCAGTTCGGCCACGAGGCCCTCGGGAACCGCGCCGGCGTACTTGTAGTAGATCTTGTGCTCGAGGCTCGCCCAGAAGTCCATGGCGATCGTGCGGAACTGCACCTCGACCGGCACCTCCACGCGCCCCGCCGACAGGAATACCGGCACCTCGACGATGACGTGCAGGCTCTTGTAGCCGTTGACCTTGGGGGCGGCGATGTAGTCCTTCACCTCGCGCACCGTGATGTCGTCCTGCTGGGTGAGCAGGTCGAACAGGCGATAGGCGTCGTTCGTGAAGCTCGTCGTCACACGCACGCCGGCGATGTCCATGATCCCGGCGCGGATGCCGTCGAACGTGGGCTCCACGCCCTTGCGCACGACCTTGTCGACGAGGCTGTCGGCCGTCTTCACGCGGCTGGAGACGTGCTCGATCGGGTTGTAGTCGTGCATGAGCTGGAACTCATCGCGGAGAATGCCGAGCTTGGTCTTGACCTCGCGCAGCCCGAACTGGTACTCCAGCAGGAAGCGCTGGAACTCGTCGCGCATCGCGCGGAGCTGCTCCGGGGAGAATGTCGCGACCCCCTCGTCGGTGAGGACGGAGAGGGGCTGCGGCGTCGCGTGCATGATCCGACCGTATCCGGGACGCATAGGCGGATGCTGGGAGTCGCGGCGCCCCGGCATCCGCCCGGCGTCAGCGCACGCGCCGCACCGGGATGAGGAACGCGAGGCTCGCGAGGGCGATCGCCATCGCCGAGACGAACAGCACGGTGTAGCCGAACAGGCCGATGATCGAGGCGCCGATGACACCGCCGAACACCCCCGAGAGCGTGTTGGTCGTGCCGAGGAAGCCGAGGTCGCGCGCCGCCGTCTCGCGCGTGGGCAGCACCTCGACCATGAGCGCCTGATCGACCGACGCGAACGCGCCGAAGGCGAACGAGGCGAGCAGGGTCTGGATGTAGAGGATCCACGGCTGATCGGTGATGAGCAGGCATCCGGCCGCGATGACGAGGAGCAGGGTCGCGATCGCGACGGGCACCTTGCGCCGCTTGATCTTGTCGGAGACGGGCCCCGCGACGACGGCGGCGAGGACGGCGCCGGTGGCGGTGAGTATGCCGAGCGTCGCACCGATCGCGGTGGCTTCGTCGAGGCTCAGCGAGAAGTGGTAGATGAGCTGCTGCGTCTGGGTCTGCACGAGCATCATGAGCGCGATCATGAGGCACAGGCGCGACAGGTAGACGAACCAGAAGTCACGGTCCGCCGGCGGACGGAAGCTCGCGAGCATGGCGCGGAGGCTCGGGCGCTCGGCATCCGGCGTCTTCGTGAGCGTGGCGCCGGGCAGCGCGAGCACGACGACGATCGCCATCACCACCATCATCCAGGGCAGCACGGCGAACCCGAGCGACAGCCGCTCGGCGCCGAACGCCTCGACCAGCAGCCGCACGACGACGCCGCCGAGCGCGGCCCCGAGCAGCGTGCCGAGGCTGCCCCACGCCGATGCGCGGCCCATGAGACCGGAGTGCACGCGGTCGGCGAGCAGCGACGTGAAGTTGGCGAGCAGGGTGTTCAGCCCGATCTGGAACAGGCAGAAGCAGAGCACGACCGGCCAGACCGCCGCCACCGGCATCACCGTCATGAGGAGGACCCCGGCCGCGGCCAGCAGCGCGCCACCGAGGATGCCGGGGTTGCGCCGCCCCCACCGCGTGCGCGTGTGGTCCGAGAGGTTGCCCGCCACGATCGCGGCGAGGGCGCCGGCGAGGGCTCCGAACAGGTTCGCGACGCCGATCGCGGCGTTGGCCTCCTGCTCGGCGAGGTGGATCGTGAAGTTGTACGCCATGATGCTGGCGGCGCCACCGGTGGGGATCGCGGCGGCGAGCACCATGCCGAGGTTCAGCGGTCCGAACCAGCGGAGCCTCCCGACGAAGCGGCGCTCGCCGAGTGCGTTGACCGGCGCGTCGTCGTCGGTGAAGTTGGATGCCGGGCCGGAGGGCACCGGGACGGTGCCTGCCGCGGAATCGGACACGCTCATGATGATCTCCTGGGTGGTGGGGTCTCCCAGCCGAGCCGGTCGGCGGGGCCTTCGTGGACGGCGGTGCGACTCACCCGGCGGAGGAAGTCGACGACGGTGCGGAAGGCGATCCGCCCCTCGGGGGAGTGCAGGTCGAGCTGGTACTCGTGCCCGGCGGTCGTGCCGGGCTCGTCGAAGAACAGCGGCGTCACGTCGACCCCGGCGGCCTCGAGCGCGGCGACCCACTGCCGGTTCTGCGCGAGCAGAGGGTCGGCCGGCCCGGTGGAGACGAGGGTCGGCGGGTAGTCCGAGGTGACGAAGGCGGGCAGCGACGCGTAGCGGAACGCGTCCGTGCTCTGGAAGTCGCGCGAGCCGGAGTAGGCCCACAGGACGGTGCGCATGAAGAACCCGAAGGCCTTGCTGGAGTAGTCGAGGGCCGACGGGTCGAACGGCCCGGAGAACAGCACCGTGCCGATGAGCTGGTGCGGCGCGATCGCCGCGGGCAGCTGCGCCTCTGCGGCGTACGCGGGCTGGGCGATGGCCATCGCGGCCTGCGCGGCGATGTGCGCCCCGGCCGAGTCGCCGGCCAGGATGATGCGGTCGGGGTCGACGCCGTAGCGCCGGGCGTGGTCGACGAGGTGCGCGATCGCCGCGTTCACCTGGCGGATCGGGGTCGGGTAGGTCGCCTCGGGTGCGTACGTGTACTCGACGTTCGCGACGGTGAACCCGTGCGCGGCCAGCAGCGACAGGTAGTCGCGCAGCGCCGACTTCTCGCCCGCGATGAACCCGCCGCCGTGCACCCACACGACCGTGGGGAGCGGCCCGTCCGGCGCGGCCGGGCGGAAGAGGTCGAGGATGCCGTCGGGATCGCCCGGCGCGTACACGACGTCGAGGTCCGCGCGCACCGTGCCGTCCGCGAAATCCCGGGCCGAGAGCGCCGGGCCGAGGCCGCTCAGGTCGGGTGCGCTGCGGAAGAGGCGCACGGCGGGCTTCGGGCTGATGCCGAGCCGGCTGGAGAGGAGCGCGCTCGCCAGCCGGAACGCCTGAGTCACCCGCGCCATCTACCGGGCCGCCTCGTCGTATCGCGCGCCGACGAGGGCGACGAACCGGTCGGCGATGAGATCGAGGCCCGCCTGGTCCGGATGCAGGCGGTCGTAGAGGTGCCCGGTATCCGCCTCGCCGAACAGCGCGAGGCCGTCGACGAGGGCCAGGCGCGGGTCGGCACGCACCTGGGCGACTTCGCCGAGGATCTCGCGCGTGCGGTGGAGCGTGAGCGCACCGGCATCCTGCTCCACATCGCGTTGCGCGGCACGCATCATCCCGTCGGGGTCGCCGACGACGGGGCCCGGGGTGTGCTCGTGCAGGGGGCAGGCGAGTGCCGTGATGAGCGCGATGGGCGTGTCGGGCTGGCCCTCCCGGATCGTGTCGAGGAAGGCGTGCACGGCGGGGCGGAAGGTACGCTCGCGCATCGAGTCGGCGTTCAGCAGGTTGATGCCGATCTTGAGGGTGATGAGGTCGGCGGGGATGTCGCGGATCATGCGCGCGGCGAACCCGTCGAGCTGCGCGTTGCCCGAGAAGGAGAGGTTCCGCAGGTTCCACCCCAGGGTGCGTGCCGCGGCGACCGGCCAGGTGCGGGCCGCGGAGACCGCGTTCAGTCCCTGGCTGATCGAGCTGCCGTAGTGGGTCCAGCGCAGCCCGGGCATCTCGGCGGGGCGCAGCGGCGCCGCGGCGGTGAGGGAGACGAGCGAGACCCGGGCATTGTGGGGGAGCAGCACCGTCACGGGGCCGGTCCCGGGGATCGGCAGGGTGATCGCCTGCGGCGCGTGCGGGCGGATGCCGGCGGGCTGCAGCTGCGGGCTGAACTCGATGACCGTGGGGATCGGCGCCGGCACGTCGACGTCGCGGCCTCCGCGGCTGACGACGAGCGGTGCGATGACCGGCGTCGCCGCGCCGGCGGGGACCATGGTGGTCGTGCCGATCGTGAGCACGGCCTCGTCGGCGTCGGTGTCGAACCGCAGCGCCACTCCGCCCGGGCACGCCTCGACCGCGAGGAACATCGGGTCGGCGACCTGGGCGCGCGCCCACGCGGGCAGCCGGTGCGGCGTGACGCCGCCGCCGTCGCCCGGCTCGAGCGAGGCCGCGCCGTGGACGAACGGCGCCCAGCCGTCACCGGAGACGGAGACGGTGCCGGCGCTCCCGTCCGCGGTGGTCACGCCCGGCCCCCGGAGGCCGCGACGACCTGTCGGACGACGTCCTCGGTGATGCCGATGCCCCACGTCACGAGCTTGATCACGGGGGTCGACTGGACCATCTCGATCAGTTCGGGCGCACGCGCCGCGAGTTCGGATGGGATGCCGGCGCGGACGCGCGCGACGATGTCGGCGCCGACGGGGTGGACGGCCCACTCCGCAAGCGTCGAGTCCATCCGGAGCGGATCGACGATGCCGTCGCCGTCCGTGCGGATCGTCTCGGCGAGCCGGATGTCGCGGGAGCTCGCGCCGATCTCGATGCGGTAGCTGCCGGGCTCGACCTGCCAGCGGTGGTGCCGGCTGTTCCAGAACGCGAGGTCGCGGCCGGTCACCGTGAACTCCGCGTGCGTGCTCTCCCCGGGCTCGAGGAACACCTTCGCGAACCCGCGCAGCTCGTGCACGGGGCGGACGACCGCCCCGGATTCGGGTGCGACGTACAGCTGCACGACCTCGGCCCCGGCGCGGTCGCCGGTGTTGCGCACGCTGACGCGCACTTCCCAGCGGTTTCCGTGCGCGCCGTCGGCTGCACTGTCGCCGCCCCCGCTGTCCAGCGGCACCACGTCGATCGACTCGTACGCGAACGTCGTGTAGCTCAGGCCGTGCCCGAACGGGTAGGCGACGTCGATGCCGCGCGAGTCGTAGTGGCGGTAGCCGACGAAGACGTCCTCGCCGTAGAGCACCTCGCCGCCCCGACCCGGGAAGGTCGCGAAGCTCGGGGTGTCCTCGAGGCGGTGCGGGATCGTCTCGGTGAGCCGCCCGCTGGGGTTGACGAGGCCGTAGAGCACCTCGGCGATCGCGCGGCCCCCCTCCTGGCCGAGCAGCCAGCCCTCGGCGATCGCCGCGACCGCGTCGCGCCACCCCGACACCTCGATGACCGACCCGCCCGACAGCACGACCGCGACGGGTCGCCCCGTCGCCGTCAGCCGCTGCAGCAGGGCGAGCTGATCGGCCGGCAGGGCGAGGGTCGTCCGGTCGAAGCCCTCCGACTCGGCCCGGTCGCTGAGCCCCAGGAACGCCACGACGACATCGGCCTCGGCGGATGCCTCGACGGCCGCGTCGGCGAGGGCGGGGTCCGCCTCGCCGGTCAGGGTGAACCCGGGCGCGAACGCGACGGCATCCCCGGCGATCTCGCGCATCGCATCGAGCGCGCTGACGACGCGCGTCGGGGAGACCCGCGACGATCCGCCGCCCTGGAACCGTGGCGTGCGCGCGAACTCGCCGACGACGAGCACGCGGCCCGTGCTCGGTGCCAGGGGAAGGAGGCCGTCGTTGTCCAGCAGGGTCACGGCTTCGCGCGCGGCCTGCAGCGCCACCTGCTGCGACGCCTCGATGTCGCGCTCGAGCGGCTCGACGTCGACCGTGCGCGCGGCGAGCGTGCGCAGTCGCTCGATCGCGGTGTCGAGCACGTCCTCGTCGATCTCGCCCGCCCTGACGGCGTCGACGATGCGGCGTGCGCGGCCGCTCGGCGGCATCTCGAGGTCGAGGCCGGCGGCGACGGCGGCGGCGGGGTCGTTCACGGCGCCCCAGTCCGACATCACGAGCCCGTCGAACCCCCACTCGTCCCGGAGCAGCTCGGTGAGCAGCCCGCGGTCTTCGCTGGCGAAGGTGCCGTTGATGCGGTTGTAGGCCGACATGAAGGCCCACGGCGAGGCGTCGCGGACGACCTGCTCGAAGGCCGCGAGGTAGATCTCGCGCAGCGCGCGCTCGCTCACCGTCGCGCTGACGCGCATCCGGTCGGTCTCCTGGTTGTTGACGGCGAAGTGCTTGGGTGTCGCGGCGACCCGCATCGACTGGATGCCGCGGACCATCGCCGCCGCGAGCGTGCCGCTCACGCGGGGGTCCTCGGAGAAGTACTCGAAGTTGCGGCCGCCGAGCGGGGAGCGCTTGATGTTCAGGCCCGGACCCAGCACCACGTGGACCTCGAGCGCCCGCGCCTCACGGCCGAGCGCGGCGCCGACCTGCTTGACCAGCTGCGGGTTCCACGTGGCGGCGAGCCCCACCGCGGGCGGGAAGCACACGGCCGGCAGGCTCGTGCCGATCCCGAGGTTGTCGCCGCTCGTCCCCTGGCGGCGCACGCCGTGCGGGCCGTCGCTGAGGTTCAGCGCGGGGATGCCGGCGCCGGCGACGGTCGTCCAGGTCGACGCCCCGGCGACGAGCACCGCCTTGTCGTCGAGGTCGAGCGGGCGGGCCGCGTCGGTCGCGGTCGTGTCGGTCATGGTGTCTCCGGGTCGGGGCGGGAGCGCTCGGGCAGGGTGACCCCGAGCGGGGCGAGCTGGGTGTGCAGCACCGCGAGCATGTCGACGTCGCCCGGGAACAGCAGCCACTGCAGCTGCAGGCCGTCCATCAGCGCGATGACGCTGCGGGCGGCCTCCTCGGGCGTGATGTCGAAGGCCGGGGGCGTCACGGCGAAGTGGTCGGCGAATCCGGCCGCGACGGTCTCGAGCAGCAGGCTGTAGCGGCGCGTGAAGTACGCGTTCGCCGGGTGGCTCTCCTCCGTGGCCTCCGCCGAGAGCTTCACGTACAGGCGGATGCGGTCGGGGTGCTCGATGTTCGTCGAGATGATGTCGACCATCCAGGCGAAGATCCGGTCGATCCCGAGCTCGGCGAACCGCGCGGCATTGGCGCGGTCCTGCTCCTCGCGGTACTCGAGGATCCGCACCAGCATGTCGTCTTTGCTGGGGAAGTGGTGGATGAGGCCCACATGGGTGATCCCGGCGCGGGCGGCGATGTCGCGCACCGACGTCGTCGCGAAGCCCTGTTCGCTGAACAGCTCCAGCGCGGCCTGCAGGATGCGCTGCTGAGTGCGCTCGCCCTTGGTGAGTTTGCGCGGTGCCGGCGTCGTCATCGGCATCCTTTCATCGTCGATCTCGGAAAACCTACCACGTGGTAGAAACTTGTGATACTGTCCATCGCGTTCGGACCGAGCACCCCGGAGCGGTCCTCTTCCTCACAGCGACAATGGAGTTCTCTCACATGCACAAGCGAATCATGGGGGGCGTCGCGGCCGGTGTCGCCGCACTGCTCGTCCTCACCGGCTGCGCGGGCGGTCAGGCCGCACCTGAGCACGACGACACGCTCAAGATCGGCACGATGTCGACCCCGACGAGCCTCGACCCGGTCGACGCCATCGGCGGCACGATGCCCTACTTCCAGGCGGTCTACGACACGCTCATCAAGCGCGCGCCCGACGGGTTATACGAGCCGATGCTCGCGACGGCGTGGGAGTACAACGACGACCACACGGTGCTGACGCTGACCCTGCGCGACGACGTCGCGTTCGACGACGGCACGAAGCTCGACGCCGACGCCGTCAAGGCCAACATGGACCGGTTCCGCGACGCCGGCGGTCCGAACGCCGCGTACCTCGCGGGGGCCGAGGTCGCCGTCGTGGATCCGACGCACGTCACGATCACCGTGCCGCAGGCCGACCCTGGGCTGGAGTTCTACCTCTCCGACTCGGCGGGACTCATGGCCAACCCGGCGAAGTTCGCCACCGAAGACGCACTCGTCACGACGCCCGACGGCACCGGCCCGTACACGCTCGACAGCGGGGAGACCGCGATCGGCACCACGTGGGTGTTCGATCAGCGCGCGACGTACTGGGGCGAGGAGCTCGACTTCTCGACGATCACGATCTCCGCGTTCGACAACGAGAACGCGATCGTCAACGGCCTGAAGACCGGCCAGCTCGACAGCGCGCTGCTGCAGAACGCCGACCAGCAGCTGGCTGCCGAGCAGGACGCGAACCTCACGCAGCAGGACGTCCTGTTCGACTTCCAGGGCGTGCTGCTGTTCGACCGCGGCGGCGTCGTCACCCCGGCCCTCGCCAAGCCCGAGGTGCGCCAGGCGCTGAACTACGCGATCGACCGCGACACTATGCTGAACGTCATCCGCGACGGTCGCGGAGAGGTCACGAGCCAGGTCTGGGGCGTCGACACGCTCGGCTACGAGTCCTCGCTCGACGACTACTACACCTACGACCCCGACAAGGCGAAGGAGCTGCTCGCCGACGCCGGCTACGCCGACGGGTTCGAACTCGTCCTCCCGCGCCTGACGACGATCGTCACCGACAACATCGCGACGACGCTGCAGACCGACCTCGCCGCCGTCGGCGTCACCCTCACCTGGGCCGACATCGACAGCGCGACGGCGCTCAAGCAGATCTTCATGGACCGGGAGTTCTCCGGCATGGTCATGAACATGGGGCAGTCCTCGAACGACTGGATCGCGTACAACACCCTCATCGCCCCGGGCACGTTCAACTTCTTCGGCACCACCGACGACACCGTGCAGAAGCTCTCCGCCGAGGCGCGCACCGCGTCGGGTGATGACGCGAAGGCGATCTACCAGGAGATGAACGAGCACATCGTGAAGGACGCCTGGTTCCTGCCGTTCTACCGGATGACGTACAAGCTCGTCACCGTCCCCGGCATCACGGCCGAGACCCAGGCGGGTTCGGCCGAGACGTCGATCTACAACTACTCCCTGTCCGACTGATCAGGATGCGGTGGGGACGGCCACGGCCGTCCCCACCGTCCCCGGGACCGCCATCATGCTCTCCTTCCTCGCCCGTCGGATCGGCGCCAGCATCGTGCTGCTGTTCGTGACGTCGTTCGTCACCTTCCTCCTCCTCTCGCTCGCCGGCCAGGACGTCGGCCGCCAGCTGCTCGGCATCAATGCCTCGCCGGCCGCCGTCGCCGCCAAGAACTCCGCGCTGGGTGTGGATCGCCCGATCCTCGTGCAGTACGGCGACTGGCTCGTCCACGCCCTGCAGGGCGACCTCGGCCGCTCCTGGTTCTCCAGCGAATACGTCACGACCGCGATCGCGGGGCGCCTGCCGGTCACCCTCAGCCTCATGATCGGCGTGACGCTCCTCACCGCCGTCGTCGGCTACCTGCTCGGGGTGTGGGCCGGCATCCGCCGTGGCGGCGTCGACCGCTTCGTGCAGATCTTCAGCGTCGCCGGCTACGCGCTGCCGGGCTTCCTCGTGACGATCATCATCGTCATCGTGTTCGCCGTGCAGCTGCGCTGGTTCCCCGCGATCGGCTACATCCCCATCACGCAGTCCTTCACCGGGTGGCTCTCGACGATCACCCTCCCGGTCATCTCCCTCTCCATCGCCGCGATCGCCGGCATCGCCCAGCAGGTGCGCTCCTCGGTGATCGAGGTCGCGCGCTCCGACTACGTGCGCACCCTCGCCACCCGCGGCCTGCCGCGCCGCCGGATCCTCTTCCGCCACGTGCTGCGCAACGCCTCGGCCCCGGCTCTGACCGTCCTCGGCATGCAGTTCGTCGGCCTCCTCGGCGGCGCGGTCATCGTGGAGCAGATCTTCGGCCTGCCCGGCATCGGATCCATGACCATCCAGTACACGACCCGCGGCGACATCCCCATCATCATGGGCCTGGTCATGCTGTCGGCCATCGGCGTCGTCATCATCAACCTGCTCGTCGATCTCGGTATCGGCTGGCTGCTGCCGAAAGCGAGGACCTCGTGAGCCAGCAAGCCCCGCTCCCGATGGAGAACGTCTCCACGGAAGAGCCCGTCGCCGCGGATGCCGCGGCGAAAGCCCCCGGCATCCTGCGCGCCATCGCCTCACGCCCCCTCGCGCTGGGGGCCGCGCTCCTGCTCGTCCTCATCGTGCTGGCGGTCGTCTGCGCACCGCTGCTGACGCCGTTCGGCCCGAACGACGCGATCCCCAAGAACGCCTTCCAGGGTCCCCAGCCCGGCCACCTCCTCGGGTTCGACACCGCCGGGCGCGACGTCTGGACGCGTCTGCTCTACGGCGGGCAGAACACGCTCGGCGGCGCCGTCATCGCGCTCGTCGTCGCGCTCGTCATCGGCGTGCCCACCGGCCTCATCGCCGGATACTACGGGCGCTGGTTCGACTCGCTGTCGGGCTGGGTGACGAACTTCGTCATGTCGCTGCCCGCGATGATCGTGCTGCTCGCCTCGCGCGCCGTGCTCGGGCCCACCGTCTGGGTGCTCATGATCGTGCTCGGCTTCCTCGTCGCGCCGTCGTTCTACCG
>JAEYAG010000137.1 GCA_023451265.1 Actinomycetes bacterium | reverse complement strand
GGGTAGACTTGTGCCACGCTTCGACGAGGGGACGCCCCATGCCCAGCAATCTGTTCACGGGTCCGCACCTGTGGATTCTTCTGATCGTGATCCTGCTGCTGTTCGGTGCGGCCAAGCTCCCGGCGCTCGCCAAGAGCATGGGACAGTCCGCCCGCATCTTCAAAGGTGAGATGAAGGCGATGAAGGACGACGACAAGTCCGCCGACGCTGCCGCCGGCACCGCCGCATCCGTCGCCCCGGCGCCCGCCGCCGAACCCGCACCGGTGCAGACGCCCCCGACGGACACGACCGCCGGGCCCGCCGGCACGGCGGACACCCGGTCCTGACACCCCGTGTCCACAGCCGCTCGTCCTCGGGTCGGGGCGGACGACGTCCCGCGCAATGACAAGCGGATGTCGCTGGGGCAGCATCTGGTCGAGCTGCGCCGCCGCTTCGTGATCGCCGCCATCGCGCTCGTCGTCGGCATGGTGATCGCCTTCTTCCTGACCGACTGGATCATCTGGGCGATGACCGAGCCCATCCGCATCGTCGCGGAACGGCGAGGGGAAGACCCCGCCGCGATCGTCCGGCTCATGTACTCCACGATCACCGGCCCGTTCGACATGCGCCTGCGCATCTCGTTCGTCGTCGGCATCATCCTGTCGGCGCCGGTGTGGATCTGGCAGCTGTGGGCGTTTCTCATGCCGGGACTCACCCGCAAGGAGATCCGCTACACGGTGGGCTTCGTCTGCGCCGCCATTCCGCTCTTCTTCGCCGGATGCTTCGTGGGCTGGCTGATCATGCCCCACATCGTCGAGATCATGGCGTCATTCTCGGCGGAGGGCGCGGCGAACATGTACGAGGCGAAGTACTACTACGACTTCGTGTTCAAGCTCGTCCTCGTCGTCGGCCTCTCGTTCGTGCTGCCGGTGTTCCTCGTCGCGCTGAACCTCGCCGGGATCATGAGCGGCAAGGCGATCCTCAAGGGCTGGCGCGTCGCGATCCTCATCACGGTGGTGTTCGCCGGTCTTGCCACCCCCGCCGCCGACATCGTCAGCATGCTGCTGCTGGCCGGCATCCTCATCGTGCTCTTCTTCGCCGCCGCGGGCCTGTCGATGCTGTTCGATCGCCGCCGGGCCAAGCGCGACGCCGCGGCGGGGCTCACCCCCGCCGACGCGCCCTCCGGCACACCGAAGGCCGGCGCGTGAGCGATCCCGCCACGCGCTTCGCGCAGGCACAGCTGCGTCAGGCGCACCCGCTGACGGCCGCGTTCGCCGATGCCCAGCGCTTCGAACTCGACCCGTTCCAAGTCGCCGGCTGCCAGGCGCTGGAAGACGGCCGGAGCGTGCTCGTGGCCGCGCCTACGGGAGCGGGCAAGACGATCGTCGGTGAGTTCGCCGTGCACCTGGCGATGCTCCAGCCCGGCGACAAGGCGTTCTACACGACGCCCATGAAGGCGCTGTCTAACCAGAAGTTCCGCGAACTGCAGCAGGTGTACGGCGAGAGCGAGGTGGGCCTGCTCACCGGCGACACCAACATCAACGGCAACGCGCGCGTGGTCGTGATGACCACAGAGGTCCTCCGCAACATGCTGTACGCCGACTCGCCGGCGCTGCAGGGTCTGCGGTACGTCGTGATGGACGAGGTGCACTACCTCGCCGACCGGTTCCGCGGCGCGGTGTGGGAAGAGGTGATCATCCACCTGCCGCAGGAGGTGCGCCTGGTGTCGCTGTCGGCGACGGTCTCCAACGCCGAGGAGTTCGGTGACTGGCTCGACACCGTGCGCGGCGACACGGCGGTGATCGTCTCCGAGACCCGTCCGGTGCCGCTCGAGCAGCACGTGTTGGTGCGCGGCGATCTGCTGCCGCTGTTCGACGAGCGCGCGGGCATCGCCACCGCACAGGTGAACCAGGAGCTCATGCGCATCCGCGGCGGCTCCGGCGCGCGCTACGAGAACAACCGGCAGGCGCAGCAGTTCCGCTCCCACGGCGGCAACTCCTTCCCGAACAAGCGCCCCGCGAAGGGCGGTCGCCGCCCGGTGCGCGCCGCGAACATGCAGCGGATCGAGCGCATGGACCGCCCGCAGGTGGTCGAGCTGCTCGCCCGGTCGAACCTGCTGCCGGCGATCTTCTTCATCTTCAGCCGCGCCGGCTGCGAGGGCGCCGTGCAGCAGGTGCGCCGTGCCGGGGTGCGGCTGACCGACCGCGAGGAGCGCGACGAGATCCGCCGCGTGGTCGACGAGCGCACCGGAACTCTCCCCGACGAGGACCTCGCCGTGCTCGGCTTCTGGGAGTGGCGCGAGAACCTCGAGCGCGGCATCGCGGCCCATCACGCCGGCCTGCTGCCGGCGTTCAAGGAGATCGTCGAGGAGCTGTTCCAGCGCAAGCTCGTGAAGGTCGTGTTCGCCACCGAGACCCTCGCGCTCGGCATCAACATGCCGGCCCGCACCGTCGTGCTCGAGAAGCTCGAGAAGTTCAACGGCGAGGCGCGCGTGGCGATCACGTCGGGGGAGTACACCCAGCTCACCGGGCGTGCGGGGCGCCGCGGCATCGACGTCGAAGGCCACGCCGTGATCCAGTGGACCGAGAGTCTCGACCCGCAGGCGGTCGCGTCGCTGGCCTCACGCCGCACGTACCCGCTCAACTCCAGCTTCCGGCCGACGTACAACATGGCCGTCAACCTCATCGACCAGTTCGGGCGGGCCCGCGCGCGGGAGATCCTCGAGTCGTCGTTCGCGCAGTTCCAGGCCGACCGTGCCGTCGTGGGGCTGGCGCGCGAGGTGAAGGATGCCGAGGAGTCTCTCGCCGGCTACGCGAACTCGATTGCCTGCGACCGCGGCGACTTCGCCGAGTACGCACGCATGCGGCGTGAGCTCACCGACCTCGAGCGCAAGGGCGACCGCTCCGGTCCGCCGAAGCTGCGGCAGCAGCGGCAGGAACAGATCGAATCGCTGCGTCGCCGGCTGAAGAGCCATCCCTGCCAGAGCTGTCCCGACCGCGAGAAGCACGCGCGCTGGGCGGAGCGTTATTGGAAGCTGCGGCGTCACACCGACAAGCTGCGCCAGCAGATCGAGACGCGCACCGGCACCGTGGCCCGCATCTTCGACCGCGTCGTCGACGTGCTCGCGGCCCTGGACTACGTCGCCGTCGCGCCCGACGGCACGACGACGCTCACCCCCGCCGGTGCGACGATGAGGCGCATCTACGGGGAGCGCGACCTGCTGGTGGCAGAATCCCTGCGCACCGGCATCTGGACCGAGCTCGACCCGGCGGGTCTCGCCGCGCTCGCGTGCTGCCTGGTCTACGAGCCGCGGCGTGACGAGGCCGGTCCCGGCGAACACGGCCTCCCTCGGGGAGCGTTCCGCGCGGCGCTCACCGAGACGCAGACGCTCTGGTCGCGCCTGGACGATCTGGAGCAGGACCATCGGCTCCCCGGCTCCGCGCCGGTCGCGACGGGTCTCGCGCAGGCGATGCACTCCTGGGCGCGGGGAGCGAGCCTGGACCGGGTCCTGCAGGAGGCCGACCTGGCCGCGGGGGACTTCGTGCGGTGGAGCAAGCAGACGATCGACCTGCTCGATCAGCTGTCGATCGTCGCCGATCCGCCGGTGGCGGTGACCGCCCGTCGCGCGCTCGACGCGGTGCGCCGCGGCATCGTCGCCTACGGCTCGCTCTGACCGGCCCGGGTTAGGCTCGAAGCCGTGCCCGCCCGACCCCGCCCGCTGCTGCCGCTGTGGGCCGCGGTGCTCGCCGCCGCCGCGGGAGGCCTGCTGCTGACGGCGGCATTCCCGGCATCCGCCTGGTGGTCGGTCGTCTTCGCCGCGGTGCCGTTGGCGCTCGTGAGCCTCATCGGCCGCCGGGGCTGGGCGACGGTGCTGGTGGGTGCGGTGTTCGGGGCGGCGCTGTTCTTCCTCAACCTGTCGTTCACCGCCCGCTACCTCGGCCCGGTGCCGTGGATCGCCCTGTCGACGCTGGAGACCGCGTTGACGGCGGTCATGGCGGTGCCCCTGACTCTCGCCTACCGGTGGCTGCCGCGGGTCGCGCCGGGCACGTTGGGGCGTCTGGTGGCGCTTCCGGCGCTCGTGGCCGGGCTGTGGGTCAGTCGTGAGGAGCTGCTCGGCACGTTCCCCTACGGCGGGTTCCCGTGGGCGCGTCTGGCCGTCACGCAAGCCTCGTCGCCGCTCGCCGACGTCGCGTCGTGGACCGGGATGAGCGGGCTGAGCTTCCTCATCGTGTTCGCGTGCGCGTCGGCCATCGAACTCGTGCGCACCGGTCGCCTGCGCGCCCTCTCGACGGCGTGGCGCGGCATCCTGCCCCTCGCCGTGACGCTGGTGCTGGTGTTCGCCCTGCCGCAGTTCCCGACGACGGATGCCGGGAGCATCCGCGTCGGGGCGGTTCAGGGCAACGGCCCGGCGGGCTACTTCGACGAGCGCGAGCCGTACGACGTGCTGCGTGCGCAACTGGCGGCGACCGAGCCGATCGAGGACGAGGACCTCGACGTGCTGCTGTGGCCCGAGGGCGGAGTGGACGCCGACCCGACGGCGAACGCCTCGGTGGCGCGAACCCTCGACGCGCTGTCGGCGCGCATCGACGCGCCGCTGCTGATCAGCGCGGTCACCCGGCGCGGCGAGGAGTACTTCAACTCATCACTGGTCTGGCAGGCAGGCGCCGACAATCCGACGCAGACCTACGACAAGCGGCATCCCGTGCCGTTCGGGGAATATGTTCCCGACCGCTGGTTCTTCAACCTCCTGGCCCCCGACCTCATCGGCCTGATCCAGCGGGAGTACACACCGGGCACGGCGGCACCGTTCGTCGATGTCGACGGTGTCGGGGTGGGGCTGGCGATCTGCTTCGACGTCATCTACGACGACGTCATCCGGGGCGGCGCGTTCGCCGGCGCCGAGGTCTACATGTTCCAGACCAACAACGCCGACTTCCGCGGCACCGACGAGAACCTGCAGCAGCTGGCGTTCGCGCGCATGCGAGCGATCGAAGCAGGGAGGGCGGTCGTGAACCTCTCCACCGTCGGGACGAGCCAGGTCATCGGACCCGACGGCGCCACCGTCGACGCGCTGCCGGCCGACGAGCCGGGGGCGATGGTGACCGATGTGCCGCTGCGGACGGGGCTGACGGCGGGGATCGTGGCGGGGGCGGCGATACAGAGCGTGCTGGGGTGGGGGAGTGTGATCGCCCTCGTCGCGGTGGGGCTGCTCGGCCGTCGGCGTCGCGGGCACGCCGAAGACGCCGGCCTCCCCGGGTGAGTCGGGGAGACCGGCGTCACGCGGTCGATGCGACCGTCAGGCGCTGAGTCGGGCGTCGCCCTCGGCGCCGCGACGGGCGCGCAGCAGGGCGAGGCGCTCTTCGAGCAGCTCCTCGAGCTCGGGGATCGTCCGGCGCTCCATCAGCATGTCCCAATGGGTGCGTGCGACCTTGTCGCCGGAGTGGTCGATCTCGACGACCGTTTCGCCGACGCGGCGGACGGCCTCGGCGCCGCACGTGCGGCACTCCCAGGCCTCGGGCAGCTCGGCGTCGGCCGCGAAGGTCATGACGGTCTCGCGTCCGCACTGGGTGCAGACGTACGTGTGGTTGGCGCGCTCATGGAACACGACGCCTTCCTCGCTCTGTAGGCTGGAGGCGCCGAGTCGGATGCCGCGCAGGCTGCGATCTGCCATTGTGTGGTCCTCTCGTCGTCTCAGGTATAACGCGCGCACCTGTGTGCATCATCCGAACGGGCGCCCCGGGCGCGCCTTTCACAGCGGATGCTCAGGCCCTCGGGACCGCCTCCGACGGTGTCAGCGGCGCGCCGCGACGGCGCGCAGCGCGAGGTCGGCGCGATCGCTCACGAGCCCGTCGACGCCGAGGTCGAGCAGACGCGCCATCGCCGCCGGATCGTTGACGGTCCACACGTGCACCTCGACGCCGGCGGCGTGCGCCGCCCGCACCAGGCGGGGCGTGACGATGCGCAGCGCCCCGTGCCGCTCGGGCACCTGGATCGCGTCGATCCCGCGCAGTGTCCGCCGCACCAGGGCGCCCGAACCGGACGCCGTGGCGCCCAGCATCCGCACGATCGTGCCTTGCCCGGCCGAGGTGGCGGGGCGTCCTCCCGCGCGGTGGGCGGCCTCCAGCGCGGTGCGGCGGCGGCCGTCGGAGAAGCTCGTGACGAGCACCCGGTCGGCGTGAGGGGCGATGACGCGTCCGAGGGGGAGCGCGGCCGCGGCCGCCTTGACGTCTAGGTTGAACCGCAGCGTCGGGAAGGCCTCGAGGGCCTCGGCGGCGGTGAGCAGACCGCCGCGGTCGGCCATGATGCGCGACAGCTCCGCATGGCGCACATCGGCGACGGGGCGGGCGTCGCCGGTGACGCGCGTCAGATGATCGTCGTGGAAGAGCACGACCACGCCGTCGGCGGTGAGATGGCCGTCCGATTCGACGTAGGCGGCGCCGGCGCCGTGAGCGGCCGCGAACGCCGCGAGGGTGTTCT
>JAEYAG010000109.1 GCA_023451265.1 Actinomycetes bacterium | reverse complement strand
GCCCCGGTCCGAAGACCGGGGCCCCGCCGCGCTCTGTCGAATCAGCCGATCCGGACGAAGCTGTTGTTGTTCTTGTCGTCGAACTGGAAGATGCCGATCGTCGCCTCGGTCGGGTCGCCGACCTCGTTGAACGTGATCGGGCCGGACACACCGTCGTAGTCGGCGACGCCGCCTCCGATGATGATGTCCGCGCACTCCGCGTACGTCGTGCACTTGGTGCCGTCACCGCTGCCGCCCGACACCTGCTGCAGGTGAGCGGCGACGTCCGGGCCGGCGGTCGAGCCCGCCTCCAGCGCGGCGAGCGCGAGCAGGATCACGGCGTCGTACGACTCCGGCGCGTAGGTGAAGTCCTTGAGCGCCTCGTTGCCCTTGCCCGTCCAGTACGCCTGCAGCGAGTCACGGAACGTCGCGATGGTGTCGGGGTCGACCGCCGGGTAGGTGCCCTGAGCGCCCGTCAGCGTGCCGTCCTCGAACTCGTCGCCGAAGTTGGACAGGTTGCCGTCGACGAAGTACATCTTGTCGGCGGGGAAGTCCGCTCCCACGAGCTCCGGGATGATCGTCTTGACCTCTTCGAACGTGATCAGTGCGATCGCGTCCGGCTTCGCAGCCAGGACATCCTCGACCTGCGCCGAGAAGTTCGTGTCACCCGTGTTGTACAGCGACGCGGCGACGACGTTGCCGCCCGCGGCCTCGAACGCCTTCTTCGTGAAGCAGGCAAGGCCGGTGCCGTACGAGTCGTTGAGCACGATCATGCCGAGGGTCTCGTTGCCGTCGCCGGCGATCAGGTTGCCGAGCACCTCGCCCTGGAGCACGTCCGAGGGAGCGGTGCGCCAGTAGAGGCCGTTGTCCTCGTAGCCCGTGAAGGCGGCCGAGGTGTTCGCCGGCGAGAACTGGATGGCGTTCGCGGCGATGACCTGGTCGATGAACTGCAGCGAGGTGCCGGAGGAGGCTGCGCCGATGATCGCGGTTGCGCCCTCGCCCAGCAGACGCGGAATCTCGGTCTCGTACGCCTTGTTGTCGGTGTCGCCGGAGTCGCCCTGGATCAGGTCGATCGTGACGCCCTTGGCGGCGGCGTTGACCTCGCTGGCGGCGAAATCGGTCGCCGAGATCTCGGGCGGGCCAAGGAAGGCGAGGTTGCCGGTGACGGGCAGTGCCGTGCCGATCTTGTACGTGAGGTCCGTGCCGGGACCGGTCGACGTCGAGTTGAACGTCGGCGTGTACGCCGCGGGCTCGGCCGCGTCGCAGTCGATCGGGAAGTCGAAGCCCGCGGCAGCGGACTCCGTGGGGTTGGTGCTCGCGTTTCCGGTACAGCCGGAGAGCGCGAGCATACCGGCGCTGACCAAGGCGATGCCGCCCAGGACTTTGGCGGTGCGAGAACGGGTGAAAACGCCCATGTTGCTCCTTGTTATCTGTGACGCGGGGTGCTCGGGAGCGCCCCAGTGGGTCAAACCTATGCGGGGAACGGCTTCCGGATTGTTGCGTTCCGTTAACGGTGTGAAACCAAACGATCACGGTGCGATAACGGCTCTCGCCGCCGCGCGGCGGGCTCCCAGCCGGCTCAGACGAGATCGGCGACGTCGGATGCCGCGCGCGTGCGCCGCGCCGAGATCAGCGAGTCGGCGCTCAGCACGATGAGGGCGAGCCAGACGAGGCCGAACCCGATCCAGCGCTCCAGCGGCATGGGCTCCTGCATGATCCAGGCGCCGGTGATGAACTGCATGATCGGGGCGATGAACTGCATGAGCCCGATCAGCACGAGCGGCACGCGCCGCGCGCCGGCGGCGAACAACAGCAGCGGCACGGCTGTGATGACACCCGCGAGCGGGACGAGCGCGGTGTGCCAGGCGCCCTGCGTGCCCCACACGAGTCCCGTTGTCGACGCCACGACGATCAGCTGGATCACGGCGATCGGCGTGAGCCACAGCGACTCGAGGGTGAGTCCGCTCACGGCATCCACGCGGGGACCGATCTGCTTCTTCACCAGGCCGTAGGTGCCGAAGCTCGCGGCGAGGGTGAGGGCGATCCACGGGAACGAGCCGTAGGCGACGATGATCACGATGACAGCGAGCGCCGCGAACCCGATCGCGACCCATTGCGCGATGCGCAGGCGCTCTTTCAGCACGAGCACGCCCAGAAGCACGGTCACGATGGGGTTGATGAAGTAGCCGAGGCTGCCCTCGATGACGTGACCGGTGAGGATGCCGATGAGGAAGACCTGCCAGTTCACGTAGATCAGCAGGCCTGCGACGATCGTCCAGAACACCAGCCGGCGATCGCGGAGGATCGCCAGGAGCTTGCCCCATGTGCGCGTGACCGTCAGCAGGATCGCGCAGAACAGCAGCGAGAAGAGGATCCGCCAGACGACGATCTCCCACGGCCCGATCGGCGCGAGCAGCAGGAAGTAGAGGGGCATGAAGCCCCAGAGGAAGTAGGCGGCGAAGGCGTAGATCCCGCCGAGTCGCTCCTCGCGGGCGGTCTCGTCGGGTGTCATGAGACAAAGCCTAGAACGGTCATGACTCGTGGCGGGCCGCGACGGCCGCGGCATCCTGCCGTTCCTTGCTCATCTTCTGCCAGCACGACGAAGGCCCCTGGGCGAACCCAGGGGCCTTCGCGAGACGTTCGCTCAGCGGACGACGACCGCCAGGACGTCGCGCGCCGACAGGACGAGGTACTCGTCGCTGCCGAACTTCACCTCGGTGCCGCCGTACTTGCTGTAGAGCACACGGTCGCCGACGGCGACGTCGAGCGGCACGCGGTTGCCGTTGTCGTCGATGCGGCCGGGGCCGACCGCCACGACCTCGCCCTCCTGGGGCTTCTCCTTGGCGGTGTCGGGGATGACGAGGCCACTGGACGTGACCTGCTCAGCCTCGACCTGCTTGATGACGATGCGGTCCTCGAGCGGCTTGATGGAAACCGACACGGTCTACCTCTTTCTTGCGGGGCGTACTGCCGTTTGTCACTGAAAGACTCGTTAGCACCCACCAGGGTGGAGTGCTAACGCAAGTCTAGGGCGCGGTTGGCACTCGTGCAACGCGAGTGCCAATCTCCCCCATTCCCCTATGCGCCCCCATCGGCCGATCCCCTAACGCGGCGGCGTGGATGAGGGGGACCGCCGCGCGGGTGACCCCCTTTCGCCGACCGCGCCCCGGGAGTAGGAAAGGTGCCGGGGGAAACCGCAGTCGCGCGGCGTAGGCAGCGCGACGGCTGGTGTTGGGGGAGACGTATGAGTGCAGGTGCGTGGCATCTCGCGGTCGATGTCGGCACGTCGCGGACGACGGCGGCCGTGGCGCGGGTCTCGGAGGCGGACATCGTCGTCCGCGCGATCCGGCTCGGTCAGAACGCCGACGCCGCGTCGTCGGCGGTGTTCATCACGGCTGATCGGATCATCCACGGCGACGCGGCGGAGCGGCGCGGCATCGGCGAGCCCGAACGCCTGCTGCGCGAGACCAAGCGACGCATCGGCGATGCCGTTCCGCTCATCGCCGGCGGCAGCGCCTTCGCGGCGGAAGAGCTGCTGGCCGACACGGTGGCCTGGGTCGCCGACACCGTGACGAGCGGCGAGGGTCTGCAGATCGACGCCGTCACCGTCACGGTGCCGGCGGCCTGGGGAGAGCAGCGTCGCCGCGGCGTCGCCGCCGCCCTCGCCGCCGCGGGCCTGCCCGATGTCCGGCTGCTCGCCGAGCCCGTTGCCGCGGCCGGCCACTACGCCGCGACGCACGACCTCGAGCCGGGCGGCATCCTCGCCGTGTACGACCTGGGGGCGGGCACGTTCGACCTCGCCCTGGTGCGTCACGACGAGGACGAGGATGCCGTCATCCTCGCCGCGGGCCTCGATGACCTCGGCGGCGCGGACTTCGACGACGATGTCATCGCGCACGTGAGGGAGTCGGCCCCGGCGAGCCTGGCCGTCGCCGGCGACGCGCTGTCGTCGGCGGCGCTGCGCCGCGAGTGCGTCGCGGCGAAGGAGGCGCTGTCGTTCGACCCCGAGGCGACCATTCCGCTCCTCATGGGCGCCGGCAGCGTGCGCCTGGCGCGCGACGAGTTCGAGACGATGATCGAAGCGCGCATCGGTCGCACCATCGCGGCTCTCACGGCGGCGTGCGCCCGAGCGGGGGTGGACCCGGCGACCCTCGACGGCATCCTGCTCTCGGGCGGATCCAGCCGCATCCCACGCGTCGCGCAGATGCTCTCGGACGCGTTCGACGTGCCGTTGCGAGTGGATGCCGACCCGAAGGCGGTCGTCGCGCTCGGCGCCGCGCGCCTGGGCGCGCG
>JAEYAG010000004.1 GCA_023451265.1 Actinomycetes bacterium | reverse complement strand
GGTTTTCGAGGGGTGGGGGGGGGGGGGGGGGGCCCCCGCCGCAACGCACACCGGCCTCACTGACCTGCGTCAGCGCGTCCCTGCTCGTAGGCGGTGCGGATGCCGTCGACGACCTGCTGCGGCGTCTTGGTGCCCTGCACGAGCTCCGTGTTGTTCTGGATGAGGATGTCGTTCAGCCCCGGCACCGGCCAGTCCGGGTACCAGGCCAGGCCACCGTCGGTGGATTCCTGCAGCTCCGCGAACCGTGAGCTGACGAGCTGGCCGATCGGCGAGGTGATCGCGTCGGCGTCGGCTGCGACAGGCACCTGGCCCTCTTCGCCGAGGTAGTTCTGGATCTCGGGGCTCATCGTGATCTCGATGAAGTCGTACGCGAGCTCCTTGTTCTTCGCCTTCTCGGGGACGACCCAGAGGTTTCCGCCCGAACCCGGGTGCAGGTCATTGCCCGGGAAGAGGAACTGGTCGAACTCGAAGTCGGTGATGTCGTCGGCGAAGTTGCCGCCCCACCAGGTGCCCGAGTAGAAGATCGGGTAGGTGCCCGCGATGAACGCGTTGCCGGAGTCCTGAGCCGGGATGCCGGTGGAGTCCTTGCTGATGTACCCCTTCGCGGTCCAGTCCGCGACCGTCTCGGCGGCCTTCTCCCAGGCATCCCAGTCGACGTCGCCGTCGAAGCGCTGGTAGGCGGCGAGGGAGTCCTCGTCCATGTTCGCGAGGGCGAGGGCGTACAGCAGGTGCGGGCCGGGGTAGTCGGCCGAGCCGAGCGACAGCGGGGTGATGCCGTTGTCGACGAACGTCTGCATGACGTCCTCGAACTCGTCCAGCGTGGTCGGCACCTCGAGGTTGTACTGGTCGAACAGGGTCTTGTTGTACCAGGTGCCCACGTACTCGCCGTAGTTGGTGACGCCGTAGCGCTGGCCGGAGCCCATGAGGCCGTCCTCGTAGAGGCCCACATCCTGCACCGAGTCGGACAGGTCCCACTCGCGCTCGTCGGCGACGTCGGTGAGATCGGTGAGCAGCCCGGCCTGCGAGACGAGGCCCGCGGTGGCGTTGCCCTTGAGGTACTCGAGGACGTCGGGGGCGTCGTCGGTGTCGAGGAGCAGCTGACCCGACTGCTGCATCTGCTCGTAGGTCTTCAGCTCGAACTCGACGGTCACGTCGGGGTGCTTCTCCTCGAAGATCTCGATGGCCTTGTTCCAGGCAGCCGACAGCGCCGAGTCGTCGTTTTCCCACCACCAGACCTTGAGGGTCTTCCCGTCGCCGGCGGTGGCCTCGCCGCCTGACGAGCACCCGCTGAGGGCGAGAGATGCTGCTGCGAGCAGTCCGGTGGCGGCGACGGCCGCACGGAGCTTGCGATTGATGAACACGAATGACCTCCTATGGTCCTTGGTGCGTCCGGTCCTTCCTCGGACAGGAATATGTTTACATCAAACATATTCACGTGTCAATGCCTGCAAACCGAGGCCTCTCAACTGCGATTAATGTCCGGTTCGGACGTATCGACATGCCGCATACTGGACGGTGTGAGCACACAGACGTGGAGTCCCGGAGCCGGCGCGGCGCTGCCGGTGGCGATAGAGGTCCTGCGGCGCGGCCCGATCTCGCGCGCGGAGATCGCACGTCGGCTCGGGCTCTCGCACGCGTCGCTGTCCCGCCTGTGCGCTCCGCTGCTCGATCGCGGGATCATCCACGACGTCGGCGAGCACAGCGACGGAAAGGTGGGCAGGCCCTCGCGGCTCCTCGACGTCGACGCGGCGTCCCACCGCTTCCTCGGCCTGAAGGTACGCGAGTCCGAGGTCATCGGAGCGATCACCGACCTGCGGGGCGATGTCCTGGCCACGCGCACGCTGGAGATCGTCGACCGCGCTCCGGCCGCCGTCCTGGAGCGCATCGTGGCCATCCACGACGAGCTGGGGCGGGAGCATCCGATCGCCGGCATCGGGATCGGCATCGGCGGCAGCACCGTGGGACGCCGCATCGTGCGTCTCGCCCGTTTCCTCGGCTGGGAGGACGTTCCGCTGGCCGACCTGGTCGAAGCCGCGACCGGGGCGCCGACGCTCGTGGAGAACGACGTGGTCGCCCTGTGCGAGTACGAGGACTGGTTCGGGTTCGCCCGCAACGACGACCGCTTCGCCGTCGTCACCCTCGGCATCGCGATAGGCTTCGGTCTCGTCGTCGACGGTCACCCCATCGTGGACGAGGACTACGGTCTGGGGCTGGTCGGCCACTGGCCGATGGACCCGCACGGGCCCCTGTGCGCGCTCGGCCACCGCGGCTGCGCCGCAGCGCTGCTGGACGCCGACGCGATCGTGCGCTACGCCGGCGAGGCGCACGGCCGGCCGGTCGGCTACGACGAGGTGGTCGCGCTGGCCGAGGCCGGCGACCCCGCGGCGAGGCGCATCCTGGGCGACGCGGCCCGAGGACTCGGCATCCTGCTCGCCGCCGTCTGCAACCTGGCGCTGCCGGAACGGATCGTGATCGCCGGCGAGGGCGTCGGCATCGCGCGCTGGGGAGCGGAGCCGATGCTCGCCTCGCTCCGCGCGCACCGAGACGCCCGGGCGCACACCCCGCCGATCGACTTCGCCGCCGGAGACAACGTCGAGTGGTCGCGAGGGGCGGCGGTCCTGGCGATTCAGGCGTTCGTGCGCGGAGACGCCGCGACCGAGACCGCGTAGCCGCTGCCGTCGGCCGCGGGCTCCTCAGGCCGACGGCAGATGACGCCGCCAGCTCAGCGCGACGACCCCCACACTGAGGAGCGCGATCACCGCACCGGCCAGGAACATCGTCGAGTAGCTGAGCCAGGTGCCCAGCGCGGCGAGGATCGCAGGGATGAAGAAGCCCACGTAGGTCAGCGAGTAGTACACGGCGGTCAGTCCCGCGAGGTCGTCGGGGCCGGCGATGCGCTGGATCTCGCGGAGTCCCCCGACCAGCAGCATGCCGTACGCCGTCCCGAGCACCGCAGCGGCGACGAAGGCCCACGGCAGCGAGTTCAGCCCGACCGCGACGGCGGCGAGCAGCATCGCCGGAACGGTCACCGTCAGCGCCACCCCGATCCCACGGGCCGAGCGCGGCGTGTCGATCCGGGCGGCGAAGCGCTGCACCGCCACGCCGCAGCCGAGTGCGACGACGCACAGGAGCCCCGAGACCCCGATCTCGAAGCCCGGCGCCTGCGACATCATGAGGCCGGGCAGAATCGCGTAGGCGCTCGCCGCGGTGCCGAACACCCACGGCGCCATCGGGGCGACGACGAGCAGGAAGCGGCGGTGCATCGCTGTCGGGATCCGCAGGTCCATCCGGAGCGGGCGGCTCACCGCGGAGCGCGTCCTGCTCTCGGGGGCGCGCACCAGCACGGCGAACGCGGCGAGCGTGATGACGATGTGCACGACGTACGGCGCCACGGCGCGCGCGGGCCCGAACTGCGCGAGCGCGGCTGCGACGCCGGCGCCCAGCGCGAACCCGATCGTGAGGGCGAGTGCAGCACGCGACGCCCCGCGCCCCTCGACGGGCGCGGCGTCGAACGGAGCCTCGGAGAGCTCTTTGACCCAGCTCGTGCCGACCGCCATGACGAGACCCAGCGCGATGCCCGACAGCACGCGGCCGGCGAACAGCAGGGGGGCCGATGCCGCGCCCACCGCCAGCAGTCCGCTTCCGGCGACCGCGATCAGCGGTGCCGGCAGGAACAGCGGGCGACGCCCGTACCGGTCGGAGAGCGGGCCGCCCACCAGCAGAGCGGGGACGATGCCGAGGACGTAGGCCCCGAGCAGGACGTTCACCGTGAGCGCGCTCATCTGGTCGAGCTGACGGTACATCACGAGCAGCGGCGTGAACTCGTTGCCTCCCCACGCCACCGCGAACAGGGCCGCGCTCACACTGAACCACGGCGCGATGCGCATGCGGCCGGCCGGCGCGACCGGCGTCGGGTGCCCGCCGGTCCGCGGCAGTCCGGTGCCCGCAGCGCCCGTGCGGATCGTCGCGGTGGCGCTCACGGCAGCAGCTCTCGGTGGGTGTTGCGGATGTGGCGGGCGAGCGCCATCTCGAACGCATCGGGTTCGCTCTCGGCGACGAGCCGAGCGAGCAGCTCGTGGTCGTGCAGCACCTGCTCCGTGCGGTCGTCGCGTCGCCACAGCGACCTGGCCACCATGCGCCGCTGCCTGTCACGCAGCGTGGCGAAGAACGTCGACAGCAGGGCGTTGCCGCCCGCGTCGACGATCGTCGAGTGGAAGGCGGTGTCGGCGTCGGCCAGCCCGACGAGGTCGCCCGCGACGTAGGCGGCACGCTGCCGCTCGATGACCTGGGCGAGCTCCGCGGCGACCTGTGCGGCACGCTGCGCGTCGCGCGTCAGGCGTCGCACCGAATCGGTCTCGATCAGGACGCGGGCATCGACGACGTCCTCCAGCTCATGCGGCCGGACCTCGACGACGAGGGCCCCGCGCTTGGGATACAGCCGCATCCAGCCCTCGGCCTGCAACCGCAGAAAGGCTTCGCGCACCGGCGTGCGGCTCATGCCGAGGGCGTCGGCGACCGCGCCCTCGCTCACCATCTCGCCGCCGACGAGGTCGCCGTCGAGGATCCGGGTCTTCACGTCGGCATACGCGATCTCGGCGGCCGACGTCGTCTCGGGAGGCGCGGCACTGGTCTCGTCAAGCTGTTGCACAACATAGATACTAGTCGCATACGAGTGAGATCGCGAACGGCGAGGCGCTCCGCGGGCGTAGCCTCGCAGCATGGACGGCTTCGCGGCGGTCGACTTCGAGCTCGCACGGCAGGTGGTCCAGCGGGGCACCGCCGCTCTGTTCCTCGTCGCCTTCGTCTCGGGCCTGAACCAGTTCCGGCCGCTCCTCGGCGAACGCGGGCTGCTGCCGGCATCCGATCTGCTGGATTGGGCGGCCGCGAACCCATCGCGCGCGAAGCTGCTGCGGCCGACGCTGTTCCGCCGCGTCCGCTACACCGACCGACGCCTCGTCGCGCTGTGCGTCGGCGGTGTCGTCGTCGCCGCGCTGCTCGTCGCCGGCATCCCCCAACTCGGCCCACCCTGGGTCCCGATGATCGCCTTTCTCGCGCTGTGGTTCGGCTACATGTCGATCACGTCCATCGGGCAGACGTTCTACGGCTTCGGGTGGGAGATGCTGCTTCTCGAAGCGGGGTTCCTCGCCGCCTTCCTGGGCTCGGACGACCAGCCGCCGCCGACGACGGTCATCGTGCTCTTCTGGTGGCTTGTGTTCCGCCTCGAGTTCGGCGCCGGGATGATCAAGATCCGCGGCGGACGCGAGTGGCGCGACCTCACCGCGCTCATGTACCACCACGAGACGCAACCGATGCCGGCCCCGCTCAGCCGTCAGGCGCACCTGCTGCCGGCGTGGTTCCACCGCGGGGAGGTCATCGGCAACCACGTCGCGCAGCTCATCGTGCCGTGGTTCCTGTTCGCGCCGATCCTGGGGGTGTGGCTGCCCGATGTGTGGCCGGCCGTCGTCGGGAACGTCGCGGCATCCGTTGTCATCGCGACGCAGCTGTGGCTCGTGCTGACGGGCAACTTCGCGTGGCTGAACTGGGCGACGATCGTGCTGGCGTTCTCGGCCGTCTCGGTGCCGGGCTCCGGTGAGCGGATGCCGGGTGCCGCGCCGCTGGGCGGCGTGCCGCTGTACTGGGCCGTCGTCACCGGTGTCGTGGCGCTCGGGTACGTCGCGCTGAGCGTCCCCGCCGCCCGCAACCTCTTCTCGCGGCGGCAGCTGATGAACGCGAGCTTCAACCGGTGGCAGCTCGCGAACGCCTACGGCGCGTTCGGCACCGTCACGAAGGAGCGCATCGAGTATGTCGTGGAGGGAACGACGGATGCCGATCCCGACGCCGCGACGTGGCTCGAGTACGGTTTCAAGGGCAAGCCGGGCGACGTCCGCCGCATCCCGCGGCAGTTCGCGCCGTATCACCTGCGGCTCGACTGGCTGATGTGGTTCCTGCCGCTCGGGCGGTCGCTCGAGGACTGGTTCACCGCGTTCCTCGTGCGCCTCCTCGAAGCGGATGCCGCGACCCTGCGGATGCTGCACCACGACCCGTTCGGCGGCGCGCCGCCCCGGTGGGTGCGGGTCGTCTCGTACCGTTACCGCTTCACGACGAGGGCCGAGCACCGCGTCTCGGGCGCCGTGTGGTTCCGCGACCGCCGACACGTGCTCGTCCAGCCCCTCGGCTTCGGGGGCGACCGCGACCCCGATCGTTGAGCGAGCCCACCGGTCGTTGAGCGAGCGAGGAACGAGCGAGACGAAACGCACCAACCGGTCGCGGAAGGGTTGCGACGTTTCGTCTCGGTCGCTGGCGCTCCCTCGCGGGGCGACCAGGGGCGCATCCCCCGCCGGTCGTTGAGCGAGCGAGGAACGAGCGAGACGAAACGGCTGTGGCTGTTCCGGACGGGTTGCGACGTTTCGTCTCGGTCGCTGGCGCGCCCTCGCTCAACGAGCGGAAGACGCGGCGGCGGCGGCGCGGGCGACCCAGCGGGGCTCGTCGCCGTAGCGCTGCGGCGGGATGAGCCGGCCAGCGGCGCAGTCGGCGACGAGCGTCGCGAGCCGGTCGGCGCGGGTCTGCTCGCGTTTGGCCGAGAGCACCCAGTTGCCGGCCACGCGGCGGTACGACGGTGGCGCTGCTTCCCAGAACGCCTGCGCGGCGGGAACCGCGGCGATCGCCGCGAGCCCGTCGGCGCCGAGTTCACGCCGGGTCTCGTACGAATACCCCGCTACGCTCTTGTCTCTCCGCTCGAACGCCGCGATGCCCGCCGGATGCATCCGCCCCTCGGCCAGCAGGCGCTCGACGTGGGCCACGTTGACGGCGCTCCAGTTCGACGTCGCCTTGCGCGGCGTCCACCGCTGCCGGCGCGCGTCGTCGTCGATCCGGTAGCTGATCGAGTCGATCCACCCGAAGCACAGCGCCTCGGGGACGGCGTCCTCCCACGTGAGCCCGCGGTCGGGATGCCCTTTGCGTCGCAGTCCCATCCACAGCTCGGTGGCCGTGTCGTGGTGCTCCTCCAGCCAGGTGCGGAAGGCCGCGGCATCCGCGAAGAAGACCACCTCGACGTCGTCACCCATGCCGCTGACGGTAGCAGCGGCATCCGACATCAGCGCAGGGTCAGCCGGTTCCAGCGTCCCGGCTCGTCGAACTCGCCGTACCGCACGTCGGCACCGTCGGGACCGACGGATGCCGCGCACACGAGCAGCGACAGCGTGGGATAGCCGAACGGCCGGTTGTCGCGCACGATCGCACGGTCGTCGACCGATCCGACCGCGCTCGTGCGCTCGAGGACGTCGAGCCAGCCCTCCCACCAGTGCGCGTCATGCGGGTCGGTGTCTCCGAACGCGTCGTGCCACGCCGAGATGCGGGCGGTCGCGGGGTCGTCGACGTCGTCGTGGGCGATCATGTGGATGCCGGGCGCGAGATCGACGGTGCGCACGGTGGCGCCGTCCCACATCGTCACGCGGGCGCCGGCGGCGGTGACCTCGACGAGGTTGTAGCCGTGCGTCCGCGGGCGCTCCCCCGCAGAACCGGAGCCCGCCGCGCCCCCCGCCGCCCCCGTCAGCGCGTCGAGCACGACGTGCCCGCGCGATCCCAGGGTCTCGTCGGGCTCGGTCACGACGTCGGCGCGATTGAGGATGACCGCCACCCGCCCCGCGGCAGGGTCGGCCGCGAGCCACGCGCCGCCCGCGCGACGGTCGCGGACGCCGATGACTCCGGGATGCTCGGGCCACCACTCCCCCAGGGGGTCCCACGTGCGGGCCGGGTCCTCGTCGCGCACGGCGAGCAGGCGCACGGGTTCACCAATCGCGGCGGACTCGGGGACGTGGACGATGACGGTGCACACGGTGCTCGTGACCTCTCTGCCGACCCTGCGTGGCAGGATCGGACCATGTTCGTTGTCGTGGGCGTGACGGGCGGCATCGCCGCGTACAAGACGGTGCACCTCGTGCGCGCCCTCGTGACGAACGGTCACGAGGTGCACGTTGTTCCCACCGACAACGCGCTGCGCTTCGTCGGTGCGACCACGTGGGAGGCCGTCTCGCGCCATCCTGTCACGACGAGCGTGCACGACGACGTCGCCGAGGTCCGCCACGTGGCGCTCGGCACGTCCGCCGACCTCGTGATCGTCGCTCCGGCGACGGCGCACACGCTCGCCCGCATGGCGGCGGGCCTCGCCGACGACCTCCTCGGCGTGACGCTGCTCGCCACCACCGCGCCCGTCGTGGTCGCCCCGGCGATGCACACCGCGATGTGGGATCACGCCGCGACGCAGCACAACATCCAGACCCTGCGCGAGCGCGGCGTGCACGTCGTCGGCCCCGCCGACGGCCCGCTCACCGGCGGCGACAGCGGCCCCGGCCGGATGGTCGAGCCCGACGACATCGTCGCGGCGGCCCTCGCCGTGGCCGGCGTCCGCGACGACCTCGCCGGCCTGCGCGTCGCGGTCTCGACCGGCGGCACGCGCGAGCCGATCGACCCGGTGCGATTCCTCGGCAATCGCTCCAGCGGACGGCAGGGCGCCGCGCTCGCGCTCGCGGCCGCCGACCGCGGCGCCGACGTGACGCTCGTCGCGGGCCACGTCGACGACGGGGTGCTGGCCGCGGCATCCCGCCATCCGCGGATCACGCTCGTGCGCGCGTCGACGGCCGCCGATCTCGCCACAGCGATGACGAATGCCGCGGCCACCGCCGACGTCGTCGTCATGGCCGCCGCGGTCGCCGACTACCGGGTCGCCGAGGTCGCGGCGCACAAGCTCCGCAAGGAAGACGGGCCGCTGCAGCTCGACCTCGTGGAGAACCCCGACATCCTGGCGGGGCTCGTCGCCGCCCGCCGACCCGGCCAGACGATCGTCGGGTTCGCCGCCGAGACCGCCGCGGACGACGCCGAACTGCTCGAGCGCGGCCGCCGCAAGCGCGCCCGCAAGGGCGTCGACCTGCTGTCCGTCAACCGCGTCTCGTGGGACGAGGGCTTCGAGGCGGCCGAGAACCGCGTGCTGCTGCTCGACGCGCACGAGAACGTCGTGGCGGATGCCGCGGGCACCAAGCGCGCCGTCGCCGACGCGATATGGGACGCGGTCGCCGCGGCGCGCTGACCCCGTTCGGGGAGCGCAAACGGCTCCCGAAACCCGGTTCGGGGAGCCATTTGCGCTCCCCGAAACGAGAGGACCGGCGGTTACGCCTTCTGCTGGATGTCCAGGAGCGGGGTGCCGTGCGTGGTCGGGCCGAGCGCGACCGGGTCGACGGTGTCGAACTGGTCGGCGTTGAGCACGATCACCGGGGTGATGAGCGGATACCCCGCCTTCTCGATGACCGCCCGGTCGAAGGTCACGAGCGGGGTACCGACCTCGACACGGTCGCCGTTTCGGACCTTCACCTCGAAGCCTTCGCCCTTGAGGTTCACCGTGTCGATGCCGACGTGGATGAGGATCTCGGCCCCGTTGTCCAGCTGCAGGCCGAACGCGTGCCCGGTCGGCTGGGCGGCCGCGACGACGCCGGCGCCCGGCGAGTAGACGGTGTCACCCGTCGGCTCGATCGCGACGCCCGGACCCATCACGCCGCCGGCGAACACCGGATCGGGCACCGTATCGAGGGCGACGACCGTGCCGTCCAGCGGCGAGGCCACCTGCAGGAG
>JAEYAG010000260.1 GCA_023451265.1 Actinomycetes bacterium | reverse complement strand
CGCCGGGCGCGAGGGCGATGAACTCGCCACCGTTCTGCTCGGTGGCCCACGCGAGGCGCGCCCGATGCATGTCGAGGCCGGAGCGCGACAGCGTCATGTCGTGCGTGCCGAAGGCCCGGCGGGGCCGCACGGCGAGCACGAAGTCCATGGCCTCGCCGATCTTCAGCCACGGCGCGCCGATGGGCGCGGCGAGCAGGCGCACATCGGCGTTCTTCGGCACGGCATACGAATCGCCGGGGTAGTAGAACTCGTCGTTGACGAGCACACCGACGTTGTCGACGACGGGGATCGACTCGTGGATGACGCTGTGCCGACCGCCGTGGAAGGTCAGGGTGAAGGGACCCGCGGTGACCGTGTCACCGGGGGCGACGGTGATGGCATCGAACTCCGCCGCGGCCGCGGCCGCACCCGCGGGGGCGTAGATCGGCACATCGCGGGCGTAGTCACGGAGCCGGCGCAGATGCTCCGGCGTCCAGTGGTCGGGATGCTCGTGCGTGAGGACGACGGCGGAAAGCCCCCGCAGATCATCGAGGGGGAGTGTGAACGATCCGGGGTCGATGATGAGCTGGTGCCCCTCGGCCTCGAGGCGGAGGCAGGCGTGTTCGTGTTTCGTGACGCGCATGCGCTCAGTCAACGCTTCCGCCCCCGCACTCGCAAGGCGCGACACGACGGCCGGCCCCGATTTGGCCGACGCCGGGCGACCATGGCATAATCGAACGGTTGCTTACGCAGCGAAAAGTGCAAGGCCCCATCGTATAGCGGCCTAGTACGCCGCCCTCTCACGGCGGTAACGCGGGTTCGAATCCCGCTGGGGTCACCACCACGAAACGCCCGGCCATCGGCCGGGCGTTTCGTCTTTCGCTCTGCGGACAGAAGGCGGTTCGCCGTCACGGCTCCCGCGCGTCGCCTGCGGCATCCATATCGGCGGTCCGCGCTGCGCGCCGGCGCCGCACGGCCGCGCGCACCGACCACACGATGAGGCCCGCGACCGCCAGCACGCCGAGCCAGGGGAGGAGGAACCCGATCGCGACGACCAGGCCGTTCAGCGTCGCGACGAGCCCGTTCCAGCCCGCCGACACCCCGTCGCCGAAGCCTGCGGGGTCCGCGTTCACGGCGGGCGCCGGCTCGACGAGGCTGACCGTGACGCTCGACATGTCGACCTGACCTTCGAGCCACGTGAGCTGCTGGCGCAGCGAGTCCAGCTCGGACTGCCGCTGCGACAGCGCCGACTCGGCGGCGATGAGGTCGGCGGTCGACGTGCTCTGACCGACCAGTTCCGTCAGCCGGGCGACGGAGGCTTCCAGGGCGCCCACCCGGGCCCGCAGGTCGACCGCCTCGGTCGTCACGTCACGCCGGTCGATCTGCGACGAGGTCACGGTCCCGACCTCCGCCAGTCCGGCAAGCGTCGCCGTCAACCGGTCGGCGGGCACGCGCACGGTGATCCACGCGCCGCCGAGCGGCGTGGGGTACGAGGGCTCGATCATCATGCCGTCCACGGCGTGGGTGGCCGCTGCCGCCCCGCCGACGCTCATCGACTCGACGAACCCGCCCGCCGACACGGCGGCGGCGCCGATCGCATCGGCGGCGGCCGCGGCATCCTCGACCTCGACGGTCGCCGACGCCGAAGCCGTGATCTCGCGCTCCGCGTCGGCGTCTCCGCCCACGGCCGACACACCGGTGAGCGCCTCATCGGCCAGGCCGCCGGCGGAATCGGCGCCGCTGATCGACCCCGGCTCTCTGCCCGACTCGGTGCCCTGCACCAGGAAGGATCCGTCGGATGCCGGTGCCACCGCCACCGACCCCGCGGATCCTCCGACGCTCGACACCACCTGCGGGGCGATGACGGCGGCGACGGCGACGACGGCGGCTGCCGCGGCGCCGCCCATCCACATCCGACCGCGGCGCACGGCGCGCAGTCGTGCCCGCTCGGCGCTCTGAAGACGCTCGTCGCGCTCGTCGGCGATCTGGGCGAACAGCGCCGACTCCATCTCGTCGATGCGCTCGTCGGACAGCGCGGGCAGTGCGGTGTCGTTCATGTCCCCTCCGGTTCGATCGTGCTCCGCAGTCGGCTACGGATGCGGGAGAGACGGTTGCGGACCACCGCGTGCGACACGCCCAGCTGATCGGCGGCCGCCTGATACGCGTACCCTTCGGCCGCGCACAGCCGGAAGATGCCCTGGTCGAGCTCGCCGAGCGTGCGCACTTCGCGGAGGATCTGCTCCACCAGATGCACATCGATCACCTGACGTTCGACGTCCACCGCGGCGGGCAGCGTCTCGTCGGCGGACGCCGCGACGTGGGCGCGTTCGCGCTGCTGACGCCGCACGCGGTTCGCCGCCTGGAACCGGCAGATCGTCACGAGCCACGGCAGCAGCGAGTCGCCCGCGAGGTCGAGCCCCGGGAGCTTCCGCCAGGCCGCGAGGAACGTCTCCTGCGCGACATCCTCGGCATCCGCCCGCGTGCCCACGAGACCGTGCGCCACCCAGAACACCGGGCGGATGTAAGCGCGGTACAGCGCGCGAAAGGCCGCCTGACTGCCCGCGGCTGCCGCCGCGACCAGTTCGGCGTCGGTCCGGATGCCGGTGTCGCTCATGGTCCCCTCATCGTCTCGGAAGAAGGTGCCTTCCGAGAAGAGAGTGTCGGGCGCGTCACGACCGTCTCAGAACTCGTCTATTCTTGTGCGAGCGAGAGGGAGTATCCCGTTTCGCGTGACCCGTCAGTACGGGCCCCGTCGTCGGGGTTCCGGGCACGCGCCGCCCCGGTGATCCGGGAGCGGGGGAGAGACTTTCGACGATTCGTCTTCCCTCCGAAAGGCCCGCATGGAGCTTCCCGTCTGGTTCGAAGTCGGCTCGCTCGTCGTCCTGGTGCTCATCCTCGTCGCCGACCTGCTGCTCATCCTCAAGCGCCCCCACATCCCCTCCACCCGGGAGTCGACCCTCTGGGTCGTCTTCTACGTCACGCTCGCCCTCATCTTCGCGGGGATGCTGTGGCTGTTCGCCGGCCACGAGTTCGCCGGCCAGTTCATCGCCGGCTGGCTCACGGAGTACAGCCTGTCGATCGACAACCTGTTCGTCTTCGTCCTGATCATGGGACAGTTCGCGGTGCCGCGCCGGTATCAGCAGGAAGTGCTGATGGTGGGCATCATCATCGCGCTCATCCTGCGCGGGCTGTTCATCCTCGCCGGTGCGGCGATCATCGAGCAGTTCAGCTGGGTGTTCTACATCTTCGGCGCGTTCCTCATCTGGACCGCGTGGCGACAGGCGTTCCCGGGCGGCGATCACGACGACGACGTCAAGCAGGAGTCGTTCATCGTGCGGACCCTGCGGCGCATGGTCGACATCAGCGACCACTACGACGGCGCCAAGGTGCGCACGGTCGTGAACGGCAAGAAGATCTTCACGCCGATGATCATCGTGTTCGCCGCGATCGGCATGACCGACCTGCTGTTCGCGATCGACTCGATCCCGGCGATCTTCGGCATCACGCAGAACCCGTTCATCGTCTTCACCGCGAACCTGTTCGCGCTGATGGGCCTGCGGCAGCTCTACTTCCTGCTCGGCGATCTGCTGGACCGCCTGAAGTACCTGCACTACGGCATCGCCTTCATCCTCGCGTTCATCGGCGTGAAGCTGTTCTTCCACGCCATGCACGTCAACGAGCTGCCGTTCATCAACGGCGGCGAGCACATCGACTGGGCGCCGGAGATCTCCACGTGGATGTCACTGGGCGTCATCGTCCTCTCGATGGTCGTCGCGACCGTCGCGAGCCTCATCGCCAGCCGTCGCGAGCGTCTGGCGGCACCCGCCGCGCCCGCGCAGACACCGGTCGAAGCGGCCGAGCGGGTGGCCGACGAGAAGGGCACGCCCCCGACCGTCGACGGCCCCTGACGGCCGGCGGCGCGCAGACGCCGATCCGCACGGTGGTAGTCTGACCCCGTGCGGATCGCTCGTCTTCTCCTTAGCGGCCGCGGCGAGACCTCGTTCTGAGCCCTCCCTCGTCGCGGAGTCCGTCGCGGGCTTGATCCCACTCAGGAGAACGAGACAGACATGAGCACAACCATTCCCGACCGCCCGCGCACCCTCGCCGAGAAGGTGTGGGACGACCACCTCGTCGTCAAGGGCGAAGACGGTCAGCCCGATCTCATCTACATCGATCTGCACCTCGTGCACGAGGTCACGAGCCCCCAGGCCTTCGACGGCCTGCGCGCAGAGGGGCGTCCGGTGCGCCGCCTCGACCTCACGATCGCGACCGAGGACCACAACACCCCGACGCTCGAGATCGACAAGCCGATCGCCGACCTCACCAGCCGCACCCAGATCGAGACGCTGCGCCGCAACGCGGAGGAGTTCGGCGTCCGCCTGCACTCGCTGGGCGACAAGGAGCAGGGCATCGTCCACGTCGTCGGCCCGCAGCTGGGCCTGACGATGCCCGGCATCACCGTCGTGTGCGGCGACAGTCACACCTCCACGCATGGCGCGTTCGGCGCGATGGCGTTCGGCATCGGCACGAGCGAGGTCGAGCACGTCCTGGCCACCCAGACCCTGCCGCTGAAGCCGTTCAAGACGATGGCCATCACGGTCGAGGGCGACCTGAAGCCCGGCGTCACGGCGAAGGACATCATCCTCGCGATCATCGCCAAGATCGGCGCCAACGGCGGTCAGGGCTACGTCCTGGAGTTCCGCGGCAGCGCCATCCGGTCGCTGTCGATGGAGGGCCGGATGACGATGTGCAACATGTCGATCGAGGCCGGCGCCCGCGCGGGCATGATCGCTCCCGACGAGACCACCTTCGCGTACGTGAAGGACAAGCCGCACGCCCCGCGGGGGCAGGACTGGGAGGACGCGGTCGCCTACTGGCGAACGCTCCCGAGCGACGAGGGCGCCGTGTACGACGCCGAGGTCTTCCTCGACGCGAACGAGCTCGAGCCGTTCGTCACCTGGGGCACGAACCCCGGCCAGGGCGTCTCGCTGAGTGACGTCGTGCCCGACCCGGCATCCTTCGCCGACCCCAACGAGCGCGCCGCCGCCGAGCGGGCGCTGCAGTACATGGACCTGCAGGCGGGCACGCCCCTGAAGGACGTGGCGGTGGATGCCGTCTTCATGGGCTCGTGCACGAACAGCCGCATCGAGGACCTGCGCGCGTTCGCGTCGGTCATCGAGGGGCGCACGAAGGCCGAGGGCGTCCGCGTCATGGTCGTCCCCGGCTCGGCGCGGGTGCGCCTGGAGGCCGAGGCCGAGGGCCTCGACAAGGTGTTCACCGACTTCGGTGCGGAGTGGCGCTTCGCCGGCTGCTCGATGTGTCTCGGCATGAACCCCGACCAGCTGGCACCGGGGGAGCGCTGCGCGTCCACGAGCAACCGCAACTTCGAGGGCCGGCAGGGCAAGGGCGGGCGCACGCACCTGGTGTCGCCGCTCGTGGCGGCCGCGACCGCCGTGATGGGCAGACTCGCGAGCCCGTCCGACCTGCCCGCCGCCCTGAAGGTCGAGGCCTGACATGGAGAAGTTCACGACGCACACCGGTGTGGCCGCGGCCCTGAAGCGCTCGGCGGTGGACACCGACCAGATCATCCCCGCGGTCTACCTCAAGCGGGTCACGAAGACCGGCTTCGACGACGCCCTCTTCGCCAACTGGCGTCAGGACCCCGGGTTCGTCCTCAACCAGCCCGCGTTCGCGTCGGCATCCATCCTTGTCGCCGGTCCGGACTTCGGCACCGGGTCCAGCCGCGAGCACGCCGTCTGGGCGCTGCGGGACTACGGCTTCAAGGCCGTGCTCAGTCCCAAGTTCGCCGACATCTTCCGCGGCAACGCGGGCAAGCAGGGCCTGGTGACGGGCGTGATCTCCGAGGACGACCTCGAAGCGGTGTGGGCGGCCATCGACGCGGCCCCGGGCATCGAGATGACGGTAGACCTCGCCGAGCGCACCGCCGTGATCGGTGACCCTTCGACAGGCTCAGGACACCGCCTCCGGGTCCCCTTCGACATCGACGATTACACTAGATGGCGGCTCCTCGAAGGGCTCGACGACATCGGGCTGACGCTGCGCAATGAAGACAGGATCGCGCAGTTCGAGGCGCGCCGGGAGGCGTGGCGGCCGCGGACGCTCCCCGTCCGCTGAGACGATGCCCCCATCAGGGGCTCCGTCTGAAACGTCCTCGGCGCACATCGCCGACACACCGAATGAGGTCCGATCGATGAACACCCTGCTCAGCGCCTCGGCGTCCACACCCTCCGGCGGTGGGGGCTCGGTCCTCGAGATCCGCGGCGGACGGCCGCTGCGCGGGCGCGTGGAGGTCAAGGGCGCGAAGAACCTCGCGACCAAGGCGATGGTGGCATCGCTTCTCGGCGAGACCGAGAGCGTGCTGCGCGACGTGCCCGACATCAGCGACGTGCAGGTCGTGCGCTCCCTCCTCGAGGTGCACGGCGTCACGATCACCGACGACGGCGACGGTGTGCTGCGGCTCGACCCGCGCGGCGCGGTGTCGGCGCACATGGAGGAGATCGACGCGCACGCCGGTGCCTCCCGCATCCCCATCCTCTTCTGCGGCCCCCTCCTGCACCTGCTCGGCCAGGCCTTCATCCCCGACCTCGGCGGATGCCGGATCGGAGACCGTCCGATCGACTTCCACCTCGACGCGCTGCGCGCGTTCGGCGCGACCGTCGACAAGCTGCCCAGCGGCATCCGGCTGTCGGCGCCGAACGGCCTGCACGGGGCGAACATCCAGCTGCCGTACCCGAGCGTCGGCGCGACCGAGCAGGTGCTGCTGACGGCGGTGCGCGCGAAGGGCACCACCGAGCTGCGCAACGCCGCGATCGAGCCCGAGATCATGGACCTCATCGCGGTGCTGCAGAAGATGGGCGCGATCATCTCCTACGAGCCCAACCGGGTCATCTTCATCGAGGGTGTCGAGTCGCTGCGCGGCTACGACCACCGGTCGATCTTCGACCGCAACGAGGCGGCGTCGTGGGCGTGCGCAGCCCTCGCCACCGACGGCGACATCCTCGTGGCGGGCGCGAAGCAGCAGGAGATGCTGACGTTCCTCAACGTCTTCCGCAAGGCGGGCGGTGACTTCGACATCACCGAGGAGGGGATCCGGTTCCGTCGCGGCGGCCCCCTCAAGCCGGTCATGGTCGAGACCGACGTGCACCCCGGTTTCATGACCGATTGGCAGCAGCCGCTCATCGTCGCGCTGACGCAGGCGGAGGGCGTGTCCACTGTCCATGAGACCGTCTACGAGAACCGACTCGGGTTCACGCGTGCGTTGAACCAGATGGGAGCCGACATCGTCGTGCACCCCGAGGGACTCGCCACCCCCGACCGACGCGTCCCGCGTCGCGCGCTCGAGCAGGCCGCCGTCATCACCGGCCCGACTCCGCTGCACGGCGCCGACGTCGTCGTCCCCGACCTCCGCGGCGGGTACAGCTACGTCATCGCCGCGCTGGCGGCGCAGGGCACCTCCACGGTGCGCGGCGTCGACATCATCCGCCGCGGGTACGAGAAGTTCCTCGACAAGCTCACGGCCGTGGGCGCCGACTTCGACGTCGTCGGATGAGCGAGCGGCCCACCGGAGGGCGGCGCCGGGCGTCGCCGGAGAAGACGAAGCCGAGCGTCTTCTGGCCGCTCGCGGCCGTCGTCGTGCCCGCCGTCGGCTGGTTCGCGAAGATCGAGATCACCGGCGGCGAGCACCTGCCCGCCGCGGGCCCGTACGTGCTCGCCCCCAACCACTACAGCGAGTTCGACCCGCTGATCATCGCCGTCGCGACGTGGCGATTGGGGCGCGCGCCGCGCTTCATGGCGAAGGAGAGCCTGTTCCGCGTGCCGGTGCTCGGCGCCGCGCTGCGCGCCACCGGTATGGTCCCCGTCGCCCGGGCCTCGTCGTCGGCGGCCGCGAAGCAGACGCTCGAGCAGTCCGAGGCACTCGTCGAGCACGGCCGCGGCGTCATCGTGTATCCCGAGGGCTCGCTGACGCGCGACCCCGACATGTGGCCGATGCGCGGCAAGACCGGCGCGGTGCGCCTCGCGCTGGCGGGGGACATCCCCGTGATCCCGGTCGCGATGTGGGGTGTCGAGCGGATCCTGCCCCGTTACGGCAAGCTCAGCTTCTGGCCGCCGCGCAAGCGCGTGCAGGTCAGGCTCGGGCCCGCCACCGATCTCTCCCCGTTCCGCCGTCCCTCCGGCGGCGCCGCCCTGATCGCGGCGACGGACGCCGTCATGGCCGACATCTCCGACCTGCTGGGCGAACTGCGCGGGGAGCACCCGCCCGCAGAGCGCTGGAACCCCGCCGCGCACGGGCAGAACGAGACGGGGCGCCTTGAACCCTAGATCCTCCGCTCGCCGGTCGGACTCCGCTCTGCCTCGCGTGGCCGTGATCGGCGCGGGCAGCTGGGGCACGACGTTCGGCAAGGTGCTCGCCGACGGCGGCGCCCACGTCGTCATGTGGGCGCGGCGTGCCGAGCTCGCGCAGGAGATCCAGGAGGGGCATCGCAACAGCGAGTACCTTCCCGGCATCAACCTGCCGCGCTCGATGTCGGCCACCCACCATCTGTCCGAGGCCCTCGACGGCGCATCGCAGGTGTATCTCGCGATCTCCAGCCAGGCGCTCCGCCAGAACCTGAAGGCCGTGCGACCGCTCGTGTCGGCCACCGACGCGCCCGTCGTCTCGCTGATGAAGGGGGTCGAGAAGCGCACAGGCCTGCGGATGAGTCAGGTCATCGAGCAGGAGCTGCACTGCGACCCGGCGCGCATCGCCGTGGCATCCGGCCCGAACCTGGCCCTCGAGATCGCCCGCGAGCAGCCGACGGCCGCGGTCATCTCCTCGACGAGCAGGGAGACCGCCGAAGCCGTCGCCCTGCGCGCCCGCAACTCGTATTTCCGCACCTTCGTGAACACCGACGTCATCGGCACCGAGTTCGGCGGCGTACTGAAGAACCTCATCGCCGTCGCCATCGGCATCGTCGACGGCGTCGGCTACGGCGAGAACACGAAGGCCTCCATCATCACGCGCGGCCTCGTGGAGATGACCGACTTCGCGGTGGCGCAGGGCGCTCAGCACGAGACGCTGCAGGGCCTCGCGGGCCTCGGCGACCTCATCGCGACCTGCCAGTCGCCGCTCAGCCGCAACAACACCGCCGGTCGCCTGCTCGGGCAGGGGTACAGCTTCCAGGACGTCGTGAAGCAGATGAACCAGACCGCGGAGGGGCTCGCCTCGGTGGCGCCCGTGCTGCAGCTGGCGCGCGAGTCCGGGGTGGCCATGCCCATCGTCGAGCAGGTCAAGCGCGTGCTCGACGGCACGATGAACCCGCGCGACATCGCGCCCCACCTCACGACGGACGACGACAAGCCCACGGGCGAGAGGACCCAGAATGGACAGGACGGCGGTGGCGGTGCTTTTCGGCGGTCGCTCCAGCGAGCACTCGATCAGTTCCGCAACGGCCGGGGGCGTGCTGCGGGCGATTGACCGCGACCGCTTCGACGTCATCCCCATCGGCATCACGCGCGACGGGGCGTTCATCCTCGAAGACGACAACCCGGACAAGTTCGCGCTCGACCCCGGGCACCTGCCCGAAGTGGTCGACAACGGCACCCGCATCCTTTGGCCCGACTCGGCGCGGTCGCGTGAGCTGCGCGTGACGGATGCCGACGGCATCCGGTCCCTCGGCGAGATCGACGTGGTCTTCCCGATCCTGCACGGCCGCTTCGGCGAGGACGGCACGATCCAGGGCTTCCTGGAGCTTCTCGACCTGCCGTACGTCGGCGCGGGCCTGCTGATGTCGGCGATCGGCATGGACAAGCACACGACCAAGAGCGTGCTGAAGGCCGCCGGCGTCCCCGTCGTGCCGTGGGTCACCGTGACCCGGCGCGACCTCGACCGCGACCGCGCGCTGTGGGAGCGGCGGATCCGCGCGCTGGGGCTGCCGGCCTTCGTGAAGCCCGCTCGGGCCGGATCGAGCGTCGGGGTGTCGAAGGTGTCCGACTGGTCCGAGCTCGACGCCGCGCTGGAGACCGCGTTCGCGGAGGACTCCACGGTGCTCGTCGAGCAGGCGGTCGTCGGCCGCGAGGTCGAGTGCGGCGTCCTGGCCGGCCGCGACGGTGAAAGCCCGCGCGTGAGCGTCGCGGGGGAGATCGTCATCAGCGGGCGCGAGTTCTACGACTTCGACGCGAAGTACCTCGACGCCCCTGGCATCGATCTCGTCTGCCCCGCCGACCTGGCGCCGGCCGAGCTCGCCGAGATGCAGCGGATCGCGGTGCGCGCCTTCGAGGCGGTCGGCGGCGAGGGGCTCGCACGCGTGGACTTCTTCTTCACCGGAACCGAGTTCTTCGTCAACGAGGTGAACACGATGCCGGGCTTCACACCGATCTCGATGTTCCCGAAATGCTGGATCGCTACCGGGATGAGCTACCCCGAGCTGATCGGCGAGCTGATCGACCTCGCCCGCGTGCGCTGAGCGGCGGCGTCAGGTGGTGGGACGCTCGGTGCAGGAGCGGCCGTCCGTCGGCAGCGTCTTCACCGCTGTCGCCAGGGCGTTCAGCACGTCGCGTCCGCTGACCTCGTCGTAGTCGAGGTACACCTCCACGGCGGGCGTGCGCCCGAACGTCGTGAACCGATAGTGCGGGGCCTCGCTGTCGTCGATCAGCCAGTCGACGTTGTCCACGGTCTGGCACGCGAGCGTCGACGGGCCGGGCGCCTCCAGCCCGCACGTCAGCAGCACGGTAGTGGGGTTTCCCCACGCCCCCGTGGCCTGCGCGTCGGTCCATCGCCGCTGCTGGCCGTCGACCGTGTCGGGCAGGCGCACGCTGACCTCGGCGCAGGCCGGGTCGTTCGCGCCTTTCGCAGGCGTCATCGACACGGTCGAGCTGCAGGCCGCGCCGCCGAAGATCACCGCGACGGCCAGAGGTACAGCGAGCAGGCGGAGGCGGGACACTCCTCCAGGCTACCGTGGAGGGATGACGGACCCCCGCGCGCAGACGGTCGGCGACCTGGGTGAGCGGGCGCTTCTCGCCCGCATCCTGGCCGTCCTCGGCGATGCCTCGCGTGCGGAGGTGGGCCCGGGGGATGACGCCGCCGTGCTCTCGGCACCGGGCGGCCGCATCGTCGTGACCACCGACACGCTCGTGCACGGGCCGGACTTCCGGCTGGCCTGGTCGCGCGGGCTCGACCTCGGGCACAAGGCGGCCGCGGTGAACCTCGCCGACGTCGCGGCCATGGGCGCGCGCCCTACGGCGCTGTTCGTCGCTCTCGCGCTGCCCGACGACACGACGGCCGGCTTCGTCGAGGACCTCGCGCGCGGGCTGCGGGAGGCGTGCGCCGAACTCGCGCCCGGGTGCGCCGTCGAGGGCGGTGACCTCACGGCATCCGACACCCTGACGATCGCGGTGACGGCGATCGGCGTGCTCGACGGCGTGCCGCCGGTGCTCCGCTCCGGCGCCCGCCCGGGCGACGTCGTCGCCGTGGCGGGCGAGCTCGGTGCGGCCGCGCGCGGCCTCACGCTGCTGTTCGACCGCTTCCGCGATGCGGACGGGGGACCCGTGCCGGTGGATGCCGGCGCCCTGACCGCCGCGGAGCGCAGCGACCTCGCGTCTCAGCTGCGACCCTCACCCCCGATCGCGCTGGGCCCGGCGGCGGCCCGTGCCGGGGCGACGGCGATGATGGACGTCTCGGACGGGCTGCTGCTGGACGCGACGCGGATGGCTGAGGCCTCGGGCGTGTCGATGGACCTCGACGCGGGGATGGATGCCGATGACCTCCGCGGCGGCGAGGGTCACGCCCTGCTGGCGTGCTTCCCCCCCGACGCGCAGCTTCCGGCGGGCTTCCGCCCCGTGGGCCGCGTGGGGGCGCGCGGGGGAGCGCCCGTCACCGTCGGCGGTGTCCCCGTCACGGGGCACCTCGGCTGGGACCCGCACCGCGACTGGGACGCCGGCCGCGGCTGAGTCCCCGGCATCCACCCGGGACGCCCCGCGGGGTCAGACCCGACGCACCCACCACAGCGTGGTGTCGCCGTACTTCTTCGCGCGGTCGTGGGCGAGCCCCGCCGGCAGCGACGGCTCCGCGGAGCGCGAGGCGCGCTCGATGACGACGGTGGCTTCGGCGGAGAGCTGCGGCACGAGCAGCGCGAGGGTCGAGGAAAGTTCGGTCTCGCCGACGTCGTACGGCGGATCGAGGAAGACCAGGTCGAAGGCGCCGCGCGCCGACCGCAGATACGCATCGGCGCTCGCGCGGTGCACGCGGACGGCCGCCCACGGAACGGCCCGGCCGATCGCGCGGGCGTTCCGCTCGGCCACCGACGCGGCCCGAGGCGCTCTCTCGACGAGGTCGGCCGAGGCCGCCCCGCGGCTGACCGCCTCGAGCCCCAGCGCGCCCGAGCCGGCGTAGAGGTCGAGGACCGCGGCATCCGCGACGAGGTCTGCCGACTCCAGCGCGCTGAACAGCGACTCGCGCACGCGGTCGCTCGTGGGGCGCGTGCCGGCATCCGGAACGACGAGCGTCAGCGAACCGGCGGCTCCGGCGATGATGCGGGTCACAGCCTCACCCTAACCGCGCGCTCACGCCGGCGACTCCGCATCCTCGCTGCTGAGGCGGGGCTCGGTGCGTCGCTCCGGGCGCAGCCCGGCCTTGTCGGCGTAGAACGCGCGGATGCGGTCCATGTCGGCGGCGACGTCCCCGGTGAGTTCGATCGTCGGCCCGAGCCCCGTTGTCATCGTGGTGCGGTCGACGTAGCCGAGCGTGACCGGCATCCCGGTCTCCCGCGCGATCCGGTAGAACCCGCTCTTCCAGTACGCGTTGCCGCCGCGGGTGCCGTCGGGCGTCACGACGAGGCTGAACACCTCGCCCGAGTTCACGCGGGCGACGATCTCGGCGACGACCCGGGCCGCGTCGGAGCGGTCGACGGCGATGCCGCCGAGGGCCCGCATGACGGGCCCGCGCCAGCCAGCGAACAGGCTCGCCTTGCCGAGCCAGCGGATGTGGATGCCGAGGCGCCAGGCGATCGCCAGCATGAGGACGAAGTCCCAGTTCGAGGTGTGCGGAGCGCCCACGAGCACGGTCGGCCGCGTCGGCGCCGGCTCCGTGCGCAGGCGCCACCGGCTGCACAGCCAGTACAGGCGGGCGAGAAGGCGGCGGATCACCCTGTCACTGTACGGCGCGGACGGCGTGTCGCCGCACCTGCATAGACTCGACGCATGCCCGTGCTGACGCTCGAGACGCGCCTCGTCGACGCGCTCGGTCCCGCCACGGCGAAGCTGTTCGAGCGCGCGTTCGGCATGGACACCGTGGCGGACCTCCTCACGCACTACCCCCGCCGCTACGCGCGCCGCGGCGAACTCACGCCGATCGCCTCGCTGCCGCTGGGGGAGCAGGTGACGATCGTCGCCGAGGTGCGCTCGGTGTCGTCCCGCTCGATGAAGCAGCGACGCGGGTCGATCCTCGAGGTCGTGATCAGCGACGGCGCCGGGGCGCTCGTGCTCACTTTCTTCAACCAGTCGTGGCGACAGAACGACCTGCAGGTGGGACGCCAGGGCATCTTCTCGGGCAAGGTCGGGGTCTTCAAGGGGCACCAGCAGCTCGCCCATCCCGACTATCAGCTCTTCGAGGACGTCGACCTGGCGCGACTGACGGCCGAGGCTCACCAGAACACCCCGATCCCGATCTATCCCGCCACGAGCACCGTGGCCACCTGGCAGGTGCAGCGGGCGGTCACCGAGGTGCTGGGCAAGCTCGGCGACGTGGCCGATCCGCTGCCGGAGGAGTTCCGGCTCGCGCAGGGCCTGCTCGACGCCCGCACCGCGCTGCAGCGCATCCACGCGCCCGACTTCATCGATCAGGTCGACGCCGCGCGGCGCACCCTGCGCATGCACGAGGCGTTCGTGCTGCAGACGGCGCTGCTGCAGCAGCGCCAGTTCGTGCGCGCCATGTCGGCCACGGCCCGCCAGCCGGGCAGCCTGTTGGCCGCGTTCGACGAGGGTCTGCCCTTCCCGCGGACGCCCGATCAGATCGCCGTCGGCGACCGGATCAGCACGGACCTCGCCGGCGACTGGCCGATGAACCGTCTCGTGCAGGGCGAGGTCGGCTCCGGAAAGACGCTCGTCGCGCTGCGCGCCATGCTGCAGGTCGCCGAGTCCGGCGGCCAATCCGCGCTCATCGCGCCGACCGAGGTGCTCGCCGCCCAGCACGTGCGCTCCATCGCGCGGATGCTGGGGCCGAAGCTCGCGCCCGAGCTCATGCCGACGCTCCTCACCGGACAGCTGCCGGCGGCCGAACGTCGTAAGGCGGCGCTGCGCGCGGCATCCGGCCAGGCGCGGATCGTCGTCGGCACCCATGCGCTGCTGAGCGCCTCCACGACGTTCGCCGACCTCGGGCTCGTCGTCGTCGACCAGCAGCACCGTTTCGGCGTCGAGCAGCGCGAGACGCTGCGTGCGAAGGGCACCAGCCCGCATGTGCTCGTCCTGACGGCGACTCCCATTCCGCGCACCGTCGCGATGACCGTCTTCGGTGACCTCGATGTCTCCACGATCCGCACCATGCCGGCCGGCCGCGCCGGCATCGCGACCCACGTCGCGCCGCTGGCTGAGAAGCCCGCCTGGTTCGGCCGGGTCTGGGAGCGGGTGGTCGAGGAGGTCGCCGCGGGACACCAGGTGTTCGTCGTGTGCGCCGCCATCGACGCCGAGGCGACGGGGAAGGACGCGAAGGATGCCGCGGAGGAGGCGCCGGTGCTCGAGGGCGAGCAGCCGCGCACCCGTTGGGGCGTCGTTCAAGTGCGGGAGCTCCTCGCGCAGTTCCCCGCGTACGACGCCCTGCGCGTCGAGACGTTGCACGGCCGCATGCCGGGGGAGCAGAAGGATGCCGTGATGCAGGCGTTCGCGCGCGGCGAGATCGACGTGCTCGTCGCCACGACGGTCGTCGAGGTCGGCGTGGACGTCCCGAACGCGTCGACGATGGTGATCCTCGAAGCGGATCGGTTCGGCGTGTCGCAGCTGCATCAGCTGCGCGGCCGCGTCGGCCGCGGCGCGGTTCCCGGGCTCTGCCTGCTCGTCACCGAGGCGCCCGCCGGCACGCCCGCACGCTCCCGTGTCGATGCCGTCGCGGCGACGACGGACGGGTTCGCGCTCGCGGAGGTCGACCTCGAGCTGCGCGGCGAGGGTGACGTGCTGGGCGATGCCCAGTCGGGGGCGCGCACCTCGCTGCGTCTGCTGCGGGTGGTCGCCGACGCCGACCTCATCGCGCTCGCCCGCGCGGCGGCGGAGCAGGTGCTCGAGGACGACCCGGCGCTCCTGCGGCATCCCGGCCTCGCCGCGGCCATCGAGCGACGAGTGGGCCAGCAGGAGCGCGCCGCACTCGCGAAGAATTGACGCGGCGCGGATCAAGGCTGAGCGAGCGCAGCGAGTCGAAACCGCACCTCACCCCACCCCGCCGCGCCGATAGGCTGGACGCATGAACAACCGCATCGCGGTCGTCCCAGGATCCTTCGACCCGCCGACCCTTGGACACCTCGACGTCATCCGCCGCGCGGCCGCGCTGTACGACGAGCTGCACGTGCTCGTCGTGCACAACCCCGGCAAGGAAGCGATGCTCCCGATCGCACAGCGGCTGACGCTCCTCGAGCAGTCGATCGCCGAGCAGGGGATCGAGGGCAACGTCATCGTCGCGTCGTGGAGCATGGGCCTGCTCGTGGACTACGCCGAAGACGTCGACGCGGGCGTGCTCGTCAAGGGCATCCGCTCGCAGGTCGACGTGGCCTACGAGACGCCGATGGCGATCGTGAACCGTCACCTCGCCGCGATCGAGACGGTCTTCCTGCTGCCCGATCCCGCGCACGCGATGGTCTCCAGCTCGCTGGTGCGGCAGGTCGCCGCCCTCGGCGGCGACGTCGCGCCTTTCGTGCCGGGGCCTGTCGCACGGTTCCTCGACACCGGCGCGCGCGAGCGCTGACGGCCCCCGGGGCGCCGTCGGCGGATAGCATTGCCGGGTGGTCAGAAAGCATGTGAGCGGTCCGTTCGTCTTCCCGGTGCGCGACATCGCGCACCGCGCCGGTGAGATGCGCGAGTTCGACGTCGAGGTGCCCGCGCCGGCGAAGTGGGGCGAGGGGCTCGTCTACGTGGCGCAGGGCGAGCCGGTGAAGCTGCAGGTGCGGCTGGAGTCCGTGCACGAGGGCATCCTCGTCACGACGGACGTGGAGACCACCTACCGCGGGGTGTGCGGACGGTGTCTCGAAGACATCGACCGGCCCGTCGAAGTCGAGTTTCAGGAGCTCTTCGGGTATCCTGGGACGGAAGCGACCGACTTCGAGGTTCAAGACGACCACGTGGATCTTGAAACTCCGGTCAGGGATTCGATCGTCCTGTCGCTTCCGTTCCAGCCGGTGTGCCAGCCGGACTGCCCCGGCCTTGATCCGGCCACGGGCGAGAAGCTGGCCGCAGGAACCGTCCTGGAAACCCCGATCGACGAGCGCTGGGCCGCGCTGAAGGCCCTCACCCCAGACCAGGACGATGTGGCCGCGCGCCCCCTCGCCTCCGATACAGAGAAGAGCTAGCCATGGCAGGTAACCCCCCGAAGCGGAAGGTCTCCCGCTCCAACACCCGTTCGCGTCGCGCGCAGTGGAAGGCCGAGGCGCCCGCCCTCGTCAAGACCGTCGAGAACGGCAAGGTCGTCTACAGCCGCCCGCACCAGGCGAAGGTCGTCACCGACTCGCAGGGCACCGAGCTGTTCCTCGAGTACAAGGGCCGCAAGGTCGCCGACATCTGATCGCGGCAGCCTCCCGATGACGGATGCTGTGATGGAGCACGCGGTGCTCACCGACAAGCTCGGGGTCGACATCGACCCCGAGCTTCTGTCGCTGGCGCTCACGCATCGCTCCTTCGCGTATGAGAAGGGCGGGACACCGCACAACGAGCGGCTGGAGTTCCTCGGCGACTCGATCCTCGGCCAGGCGGTGACGGTCCACCTGTTCACAACTCACCCCGAACTCGACGAGGGCGCGCTGGCGAAGCGCCGCGCGAGTGTCGTCTCCACGGTGGCGTTGGCCGAGGTCGCCCGCAGCATCGGGCTCGGTGCGCATCTGCGCTTGGGCCGGGGCGAGGATCAGACCGGCGGTCGCGACAAGGACTCGATCCTCGCCGACACCATGGAAGCCGTCATCGGCGCCGCCTATCTGTCGGCGGGACCGGATGCCGCGACCGGTCTCGTGCTTCGCCTCGTGCAGCCGCTCATGGCAGATCCCGAGCGCTATGGCGCGGCGATGGACCCCAAGACCAGCCTGCAGGAGCTCGCGGCGCGGCGCGATCTCGCCCCGCCGGTGTACGTCGTCGAGGCCGAAGGCCCCGACCACCACCGCGTCTTCACCGCGACGGTCACCGTCGGCGATGTCGCCCGCAGCGGCACCGGGTCGAGCAAGAAGCAGGCGGAGATGGCCGCGGCCCTCGCCGTTTGGCACGCGCTGAGCGACCGTGCCTGAACTGCCCGAGGTCGAGGTCGTCAGGGCAGGGCTGGAGCCGGCGGTCGTCGGTGCGCGGATCGTCGCGGTCGACGCCCGCGATCCGCGGGCGCTGACGCGGCACTCCGGCGACGCCGCCTCGTTCGAGCGTGCTCTCACCGGACGCACGGTCACCGCCGCCGCGCGGCGGGGCAAGTTCCTGTGGCTGCCCCTGTCCGCCGCCGATGGTGGGCACACCGCCGCGCCGGCGCAGGCCATCGTGGCCCACCTCGGCATGAGCGGTCAGCTTCTGCTGCGCGCCCCGGGTGCCCCCGACGAGCGTCACGAGCGCGTGCGCCTGCACATCCAGCATCCCTCCCACGGCGAGATCGACGTCGTCTTCAGCGACCAGCGCACATTCGGCTCACTCGCCGTCGACACCCTGGTCGCCACGCCTGACGGCGCCGCGGGCGGATGGGGGACGGATGCCGCGGCGACCCCCTCCCAGGTGGCGCACATCGCCCGCGACCCTCTGGACCCGGCCGTCGACGATCGCGCGGTGATCGCGGCGATCCGCGCGAAACGCTCGGCGATCAAGCGCGTGCTGCTGGACCAGACAGTGCTGAGCGGCATCGGCAACATCTACGCCGACGAGGCGCTCTGGGCGGCCCGCATCCATCCCGAGACGCCGGCCGCCGCGCTCTCAGCGCCGGCGGTGAAGCGCCTGCTCGCCGACGTGCGCGCGGTGCTGCAGAAGGCGCTGGCCGAGGGCGGCACGAGCTTCGACGCGCAGTACGTGAACGTCAACGGTCAGGCCGGCTACTTCGCCCACTCGCTGAACGCGTACGGACGCACGTCGCAGCCGTGCCCCCGCTGCGGCACACCCACCGTGCGCGTGGCGTTCACCAACCGCTCGAGTCACTTCTGTCCGCGGTGTCAGCGTCGGCGGTGACGTCTCACCTCACGACAGCACCTTCTTCCACGCGCCCTCGTAGACGACGGGCACGAAGCCGATCGCCTCGTTGATGTCGAGCATCGGACGGTTCTCCTCCGCGTTGTAGGTGATGACCTTCGGCGACGCCGGCGCCTCGGTCGCGCGCCACCGGGTGAGGCCTGCGCACTTGACCAGCTGCCCCAGCTTGTGTCCGCGGTGCTCGCGGAGGACGAGCGTGTCCTCCTGGTGGCTGGCGGCCTCGGGATCAACGCCCCGCACCAGCTCGTTGAAGGCGACCAGATCACCGGTGGCCTCATGCACGGCGGCGGTCACGAGCATCGTCTGACCCGCGGCGAGGTACTTCGCATCATGGCGGGCGACCCGTTCGGCATCCCAGGCCTCCTCGTCGACCTCCAGGTCGGCATTGGGGGCGTCGGTCGACATGCGTGACTTCATCCACGCGTAGCCGTCGACGTACTCGGGAGGGGTCGGGAGGAGCCACTGCACGATGCGGTAGCCCTGCGCCGCGCGCATCGCCTCGGCGAACAGCGCCGCCACCGTGTCGTCGGCGGTGGTGAGATCGAGCGCACTCTGCCGGTTGATCTGCTCCAGCGTGTAGCCGTGCCGGAGGAGGAACCGGGCGGCGCGGTCCGTCGGGATCGAGCCGAACCCGGTCGGAGCCTCCAGACGCGGGCCGGGGGCGTCGCGGTGCTCTGCCCAGGACTGCAGCACGGTGCGGCCGTGGGTCCGGGCCGTCTGCTCGATGAGCTCGTAGGCCGCGGATCCGATACCGCGGCCGTGATGGGCCGCGAGGAGTTCGATCAGCCAGTAGGCGGTGCGCGAGCCCTGCTCCAGCGGGATGTCGACGCCGACGCGGCCGATGAAGGCGCCGTCGGCGACGACCGCCCACGCGTGGCGGATCTCGTCGACGTCGCTCTGATAGTGCGGCAGCAGCTCCGCCGGCGTCATCGCGTCGTCGTCGTTGCCGGACATCTCGCGGTAGACGAGGTTGCGTACGCGGGTGAACTCGTGGAAGTCAGCGGCGTCGTCGGCGTCGACGGATGCCGGAATGGTGAGGGGTCGGAACTCGACCCCGGCGATGGTGCTCATGGGGTGTCCTCAGTGGTGTCTTTGTCGGTGATCGTGTGCGGGCTCTTCGGCCGGGGCGTCGGATGGACGCCCCGGCCGAAGGGGAGCGGCGTCACAGGAACGGGCGGATCTGCAGGAGACGCTGCCAGTCCTGCTCGCGCTGCAGCCGGTCGCGCTGAGCGAGCCGGATGCGGCGGTTCTCGTATGACGTGGCGTCGAGGGATGACGCGGTGAAGGGATGCATGATGTGGGTTCTTTCGTGAGGGAGCGAGTGCTCCGAGGAGGGTGCCGGGCTGCGGCAGCGGCGCGGGGTCGCGGAAGCGACGAGGGCGCGAAGGGGGCGTGCGGGACGCTCAGGTCCGTAGGCGGACGGAGCTCTCCCGAGCGACGGTCAGCCGGCCGTGCGGCAGAACGCGCCGAAGGAGCCGGTCCCGGCGAACGCAACGACGGGAGCGAACGCTCCGGCGGTGTCAATGTGCATCATCATTTCTGGGACCTCCTCTCGACTTCAGACGCGATCTGTCACGTTAGACCCTCCGCGTGGGCCGCGTCAAGACAGGATTGCGGATCGGTTCCGCTAGCGTGGTGCGCACACCCTGCCCGCGGAGGACGCCCGAATGCATTTGAAGAGCCTGACGCTCAAGGGCTTCAAGTCGTTCGCACAGCCGACGACGTTCGCGCTCGAACCCGGGGTCACCTGCATCGTCGGCCCCAACGGGTCGGGAAAATCCAACGTCGTCGATGCCCTCGCCTGGGTGATGGGAGAGCAGGGTGCCAAGACGCTGCGCGGCGGCAAGATGGAAGACGTCATCTTCGCCGGAACGTCCACGCGAGGCCCGCTCGGGCGCGCCGAGGTGCAGCTCACGATCGACAACTCCGACGGAGCGCTGCCGATCGAGTACTCCGAGGTCACCATCAGCCGGACGCTGTTCCGCAACGGCACCAGCGAGTACGCCATCAACGGCGACAGCTGCCGCCTGCTCGACGTGCAGGAGCTGCTGAGCGATTCCGGCCTCGGCCGCGAGATGCACGTCATCGTCGGTCAGGGTCGCCTGGACAGCGTGCTGCAGGCGAGTCCCGAAGATCGCCGTGGCTTCATCGAGGAGGCCGCCGGCATCCTCAAGCACCGCCGTCGCAAGGAGAAGACGCTCCGCAAGCTCGAGGCGATGGAGGCGAACCTCACGCGGCTGAGCGACCTCGCCGGAGAGCTGCGCCGTCAGCTGAAGCCGCTGGGCAAGCAGGCGGAGATCGCGCGGGAGGCCGCCACGATCGCCGCCGTCGTGCGCGACGCGAAGGCGCGGCTGTTCGCCGACGATCTCGTCGGGCTCCGTGCGCAGCTCGCCGACCACGCGCGCAACGAGCAGGAACGACACGCCGAGCGGCTCGTGCTGCAGGACCAGTCCGAGCAGCTGAAGCTGCGCATCGACGCGTTGGAGGCGCAGCAGCGCTCCGAGGCCGTCGACGCCGCTCGCGGCACGGCGTTCGCCCTGGAGCGGGTGCAGGAGCGGCTGCGCGGCCTGTACTCGCTGGCGGGGCAGCGACTTGCGCTGCTGGAGGACGACGGGCAGCTCGCGATCGAGGTCACCACCGTCAGCCAGGCGGCGATCGACGAGGCGCGTGCCGAGGTCGACGAGATCGCCGCGGGTCTCGGCGGTGCGCAGGATGCCGCCGCCACCGCCGGCCGCGACGTCATCCGGGCGCGGGCCGAGCTCGACGCCCTCGACGCCGACATCGCGGCCCAGAGCGCGCTCGTCTCCGAGCACGACATGCGGCTGACGAAGCTGCGCGGCGCCGCGGATGCCGCGGGATCGCGCCTGGATGCGGTGCGCGCGGCGGTGGAACGCCAGCAACGCGCCCTCGAGGCGGCGCTGCAGCGGCGATCCGAAGCCGAAGAGGTGCTCGCCGGCGTGGATCCCGACCTCGTTCCGGAGGGGTCTTCCGCGGAGCACGCCGCGGCATACGAGCGCGCACAGCGCGAGGCCGCCGACGCCGAGGCCGGCGTGTCGGCGCTGCGCGAGCGCCTGCACGCGGCCGAACGCGAGGTCGAGTCGCTCACCGCCCAATCGGCGGCCCTGGGCCGCGCCCTCGATGTGCGCAATGCCGCCGCTGCCCTCATCGAGCGCGGTGGCCGCGGCATCCGGGGTCTCGTCGGCGATGCCGTGAAGGTGAAACCGGGATTCGAGGCGGCCGTCGCCGCCGCTCTCGGCGCGCTGTCGGAGGGCGTACTCGTCGACGACATCGCCGCCGCCCTCGACGTCGCCCGCACCGCGCGCGAGGATGACCTCGGCCGCGTGGACATCCTCCTCGCCGAGGCGCCGGCGGCGACACCGGATCTCACCGGCGTCGTCGGAGCGACGGCGGCCGGTGAGGTCGTGACCGGCCCGGACGGCGTCCGTGGCCTCCTCGCCTACGTCGCGATCGTCGACGACCTCGCGGCGGCGCACGACGCTGCACGCGCCCTCACCGCACGCGCGTCGGGCGCCCCGGTGACGATCGTGACCCGCGCGGGGGAGGTTGTCACGCCCTTCACGGTCCGCGCCGGATCGGGCGGCGGACGGTCTCGCCTGGAGCTCGCCGCGGAGCGGGATGCCGCCGAGGAGCGGCTCGCGGAGATCCGCGTGGTCGCCGACTCGCTGCGCGAGGCCCTGACCGAGGCGCAGGCAGCCTGGGACGCAGCGCGGCGCCACACGAAGGACGCGCTGCAGAGTCTCCGCGAGCACGACGCCGCCCTCGCCGCGCACACCGAACAGGTCAACCGCGCCACGGTGCGGCACGAAGCCGCTGTCGCCGAGTGCGAGCGTCTGGAGGCGGGGCTCGCGCAGGCGCAGGCCGCCGTCGCCGATGCCGAGAAGACCGCGCGGGCGGCGGATGACGCGCTGCAGACCGCGCAGCAGGCGCCCCGCCCGATGCTCGACGCGTCGGCGCGCGACGGCATGCTCGAGGCGCTGGAGACGGCGCGCGACCGCGAGATGCGCGAGCGTCTCGAGGTCGAGACGCTCAAGGAGCGGGTCCGTGCTGGTGAGGCGCGCGTGGATCAGCTCGTCCGCCAGCGCGAGCGGGAGCGCGTCGCGGCGGAGGAGGCCGCGCGGCGCGCCGTCATCCGCCGGGCGCAGCGGGAGCTGGCGGCGGAGGTCGCCGAGACGTTGCCGCCGGTGCTCGACTCCGTCGATCGCTCGGTCACGCAGGCGCGCGTCGAACTGCAGCTGGCAGAGCAGGCCCGCAGCGCCCTCACGAGCGAGCTCTCCACGCTGCGCGCGGAAGAGGCCGCGGTTCGCGAGCGGCTGAGCCGGCTCACCGAGAGCGTGCACGGGCTCGAGCTGCAGATGCACGAGAAGCGCCTGCACGTGACGAGCCTGCTCGAACGCGTCGCGTCCGAGCTCAGCCTCGACGAAAATACTCTGGTTTCGGAATATGGTCCGGACCAGCCGATCCCGGCCGATGACGGCGAAGGCGACCCGAGCACGTTCGACCGCGCCGCGCAGCGGCGTCGGCTGCAGGAGGCCGAGCGCAAGCTCGGGCAGCTCGGCCGCGTCAACCCGCTCGCGCTGGAGGAGTACGCCGCTCTCGAGCAGCGGCACGCGTTCCTCACCGAGCAGCTGGCCGATCTGGTCCAGACTCGCACCGACCTGCAGACGATCATCGCCGACCTCGACGAGCGGATGCAGACGATCTTCCTGGCGGCGTTCGAAGACACCAAGACCGCGTTCGGCGAGGTGTTCCCGATTCTCTTCCCGGGGGGATCGGGCAGCATCTCGCTGACCGATCCCGACAACCCGCTCACGACAGGCATCGAGGTGTCGGTGCGGCCGGTGGGCAAGAAGATCGAGCGCTTGTCGCTGCTGTCCGGCGGGGAGCGCTCACTGGCCGCGGTCGCGCTGCTGACGGCGATCTTCAAGGCGCGCCCGAGCCCGTTCTACATCCTCGACGAGGTGGAGGCGGCGCTCGACGACGCGAACCTGGGGCGGCTACTCGGCGTCTTCGAGCAGTTGCGCGCGTCGAGCCAGCTCATCGTCATCACCCACCAGAAGCGCACCATGGAGATCGCCGACGCGCTGTACGGCGTCTCGATGCGCCAGGACGGCGTCTCGGCCGTCGTCGGGCAGCGCGTGCGCGAGCGCGAAGCCGTCTGACGCGGGGCGCGCCTCTAGGCTGGAGGCATGGCGGAGAACTCCTGGTCGCTCGGTCGCGCGCTGCGCGGCATGTTCGTCAAACCCACGATCGACGAGAACACGTGGGACGACCTCGAGACGGCGCTGCTCACCGCGGATTTCGGCCCCGACATCACCGAGCGGATCGTGGACGAGCTGCGCGAGAAGGTCGAGCGCTTCCGTACGACGGACCCGCGCGATCTGCAGCGGATGCTGAAGGAGACCCTCGAGGAGCACTTCGCGAAGTTCGACACCACGCTGCGACTCACCGAGCGTCCGGCCGTCGTGCTGGTGGTGGGGGTGAACGGCGTCGGCAAGACAACGACGATCGGCAAGTTCGCGAAGTTCCTGCAGCGCTACGGTCGCTCCGTCGTGGTCGGCGCCGCCGACACCTTCCGCGCGGCCGCCGTCGACCAGCTCGCGACCTGGGCCGAGCGCGGGGGAGCCACGATCGTCCGGCCGCAGCACGAAGGCCAGGACCCGGCATCCGTCGCCTACCAGACCATCGACTACGCGAAGCAACACGGCACCGAGATCGTGCTCGTCGACACCGCGGGGCGGCTGCACACCAAGAACGGGCTCATGGACGAGCTGACGAAGATCCGCCGCGTCATCGAGAAGCAGGCGCCGATCAGCGAGGTGCTGCTCGTACTCGATGCGACCACGGGCCAGAACGGCGTCATGCAGGCCGAGGCCTTCCTCGAGCACGCGGGCGTGACGGGGCTCGTCCTGACGAAGCTCGACGGCTCGGCCCGAGGTGGGTTCGTGCTCGCCGTGCAGGAGCGCACCGGCATCCCGGTGAAGCTCCTCGGCCAAGGTGAGGGCATTGGCGACCTCACCGGCTTCACGCCGCACGTGTTCGCCGCGGCGCTGGTGGACTGAGGCGCCGGAGGGTGGTTGCATAGGGCCATGGCGATCGAGCACGACTACTTCGGACTGCTGGAATCGGGACCCGACGGATCGATCTTCTGGTCGGAGGTGGTCGACTTCGCCGATCAGCGGGTGACGGTCGACCTCACCGCTCCCGACCAGGACGACGTGTCGCAGGCCGCCCTCGACGTCGCCGCGGCGATGATCTCCTCCCTCGAGCAGATCGACCTGGCCGCGCGCAACGCGATGGTCGCAGAGCTCGACGACCGCACGAGCGAGGTCACCGAGTACCTGCTGCAGCAGCAGGAGAGCCTCGGCGAGGACCTCGACGACGTGCTGGTCGACATCTCCGGCGACGTCCACATCGACATCATCCGCTCGCTGCAGCTGGTGAGCATGACGATCCTCGCCGACGAGCACGGCGGCTCCGACCCGTTCGCGGTGCTGGAGTACGCCCTCGATCCCGACGCTACTGACGAGGTGCTCCTCGTGAACCTCACGAGCGACGGCGACGTGCAGTCGGTGACGAGCGCCGACTGACTCAGACGGCCTGGGCGAACCCCAGGTCGGCGTCTGCCAGGTGCGCGAGGTCCGCGGGCAATGCGCGCCCCTTCGCCGCCATCGACTGCGCCCAGAGGCGCCCCGCGCGATAGGACGAGCGCACGAGGGGGCCGGCGAGCACCCCGAGGAAGCCGATCCGCTCCGCCTCGGCCTTGAACTCCACGAACTCCTGCGGCTTCACCCAGCGTGCGACCGGCAGGTGGCGTGGCGTCGGACGCAGGTACTGCGTGATCGTCACGATGTCGGTGCCGGCGTCGTAGAGGTCGTGCAGCGCCTGGACCACTTCCTCGGGCTCTTCGCCCATGCCGAGGATGAGATTCGACTTCGTGATGAGCCCGGCGTTCCGCGCCTGCGTCAGCACGTCGAGGGAGCGCTCGTACCGGAACGCGGGTCGGATGCGCTTGAAGATACGCGGGACCGTCTCGACGTTGTGGGCGAAGACCTCGGGCCGCGCATCGAACACCTCGTTCAGGAGCGCGGGGTCGCCGTTGAAGTCCGTCGCGAGGAGTTCGACGCCGGTGCCCGGGTTGACGGCGTGGATCTGACGGATCGTCTCGGCGTTCAGCCACGCGCCGCCGTCGGGCAGGTCGTCTCGGGCGACGCACGTGACGGTGGCGTAGCGCAGCTGCATCCGCCGCACGCTGTCGGCGACGCGACGCGGCTCGTCGGTGTCGTACGCGGCGGGCTTGCCGGTGTCGATCTGGCAGAAGTCGCAGCGGCGCGTGCACTGCGAGCCCCCGATCAGGAACGTGGCCTCCCGGTCCTCCCAGCACTCGTAGATGTTGGGGCAGCCGGCCTCCTGGCAGACCGTGTGCAGCTCCTCGCCTTTCACGAGCGCCTGCAGCGCCTGATACTCCGGTCCCATCTTGGCCTTGGTCTTGATCCACTCCGGCTTGCGCTCGATGGGCGTCTGCGCGTTGCGCACCTCGAGCCGGAGGAGCTTGCGGCCTTCCGGAGCGGATGCCGGGCCGGCCGGTGCTCCGGATGCCGAGGGGGAGCCGCACGCGCTCATGCCGCAACTCCCGCGCTCGTCGGGGCCGCGAAGGAAGCTTGGAAGGCCGCGCTCACGGCATCCACCACGTCGGCGGGGCGGAGGTCGCGAGCGAGCACCTCGGAGAGCGTCGTGACGCCGGCATCCGAGATCCCGCACGGGACGATCTGCGAGAAGGGCAGCAGCGAGTTGTCGCAGTTCAGGGCGAAGCCGTGCATCGTGACGCCGCGCTGCACGCGCACGCCGATCGCGGCGATCTTGTCCTCGGACAGCGGCCGGCGCACCCACACGCCGCTGCGTCCCTCGACACGGTAGCCGTCGACGCCGAGGCCGGCGAGGACGTCGATGAGGATGCCTTCGAGCCGGCGCACGTGCGCGACGACATCGACGGGCTCGTGAAGGCGGACGATCGGATACCCGACGAGCTGGCCGGGGCCGTGCCATGTGATCTTTCCGCCGCGGTCGACATTGATGACGGGTGTCCCGTCGCTCGGGTGCTCGTGTCGCGCCGTGCGGGCGCCCGCGGTGAACACGGGCTCGTGCTCGACGAGCAGCAGGGTGTCGGGGCGGGTACCGGCGACGACCTCGGCGTGGATCTCACGCTGCAGGGCCCAGCCGTCGGTGTAGGGGACCAGATCGGGGGCGAGCCCCACCGTGCGAATGTCGAGCATCGTGTCTCCGGATTCCGCGTTGTTGGACGCAGGCCAACAATACGCCACCGCGACGGCCGCACGGCGCGGGCTAGGGTGAGCGCATGCCCTCCCACCCCCACCCCGCCGACCTGACGCCGGCACCCGGCGAGCCCGCCGTTGCGCAGTGGCGGAGCTCTCCCGTGCGAGAGCTCGCGGCGCATCTCGCCTCGCTCGCCGCGCCGACGGGGCGCAGATCGATCATCGCCGTGGATGGGCGCAGCGGCGGGGGGAAGTCGACGTTCGCCGCACGGCTCGCCGAGGCGCTGCCCGGTGCCGTCCACGTCATCACCGACGACTTCGCCTGGCACGCGCCGATGTTCGCGTGGAGCCCCCTCGTGCTCGAGGGGCTGGTCGCGCCTCTGGCTGCCGGCCGCGACGTGCACTACCGCCCGCCCGCGTGGGACATCCACGAGCGCGCCGGTGCGATCGACGTGCCGGCGACGGCGACCGTCGTCGTGCTCGAGGGCGTCGGGGCAGGATGCCGAGAACTCGCCGACGCCGTCGATGCGGTCATCTGGGTGCAGTCCGACTTCGCCGAGGCGGAGCGACGCGGCATCGCCCGCGACATCGCGCACGGGGAGAACGGCGACGAAGCGGCATCCACCGCGTTCTGGCACGACTGGATGGCGGCCGAGCTCGCCTATCAGGACGCGCAGCGCCCCTGGACCCGCGCCGACGTCGTCGTCGCGGGCACCCGTCCGGACGGCGATGCCGACGGCGACGTGCTGTGGACGCCGGGGCCGTTGCGATGAGCGCCGACACGCGTGGGCGACCCCGGGCCACGTCGCGCGAGACGATCGCCGAGGCGGCGTGTGAGCTGTTCCTGGAGCGCGGCTACGCCGAGACGACCGTCGCCGAGATCACGCGCCGCGCGGGCGTGAGTCGCTCGAGCTTCTTCAACTACTTCGGCTCCAAGGCCGATGTGCTGTGGGGCGGGTTCGACGAGAGGCTGGAT
>JAEYAG010000231.1 GCA_023451265.1 Actinomycetes bacterium | reverse complement strand
TCCCGAAGGAGGGGCGCTTCTGTCAGGGGATGCGACTCAGAAGTCCATGCCGCCGGTCGGGTCGCCGGCCGGAGCCGCGACCTTCTCCGGCTTGTCCGCCACGACCGCCTCGGTCGTGAGGAACAGGCCCGCGATCGATGCGGCGTTCTGCAGCGCCGAACGGGTGACCTTGGCCGGGTCGATGATGCCCGAGGCGAACATGTCGACGTACTCGCCGGTGGCCGCATTGAGGCCCTGGCCGACGGGAAGCTCCGACACCTTGTTCGCCACGACGCCGGGCTCCAGGCCCGCGTTGAGGGCGATCTGCTTAAGCGGGGCCTCGATGGCGACCTTGACGATGTTCGCGCCGGTGGCCTCGTCACCGGTCAGCTCGAGGGCGTCGAACGCCTTCTTGCCGGCCTGGATGAGAGCCACGCCACCACCGGGGACGATGCCCTCCTCGACGGCAGCCTTCGCGTTGCGGACGGCGTCCTCGATGCGGTGCTTGCGCTCCTTGAGCTCGACCTCGGTCGCCGCACCCGCCTTGATGACGGCCACGCCGCCGGCGAGCTTGGCGAGGCGCTCCTGCAGCTTCTCGCGGTCGTAGTCGCTGTCGGTGTTCTCGATCTCGCGCTTGATCTGGGTCACGCGACCCTCGATCTGCGACGCCTCGCCGGCGCCCTCGACGATCGTGGTCTCGTCCTTGGTGACGATGACCTTGCGGGCACGGCCGAGCAGGTCGAGGGTGGCGTTCTCGAGCTTGAGACCGACCTCCTCGGTGATGACCTGAGCGCCGGTGAGGATCGCGATGTCCTGCAGCTGCGCCTTGCGACGGTCACCGAAGCCGGGAGCCTTGACGGCGACCGACTTGAAGATGCCGCGGATCTTGTTCAGCACCAGGGTCGCCAGGGCCTCGCCCTCGACGTCCTCGGCGATGATGACGAGCTCCTTGCCGTCCTGGATCACCTTGTCGACGATCGGCAGCAGGTCCTTGATGTTGCCGATCTTCTGGTTCGCGATGAGGATGTACGGGTCCTCGAAGACAGCCTCCTGGCGCTCCGGGTCCGTGACGAAGTAGGGGTTGATGTAGCCCTTGTCGAAGCGCATGCCCTCGGTGAGCTCGAGCTCGGTGCCGAAGGTCTGCGACTCCTCGACGGTGACCACGCCCTCCTTGCCGACCTTGTCGATCGCCTCGGCGATGAGCTCGCCGATCTCGGTGTCGGCGGCGGAGATGGATGCCGTGGCGGCGATCTCCTCCTTGGTCTCGACCTCCTTGGCCGAAGCGAGCAGCTCGTCGGAGAGAGCCTTGACGGCCTTCTCGATGCCCTTCTTCAGCGAGATGGGGTCGGCGCCGGCCGCGACGTTGCGCAGGCCCTCGCGCACGAGCGCCTGAGCCAGGACCGTGGCGGTCGTGGTGCCGTCACCGGCGACGTCGTCGGTCTTCTTGGCGACCTCCTTGACGAGCTCCGCGCCGATCTTCTCGTACGGGTCGTCGAGCTCGATCTCCTTGGCGATCGACACGCCGTCGTTCGTGATCGTGGGGGCGCCCCACTTCTTCTCGAGCACGACATTGCGACCGCGGGGGCCCAGGGTCACCTTGACGGCGTCGGCCAGGATGTTCAGGCCGCGCTCGAGGCCACGGCGGGCCTCCTCGTCGAAAGCGATGATCTTTGCCATAAGTGTGTCGTCCCTCCCGGACGTGAGGATGAGTCTTTAGCACTCGCGAGGAGCGAGTGCTAACTCATTCTGGCACTCTGGCATGACGAGTGCAAGCCGCCCCGGCGCCGGGTTCATCCGGCGCGAATCGCGGTTACCCGCCCCGATGGCCGCACTTTGCGCCGGATGAGCGCCAGGATGCCGTCGACGCTCGCCTTCAGCCGACGCGAATCGCGCCTATTCAGCCCGATAGCCGCACCATGCGCCGGATGAGGGCGGGATGCCGGGACTCAGACGACGCGGACCGACTCGGCCTGCGGGCCCTTCTGACCGGCGCCGACGGTGAACTCCACCGTCTGGCCCTCTTCGAGCACGCGGAAGCCCGACATGTCGATGTTCGAGTAGTGGACGAAGACGTCCTGGCCGTCGGTGACGGTGATGAAGCCGAACCCCTTCTCGGCGTTGAACCATTTGACGGTGCCCTGGGTCATGCGAGTCTCCTGATGCTGTGGAACTCCGCCATGCTATGCACCGCGGATGCCGCGAAACCGCCGATACGGCAACTGTTGACACGGCCGCATCCAAGAGTTCACACGCGCGAAACACGCCCCGCTGGCGCGCGGGCGCGAGCCCGCCCGCGCGCAGGCAGAGCGCCGCCAGCACGCGGGCGCGAGCCCGTCAGGGCGCGGTCGTGGCGGCCCCGGCATCCGTCCGGTCGGTGCCGATGACGACGACCAGCTGCTTGACCGACTCGTCGCCCGCCAGGCCCGTGTAGGCGTCGCTGAGCTCGACCGCCGCGCCGCCGATCGCCTGCGCGAGTCCGCGCGCAGCGCCCTCGTCGGCGGCGTCGGAGTAGAACACGGTCGTGGTGGCGAACTCGCTGCCCGCCTCGCCGGCGGTGACATCGTCGGCGGACCAGCCGGCAGCCACCAGCTCGTCGGCCATGGCGCTCGCGAGCCCCGACTGCGAGGTGGCGTTGAGCACCGTCACCTTGTAGGCGGTGTCGAGCACCGGCTCGGCCGTGACGACGACGGCGGCCGTCGGCGACGGCGCGGGGAACAGCGTCACCCGGCCGGTGGCGATGAGCGTGCCGAAGATCCCGATCGCGACGAGCGCGAGGGTCGCGAGCACCGACCACAGCAACACGAGCCCGCCGCGCATGCGCGGGTTCTCGGCGCGGTGCGCCCCGATGCGGGCTGCCGCGTCCCCGGACACGGGCAGATCGTCGAAGCGGTCCTTCTGCGGCGGGGTTTTCGGCACCAGAGAATGTTACCGGCCGGTACCGGTGTGAACCGCGCGCACAGCCGCGCCGGCCGCGTCGGCCGGGCCGGCTGCGCGGTCGGCGCGCTCGCGCTCTCGGGCGTCGCGCAGGCGCCGCAGGCGATGGACGAGCATGGCGTCGTGGGCCGCGGCATCCGGCGCGTCGATGACGCGACCGAGCAGCTGGTAGTACCGCGCCGGTGTGAGGCCGAGCTCGGTGCGCACTGCCTCCTCCTTGGCGCCCGGCGCTCCCGTGCCGCTCCACCGCGACTCGAAGCGGAGGAGCGTCAGATCGCGGTCGGAGAGGGGCACGTGCTCACGCTAACCCCGCACCGGCGCGCCACCCGTGCGCCACTCCAGCCATCCGCCAAGTGGGTCGGCCGCGGCGAGCACCTCGCCGTCGAGCGCGAGGGCGAAGCCGCCGGGCCACGCGTCGGCATCGATCGGGTGCGCCCAGCCCTCGTGCAGGGTGGGGTGGTCCAGCGTGATCCAGCGGGCCGCACCGCCGGCGACGGCGCGGATCCCCGCGATCAGCTCGTGGCGGCCGGCCCACGGGATGTGGGCGAGCACGCCCGGCGTCTGCACGACGAGGGTCGCGTCGTGCGGGGCGGATGCCGCGACCTCCGTCAGGAGCGCCGCACCATCCCCGGCGCGCAGCACCGGCGGATCGGCGGCGGCGATGCGCAGGGCCGCGGCGACGCGCTCCCGCCGCCCATCCTCCCCCGGCCAGACGAGGCCGGTGAGCCACGCCTCGGTCTCCGCCGCCGCGGGGTCGAGCGGTGCGAGGTCGATGCCCGCACGCCAGACGATCTCGGGACGGGTGACCGGCGGCATCCGCTCGCCGCGCACGTCGCAGTCCAGCACGACCGGCGACGGTCCGTCCGGCGGGTCGAGGGCGATCTGCCCCGCCCCGCCGCGGTAGCGGTAGGAGTAGCGGTCGGGGTAGAGACAGAGTCCCGCGCTCGCGCCGATCTCCAGCAGCGCGATGGGCCCGTCGATGAGCGCGAGGGCCGGCAGAAGTGCGGCGCAGCGGAGCGGTTCGTTGGTCTGGAGGGAGCGCCGGGCGCATTCCGCGACGAGGGCATCGGCGTGGGCGAGCACCCAGTCCCGCCACTGCGGGTAGGGCGGCTCCCCCGAGCCGAGCAGCCGGGCGACGGCGAAGACGAGCGGCGGCTGCCGGTGCCGCGCCGGGATGCGCGCCAGCACCCGCTGCACCGCGACGTCGGCGGCGACGCCGGCCGCCCACTGCGCGTACCGCTCCGACCGGCCGGGCGCTTCGTCCCGCGCGAAGCGAGCGAAGCGCTCCGCGACGGCGGCGGTGTCGGCATCCATTCGACCATTCTGGTGCGCGCGGAACATCGACCGCTCGCGTCGGGTTGAATGGAAGGGAGTGAGGAGTCACCATGACCTACCGCGTGAACAAGACCGACGAGCAGTGGCGGGCGGAGCTGAGCCCGGAGCAGTACGCCGTGCTGCGCCAGGCCGGCACCGAGCGGGCCTGGACCGGCGAGCTGCTCGATGAGCACCGCGCCGGCCTCTACACCTGCGCCGCGTGCGGCGCCGAGCTGTTCCAGAGCGGCACGAAGTTCGACTCGCACTGCGGGTGGCCGAGCTTCTACGAGTCGGTGCGCCCCGAGGCCGTCGAGCTCATCGAAGACACGAGCCACGGCATGGTGCGCACCGAGGTGCGCTGCGCGAACTGCGGATCGCACCTGGGCCACGTCTTTCCCGACGGGTTCGGCACGCCCACCGGCGACCGCTACTGCATGAACTCGCTGTCGCTGTCGTTCGCCCCGGAAGAGTCGGCATCGTGACCGACGGCCGCCCCGCGCTGGAGGCGGTGCGCGCCCGGCGTTCGTGGTCGAAGGTGACGGATGCCGCGCCCACCCGCGCCGAAGTGCTCACCCTCGTGGCGGCCGCTGGACGCGTCGCCGACCACTCGTCGCTGCGTCCGTGGCGCATCATCGAGCTGCGCGGCGACGACCGGCGCGTGCTGGGCGCGGCGATCGCGAAGGCGGAGGGCGACAGCACGCCGTCGTCGAAGCCGCTGCGCGCGCCGCTGCTGATCGCGGTGGTCGCCAGCTACCGCAAGAGCGACAAGGTGCCCCGCTGGGAGCAGCAGGCCGTCGCCTCGGGCGTCGCGCACATGCTAAGCCTGCTGCTCGACGAGGCCGGCTGGGGCGTCCTGTGGCGCACCGGCCACTACACGCGCAGCAAGGCCGTGGCCAAGGCGCACGGACTGTCCGAGAACGAGGAGCTGCTGGGCTGGCTCTATGTCGGCGGCAAGCCGGAGCGCTCCCGCCCGGGCTGGCGCAAGGCCGTCGATCCCCGCGCCCACGTCAGCCGGATGCCGCAGCGCGCGGATCAGCCCGGCGAGTTCGTGAGCTGGCGCGAAGAGGCGGCCGCCACGGCGAAGAAGAAGTCGGGTGGCAGGAAGTCCGGCGGCAAGAAGTCCGGCGGCAAGAAGTCCGGCGGCAAGGGCGCGAAGCCCAAGGAGAAGAAGCCCGTCGACTGGGCCGCGCGGGCGGCTAAGGCCGAGAAGAAGGCCCGCAAGGCCGAGAAGAGGGCGCGGAAGGCTGCGCAGCGGGCCGACGAGGCACGGCAGCGCGCCGGCGGCACCCCCGCCTGACGCGCCGACCCGTCCGGCGCAGCAGAGCACCGCGCTCGCCGGCACCGCGCTCGTTGGACGCCGCGTCGACCGGCCCCCGCAGCCCCGCCGGGATCTCAGCCGCGCACGCGCCGCTGCCACGGCGCCGCGGCCACGAGGACGGAGCCGGCGGCGACCACGACGGTGAGCAGTTCCACGAGCCAGCCCGGCCCGGCATCCGCCGGCCAGAGGGCGTCGAGAGTGAAGGCCGTGACGAGCTGCCCGGCGACGGCCCCGAGGCCGAGAAGCAGCACCCCGGTGTGCACGACGAGCGCCGCCGACAGGAAGATGTAGGTCACACCCACGACGCCGCCGAGGTAGAGCCAGGGCTCGGTCGGCAGCCCCGCGGGCATGCCCACGATCGCGACGTGGATCGCCGCGGCGATCGCGAGCACGATGGTGCCGCCGATGAAGTTCACGAGGGTCGCCGTCAGCGGGGTGCCCACCCGCTGTCGCAGGCGCCCGTTGGTGGCCTGCTGCCACGCGATGCCGATGCCGGTGAGGACCGGCAGCACGAGCATCCACAGCGGGACGCGCTCGAGCACGCCGCCCTGTAGTGAGATGGCGACCGCGACGAGCGCCAACGCCCCGCCGATGACGCGCGGCACGGTGACAGCGACGACACCCGCCGGCCCGTAGCCCATGCGGTCGAGGACGAGGCCGCTGAGCGTCTGACCCGCCACGACGCCGACCGTGAACAGTGAGACGCCGATGATGGCGACGGCCAGTCCCTGGGTGGCGACGGTGAGCGCGCCGGCGAGGCCGCCCAGCAGCATCCACCACGGAATCGTGCGGCGACGGATGCCGGCGCCCAGCGCCCGTGCGCCGCGACGGCCGGCCGGGAGGGCGGCGGACAGGATGAGGAGGACGACGAGGCCCGATCCGAACGAGATGACGGCGGCGACGAACCCGTCACCGATGCGCAGACCGAGCTGGCCGTTGATGCGCGCCTGGATCGCCGTCAGCACGCCGACGAGCACCGCGCCGCCCAACGCCACTCCCGCGGGGAGGCGGTGGGGCGCGGAGGAGGTCACGGGGAGCCAGCCTAGTCCGGCCTCCGACCGGCGCCGTCTCCCGCGGGCGTGTCCGCGGCCCGGCCGGCCCGGGTTCGTCGAACTGCAAGGAATTGTGCGCGACACGCCGTGGCACGACGGCGGCGACTGGCGTGTCGCCCCGGCGAACTTGCAGTTGCGCAGGCGCGCCGGCTGCAGCCGGGGTTCAGTCGTAGCCGAGGATGCAGATGGCTTCGGTGATCGGCTCGGGTTCGCTGCGGGGGTCGTAGTCGTCCACGAGGTCGAAGCTACGGGCATCCGCGTCGTGGCGTGCGGCGCATCGCCGGAGATAACCGACAGCTGGCCGGTTCACGACGCCGCAGTCTCCGGGGCCACACGTCGGGCCGCGATCGCGTCGAGCTGGAATCGCAGGCCGTCGTGGGCGAACACCGTCTGCATCGACTTACGTGCCGGGTAGCCCGCCACGAACCGCTCCTGGAAGACCTCCTCCATGATCGGAAGCTCCCAGACGTCGGCGAACAGCGCGTCGACTTTGACGACATCGGCGAGGGTGAGGCCCACCGAGGACAGCCGCCGCTCGAGCGTGTCGACGGCGCCGTGCACCTGCTCGCTCATCGTTCCCGTGGGGTTGCCGACGCAATAGGAGATGAAGACGAAGCCGCCGGCGTCGACGATCCCCGACACGGCCCATTCCTCGACGACATCCTGGCGAGAGATCTCATTCATGCCGCCACGGTAGGCCCGTACGCCCGGGCGATGTACACCGCGCGGACCGGGGAAAACTCTCGGGAGCGCTCACGAGACGGTGCCGGCTACAGGACTCGAACCTGCAACCCCCTGTTTACAAGACAGGTGCGCTACCAATTGCGCCAAGCCGGCGGGCGGCGTCCAGTCTAGCCGGGCGCCCGGCGCACACTACGGCGCGACGGTGGGAGTCGGGGTCGGCGTGGGCGTCGCCGACTTCGCCTTCTGGTACGCGCCGCTCGCGCTGGTCAGCACGAACTGCGAGAACTCGGCGGGGTCGGTCATCTCGCCGACATACTGCTGCCCGTTGACGACGACCATCGGGGTGCCGGTCAGCGACAGCCCGTCGGCACCGGGGATGCCGGTGATCGCGCGCTCGGTGGCGGCCTTGACCCACGACGCGTACGCCTCGGTCTCGATGCACTCCCGCAGCGCCTTCGGGTCGTCGGAGCCGTTGGCCTGCGCGATGTCGGCGAGCTCCTTGTCCGACCAGCCGTCGGAGTCCACCGCGGGCTGACGCTGCAGCAGGTCGTCGTTGAAGGTGAAGAACGACTCCGGCGCGTACGAGGCGACGCACGCCGCCGCGCTCGCGGCCCGCAGCGAGTACTTCGTGCCGTTCGACTTCGCCGTCAGCATCGACACCGGGTGGTAGGTCAGCGTCACGGCACCGTCGGCGACCCACTGGGTCAGCTGCTGCGAGTTGGCCAGCTGCCACTCCCTCGCGCCCGGCGAGAGGTAGTCGACGTACACGTGGATGTCGACGACGCCGGATGCCGTGGCGGTGGGCGTCGGCGCGGCGCTCTCCTCGCCCTGGGGCGTCTCGGTCGGGGCGGGGGTTGCGGCATCCAGCGAATCGATCTGCGACGACCCGGCGGTCACCGACGTCACCGCGAAACCGTCGTCCTGCGCGTCGACGGGCGCCAGCTGCGGGCGATCGGCGGCCGAGCCCACGGCCCAGCTCACGACGACGGCGACGACCGCCACCGCGCCGACGACGCCCGCCACGAGCGCCGAGCGTCGCAGCATCCGGGCACGCGACTGCTGCGCGTGGACGAGTTGCGCCTTCTCCCGCACCGCATCGCGGCGGCCGGGAGCGGTCTCATCAATCGGAGTGTCGTCGTGGGACATGGAACCTTCTGGAGTGCAGAACTGTGATGCGTCGCCGAGCACCGCGGAACGTCGCCGGACGGGTGACAGCAACGGGTTCGATGCTATCCAGGCACCCTGGGAAATGCCCAGACACTCGGGTCATCCCACTTTGACAGAGCGTGCGATACTGGTCGCACGCCCAACGTCGGGCGTGCGGGCAAGCCCCCGCTCATTCCATTCACTACGGATCGTCCGGCACGTACCTGCCGGTGAAGGAGAAGAAAACATGGCATCTGTCACGTTCGACAACGCCACCCGCCTCTACCCCGGCGGCACCCGCCCCGCGGTCGACAAGCTGAATCTCGAGGTCGCCGACGGCGAGTTCCTGGTCCTCGTCGGTCCGTCCGGTTGCGGTAAGTCCACCTCGCTGCGCATGCTGGCCGGCCTCGAAGAGGTCAACTCGGGCCGCATCCTCATCGGCGACCGCGATGTCACCGACATCCCGCCGAAGGACCGCGACATCGCGATGGTCTTCCAGAACTACGCGCTGTACCCGCACATGACGGTCGCCGAGAACATGGGCTTCGCCCTGAAGATCGCCGGCGTCGGCAAGGAAGAGCGCGCCACGCGCGTCGAAGAGGCCGCCAAGCTCCTCGACCTGCAGGAGTACCTGACCCGCAAGCCGAAGGCCCTCTCGGGCGGTCAGCGTCAGCGTGTCGCCATGGGCCGCGCCATCGTCCGCCAGCCGCAGGTGTTCCTCATGGACGAGCCGCTGTCGAACCTCGACGCCAAGCTCCGCGTGCAGACCCGCACGCAGATCGCGTCGCTGCAGCGCCGCCT